>PNNC01000050.1 GCA_013824015.1 Polaromonas sp.
TGCTGCCCGACTCGCGTTTTCGCGTGACGCTGGACAACGGCCACAAGCTGGTGGCCTACACCTCCGGCAAGATGCGCAAGAACCACATCCGCATCCTGGCCGGTGACCAGGTGTCGCTGGAGCTGTCGCCTTACGACCTGAGCAAGGGCCGCATCACTTTCCGGCACATTGCCGGCCGTGGACCCGGTCCTTCGCGCCAGGCGCACTGAAAAACAGAAACGGGGCCCAGCGCCCCGTTTTTTTATCCGCGCTGCGAATGGCCCCGTCGGGCTGGCCGCGGCGCGTGTAGCTGGCTCAGGGCGCAGGCCCCGCGCCGGGGGGAGGTGATGCCGGCCGCGCCATCCAGGCGATCAGCGAGGAGCGCATCGCTTCCTCGACCGACATGTCGATCGGCTGCACCCACTCGACCGGCACAAACACCGTGTAGCCGCCAATCATGTAACCCATGGGCAGGTAGACGGCCACACGTTCACCGGGCAGGAAACCCGGGGGCAGATCGGCAAAGCCGCGGCGCGTCACCAGGCCGACAATTTCGAGCGGGTGGCCGGGCATGCGCAGGATCACGACGCTTTGTTCGCCGGGCTTGCCCGAGGGTGAAAAATAGTCGGCAAAACTCTTGAGCGAGCTGTAGATGCTTTTGACCACCGGCAGGTTGGTGAAGGGCAACTCGACAATCGACAACAGGCGGCGCACCCCGGGTTTGGACACCAGGTAGCCGATCAGCAGGATGATCAGCACGCCCGACACCAGCCCCATGCCCGGCACATAAAAGCCGCCGATGACCGGGCTCAGCACCCACAGTGTGAGTTTTTCGGTCCACGCCAGAAAGATGTAAAGCAGGTACAGCGTGAGCGCCACGGGCAGCACGGTGATCAGGCCGCGAAAGAAATATCGGTAGAGTTTTTTCATGGTGGTGTCAGAAGGGAGCGGTTTGCCAGGGCCTGCCGCTGCCTTGCGGAATATACAGACTGTGGCCGGTGCGCCGCGCTTTCTCAAGCGCCGCCTGCACCGAAGCAGTGTAGGCGTGGCCCTACCCGTGCTTTGGGCGCGCTCCCGCAGCTGCGGCAAAAGAGTGCATTTATCTTTTGGGTTCTTGAATCAACTTTGGAGAAAACAAATGCCCATCATTGCCTGGCTACTCGGTGTTCCGATCAGCGTCATCATTCTTCTGATGTTGTTCGGTGTGTTTTAAGGAGCGACCCCCATGTTCCGCAAACTGATTGTTTTCGCCATCACTTCCGGCCTGGCCGCCAAGCTGTATCGCAACTATGTGAACAAGCGCAGCGCGGTCGATGGCGTGCCCAGCACACCGGCGACCACGCGTCGCCGGCGCGCCGGTACGGTCAATCCAGGCTGAGGTGGCTCGCCGCCCGGCGCGGACGCGCAGGCGTCCGCCCGGCGCGGCCCCGACAACCCAGCCCAGCTGGGGTGTCTTTCCCTTTTTCGATGGATCAAGGCACGCGCTTGAGCGGGCCGAAGCACGCACTGAGCGCCGCTGTCTGGCACACCAGCAGTTTGTCGCGTTGCGGACTGAACTGGATGAAGCGGGTGCTTTGTTCTCCCGGCCCGTCCAGCAGCGCGCCGGCGCAATCCTTTTTGTCGTTCTGGCGCACCACGGTTTCGACCAGCTTGTAAAAGCCGCCGGCGTCCGGTGCCGCTGAAATCTCGTAAATTTTTTCGGCCACTTCCTCGCCGCTGGTGCCCAGCATGGTCCGGTTGGGCCGGAACTGCCAGGTCTCGTTACAACTTCCGCCAAACGTCACCCAGCTCCAGGTGCCAACGATGGGATGCGCGGCCGCCGCGGCAGCCGGGCCGGCAGCATGCAGCCAGGCAGCGGCGGCCAGCAGGCCGGTCGCAAAAATCAGGTTTCGCAGGCAGTTCATTCAGTTTTCCCAGGCAGCAAGGGGGTGACAGGCCACCATGCTAACCCGGCGCCAGTGCAGGCCGCCCCGCGCGCCCCGTTTGGCCGCCGAATGCTGACCCGTCAGGGCCTGAGCCCCCGCCTGTCCTGCATGGTCAGCCCTGCATTCGATGGCAATTCACGGCCGGCCGCGGCAGCCAACGGCACATCTGGTAACCAGCTTCACGCGGCATGCGCTTGCGACACATGCGCACGACACGCGGCTGCCCTGCAATCGGGAGGCAGCGTTTTCAGCTGTATCACAGGAGAATCCGATGAAAAAAGCAGCCCTTTTGCTTGTCGCCGCGGCCATGCTGGCTGGTTGTGTGGCCGTCCCGTACGACGCCGGCCCGCCGCACCGGTCCCACGGCGGTCCGTACCACGGCGACCGGGACCGCGATGGCGTGCCCAACCGCGCCGACCGCGATCGCGATGGCGACGGTGTGCGCAACCGCGATGACCGCCGGCCCAACGATCCGCGGCGTTATTGAGCCGGCCGGAACGTGGTTTGCCGCGTTCCGGCGTGGCGTCGTTATAGTGGGGTGCTGATTGCCGAGGAAACACCATGACCCCCCACGCCGCCCTGATGATTGCCCTGTTGAGCGCTGCCCTCACGCCGCTTCATGCCCAGACCATCGGCGAAGTCGACACGGTGTTCAAGTTTTTCGGTCCCGACCACAAGATCGTGGTGGATGCACACGACGATCCCAAGGTCAAGGGCGTCACCTGTTATGTGTCGCGCGCCAAAACCGGCGGGATCAAGGGCGCGGTCGGTCTGGCCGAGGACCGGTCGGAAGCCTCCATCGACTGCCGCCAGGTCGGGCCGGTGTCCTTTGTCAAACCCCTGCCGGTGCAGGAAGAGGTCTTCAGCGAGCGTATTTCGCTGATCTTCAAGAAAATACGCATCGTCCGCATGGTGGACGCGCCCCGCAACACGCTGGTGTACCTGACCTATTCCGATCGCGTGATCGAAGGTTCGCCGCAAAACAGCGTGGCGTCGGTTCCGGTGGATCGCGCGCTCAAAATCCCGCTGCAGTGAGGCGGGGCGGGCGGTGGGTCCGGCATGGGTGTCCCACAGCCAACAAGGACTTATCCCTATGTCGCCGGCACGCCTGATCACGGACACTTGAGTTGACACCATGCGCCGACCTCCGGGTGGGCGCGCCTCCCTCCCCTGGAAGGACAGGCAGGACATGACACCAAGATCCACTGCGAGCCCGCTGGCGGACAGCCTTTTCCAGACCCCGATGGCGCACCGGCCGGCCTTGCCCTGCGCGTTGCCGGGCTGCGGTTGCCGGAGATCGTCTTGAAGCCTGACCAGTCGCTGCAGCAGGCGCATGAGCGCCTGAAAGCCGAGGTCGCCGAACTTACCCGGGCCAATGAAGCGCTCCGGCGCGAACTGGCGGAGCAGCAATTTGCGCTGAGCACGCTCAAGGGCAATGCGCTGCGCAGCCTGGCGGCGATTTCCGGCGAGTGGTACTGGGAGCAGGATGCGGACCATCGCTTCGTCGAGTTTGAGGTGGCCACGGGCAGCAGCAAATTCAACGACGAAATGATTGACGACGCCATCGGCAAGTGCCGCTGGGAGTTGCCAGGCATCATGCCACTGAGCAGCTCGTGGGAGGCGCACCGCGCGCTGCTCGATGCGCGCCAGCCGTTTCGCGGCTTCGAGTACCGGCGCACGCTGCCGGACGGCACCTCCACCTGCTTTTCGATCAGCGGGGTGCCGCTGTTCGACAGCCAGGGCCACTTCAGAGGCTATCGCGGCACCGCCCGCGACATCAGCGCGGCCCGTCGTGCCGACGAGGCCCAGCGCCAGGACTTTGACTTTCTCAACCAGATCGTCGACAGCGTCCCGATTGCGCTGCAGCTGAAGTCGGTGGAAGGCCGGCACCCGATTCGGGTCTGGAACCGGGCGGCGCAGGACCTGTACGGCGTGACACGCGAGGAGGCCATCGGTCGCACGGTACACGACCTCTGGCCAGCCGAAGACGCCGACAGGATGTACGCCGCCGATCTGGCGCAGATCCGCAGCGGCATCCCCGAGGATTTCCCCGACCGGCTGGCCGTCACCCGGCACCGCGGCACCATCCATGTGCACATGCGAAAGGTCGCGCTCAGGGACGCCGGTGGCCAGGTGAGCCACCTGCTGATCACCGCCGAAGACATCACCGAACGCCTGGCGGCCGAAGCCCGGCTGCGCCAGAGCGAGCTGCAGTTCCGCAGCCTGACGCAGCTGTCTTCAGACTGGTACTGGGAGACCGACGGGCAGTTCCGCCTGACCGTGTTGTCAGGCGGCGAAACCGAGGAAGACCGGCGCTGGATCGACGGCTTCATCGGCAAGGCACGCTGGGAGATCGACAGCAGCCCGGTCAACCGGCAACTCTGGGCGGACCACCGGGCGGTGCTGGAGCGGCATGACACTTTTCGCGACTTCGAGTACCAGCGGCAGGACCGCGACGGCCGGGTCAGCGTTCTGTGCATCAGCGGCGAGCCCTTTTTCGACGCCAGCGGAAACTTTGCGGGCTACCGCGGTGTCGGCTCGGACATCACCACGCGCAAGCTGACCGAAACCGCGCTGCGCGCCAGCGAGGCGCGTTTCCGCGCCGTGGTGGCGGCCCTCGCGGAGGGCGTGGTGCTGCGTGATGCCGATGGGCAGGTCATCGACTGCAACGCCAGCGCCGAGCGCATCCTGGGCCGGACCCTGGCCCAGATGAAGGGCAGGACCTCGGTGGACTGGGACTGGCAGCGCATGCGCGAGGACGGCTCCATGTTGCCCGAGGAAGAGATGCCCAGTGTGGTCGCCAGGCGCACCGGCCAGGCCCAGGTCAACCAGGTGCTCTGTTACCGCAAGCCCGACGGCAGCGTCCTGTGGGCGCAAATCAACGTGCTGCCGCTGTTTGAAGGCGGCACCACGGTGCCGACCGGTTTTGTCACCACCATCACGGACATCAGCAAGCGCAAGCGCGATGAAATGGAGATCGTCCGGCTCAATGTGGACCTGGAAAACCGCGTGTTGCGCCGCACCGCCCAGCTCGAGGCCGCCAACAAGGAGCTGGAGGCGTTTTCCTACTCGGTGGCGCACGACCTGCGCTCGCCGCTGAGTTCCATCGACGGTTTCAGCGCCCTGCTGCAGAAAGCGCTGCCGCCCGGCATGGGTGACAAGGCTGAGCACTACCTGGCGCGCATTCGCACCGGTGTGCAACGCATGGGCGAGCTGACCGACGGCCTGCTGTCGCTGGCCCAGCTCTCGCGCACCAGCCTGCGCTGGGAGCCCATGGACATCAGCGAAGAAGCCGGCCAGCTGTTGCGGCAGCACGCCGAGCGCGATGCCGGCCGCCGGGTGCGGGTCCAGGTCGAGCCCGGCCTGCTGGTGCGTGCGGACACCACATTGCTGCGGCAGGTGCTCGAGAACCTGATCTCGAACGCCTGGAAGTTCACCTCGAAAACCACGGAAGCGGAAATTTCGGTCGGCCGCGACACCGGGCCCGACAAGCAGCCGGTGTATTTTGTGCGGGACAACGGCGCCGGTTTCGACATGGCGTATGTCGACAAGCTGTTCGGCACCTTCCAGCGCCTGCATTCTCCCGATGAGTTTGCAGGCAGCGGCATCGGCCTGGCCACGGTCAAGCGGATTGTCACGCGCCATGGCGGGCGCATCTGGGCGCAATCCGCGCTGGGCCAGGGCAGCACCTTCTATTTCACGCTCGGCAGCGAGCAGCCGCAGGCCGATCGGGCCGACGAAGCCGGTTTCGCGCTGGCGCGGATGTCGCGCGGCAGCCTGCTGGTGCCGGGCGCGGGGGGCAGCCCCGGCGCGTCGCTGGCGGCCGGGCCGGTCAGCAGCGACAACGATGCCTTCAGCCTCAGTGACCAGCAGTTCAGCAATGCCTTCGAACATTCGGCCATCGGCATGGCGCTGATCGCCGTGGACTCGCGCCGCCTGCGTGTCAACAGCGCCTTCTGCCAGATGCTGGGCTACTCCGAAGCCGAGATGCTGTCGCGTACCGTCCATGACGTGACCCATCCGGACGACGTCGAGTTCGACGTGCTGCAGCGCAAGCGGGCGCTGGCCGGCGAGATCGAGACCTACCAGTGGGAAAAACGGTACTTTCACAAAAGCGGCCGCATCGTCTGGGCGCACCTGAGCTGCTCGCTGGTGCGCGACGCGGACCGGCGTCCCCTGCTGTTCATCTCGCAGGTGCAGGACATCACCGTGCGCAGGAATGCCGAGGCGGTGCTGCGCGAGAGCGAGGAACGTTTCCGCGCGCTGACCGAGCTGTCCTCCGACTGGTTCTGGGAGCAGGACGACCAGTTCCGCTTTGTCCAGATTTCAGGCGAAGTACGCCACGCGCACACGGCAGCGTTCAGCGGCAACAGCTCGATCGGCAAAACACGCTGGGAGCTGCCCTCTGTGGGCATGAGCGACAGTGTCTGGGCGGCGCACCGTGCGCAACTCGAACGGCACGAGGTGTTTCGCGACTTCGAAGTCACCCGGCTCGACGGCGACGGGGCGATTCGCCATGTCAGCATCAGTGGCGTGCCGATTTTCGACGCGTCCGGGCGCTTCACCGGCTACCACGGCACAGGCCGGGACACCACGGCCATGCGCCAGGTCCAGGAAGCGCTGCGGGCCAGCGAGTCGCAGTTGCGCGACATCACCGACACCGTTCCGGCCTTCATCGCCTATGTCGATGCCGGCCAGGTGTTCCGTTTCCACAACCGCGCCTATGCAGAGGGCCTGGGCCTGCCGCGCGACCAGATCAACGGACGCACCATGCGCGAGGTGCTGGGCGAGGAAGGTTATGCGCTCGCGCGCCCCTGGGTCGAGGAGGTGCTGTCGGGTTATCCGGTGGTGTTCGAGCGCCACCGCCAGACGCCGCAGGGTGACATGCGCGACTACATCGTCAACTATTTCCCGCGCTACAGCGACGATGTCGACGGCCGGGTCATCGGCTTTTATTCGCTGGCCAACGACGTCACCGAGTTCAAGCGCATTGACCGCATGAAAACCGAGTTCGTCTCCACCGTGAGTCACGAGCTGCGCACGCCGCTGACCTCGATCCGCGGTTCGCTGGGCCTGATTTCCGGCGGGGTGGCCGGTGTGTTGCCGGACGCCGCGAAAAACCTGATCGCCATTGCCAGCAACAACTGCGAACGCCTGATCCGGCTGATCAACGACATCCTGGACATCGAGAAGATCGAGTCCGGCAAGATCGGGCTCAATGTGCAGCCCATCGACATGGGGCCGCTGCTGGCCCAGGTGCTGGCAGCCAACAGCCACTACAGCACGGCGCACCAGGTCCCGCTGGCCCTGGAGATGCCCGACGGCACGTTGCTGGTCAGGGGCGACAGTGACCGCCTGGTCCAGGTCATCACCAACCTGCTGTCCAATGCGATGAAGTTTTCCCCGCCAGGCATGCCGGTGGAGGTGGTTCTGCTGCGCGGCGCCGCTGCCCGTGTGCGGGTCGAGGTGCGCGACCGCGGCCCCGGGATCCCCGAGGAATTCCGCAAGCGCATCTTCCAGAAGTTTTCCCAGGCGGACGCTTCCGACACGCGGGCCAAGGGCGGTACCGGGCTCGGGCTGAACATCTCGCGCGCCATCGTCGAGCGGCTCGGTGGCAGCATCGGCTTCAGCACCGAAGCCGGTGCCGGCACCACCTTCTTTTTTGAACTGCCGGAGTGGAAGGAGCCGGCCATGGCGCCGGCATCAGCGACCGCGCCGGTTGCGGCGCCGTCTGGCGGCGTTGCGCGTCCGCGCGTGCTGGTGTGCGAGGACGACCCGGACATTGCACGGCTGATCGTGCTGATGCTGGACCGCGGCGGTTTCGACGCCGATGAGGCGCACAACGCGGCGCAGGCGCAGGCCCGGCTGGCGCTGCGTGCCTATGCCGCCATGACGGTGGACCTGAGCCTGCCCGATGCGGACGGGCTCACGCTGATCCGGACGCTGCGCAGCCAGGCGGCGACGCGGGACTTGCCGATTGTGGTGGTGTCGGCCAGCGCCGCGGAGGGTGCGCTGCAGTTCAACAACCAGTTGCTGTCCGTGTCGGACTGGCTGGAAAAGCCGATCGACCAGAACCTGCTGATCGTCGGCTTGCGACGCGCGATTGCCGGCGCCGGCAGCAAGCCGCGCATCCTGCATGTCGAGGACGACCTGGACATCCAGCGTATTGCCGCAACCATCGCCCAGGACTTCGCGACCTTCGAGTTTGCCGCCACGCTCGCCGAGGCGCGAGCGCGCCTGCGTCAGCAGCATTTCGACCTGGTTCTGCTGGACCTGGCGCTGGGTGAAACCTCGGGCTGGGATTTGCTGGCCGACATCGAGGCCATGACCCTGCCGCCGCCGGTGGTGGTGTTTTCTGCGCAGGATGTGGACCGGCAACAGCACGCGCTGGTGGCGGCCGTGCTGCTCAAGGCCCAGACCACCAACGAGGAGTTGCTGCAGACCCTGCAGCGCGTGCTTGGCGACGCGGCAGCGGCCGGGCACTGACCGGCCGGGTTCTTTGGTTTTGCATTCAATTGGCCTCCAGCCCATGCCGGACAAGCGCACGCAGCTATTGTTTTGGTAGCAAGATCAGGCCGAAGGTGCGGCCAGCATCGCGGTGTAGCGCCGCTGCATCTCGTCGGTGCTGAGGTCCTCGATGTGGTGGCCCACATTCCAGCGGTGGCCGAAGGGATCGATGAAACTGCCGGAGCGTTCGCCGTAAAACTGGTCCTGCGCCGCCATCTCCAGCGTGGCGCCGGCCTCCAGCGCGCGTGCGATCACCTCGTCGCAGTTGTCGACATGCAGGTGCAGGCTCATGGCCTGCGCTGCGCCGGACTGCGGCGCCAGCATGCCGTACTCCGGAAACTCGTCCGACAGCATCAGGGTTGCGCCCTTGAAGTCGAGTTCGGCATGGCCGACGCGTCCGCCGGGCTCGACCAGCCGGAATTTTTCAGTCACGCCGAAGACGCGGGTGTAAAAGCCAATTGCGGCGCTGGTGTCCTTGACACGCATGCAGGCAAACAGTTCGTGAATCGCCATGGAGGTCTCCTCGAAAACAGGCAGATGCGCGGATGCACACCGGACCACGCAGTCTAGGCGGCCTGTTTGCGCCTGTCTTGAACAAATCGGCCATCGCTTCCGGCCGCCCAGGACACCGGCACATGGCTGGCGGCAGCCGGCCTGGCGGCGCGGTACTGCCGGGGCGTCAGTGCTGCAAATTCGCGGAAGTCACGGTTGAAGTGCGGCTGGTCGGTGTAGCCCGCGCCGAAAGCGGCATCGGCCAGGCAGGCTGGCCGTGATCCAAGGTCCTGCATCAGGCGCAGCGCCTTCTGGAATCGCTGGACCCGCAGGTAGAGCCGGGGTGGCAGGCCGACCGCCTGCACAAACAGCCGCATGAACTGCCGCTGGCTGTAGCCGCTGTGGCGGGCCGCGGCAGCCACGCTGCCGCCGGCGTGCAATTGCTGCAGGCCGGCCAGCACGGCCGGATGGGCGCCAGGCGCCGGCGAGCGCTGCAGGCGGGTCATCAGGAAGGCTTCCAGGCAGCGCAGCTTGTCGCCGGCCGATGGCGCACCCAGCAGCCGCTCATGCAGCAAGCCGGCGTCGCTGCCCCAGAGGTCTTCGAGCCGCACATGGCGCCCGGCCAGTTCATCGGCTGGCAGGCCGAGCAGGGCCTGCGACGCGCCCGGTTGCAGTTGCAGGCCAATCGACGCAGAGCCGGCCGCCACCGGCTTGGCGTAGGCGCCGGCGCGCGCGCCGTTGACCACGGCGTGGCCGAAGTTTTTGGGCACGGGGTCGTCCAGCCCGTCAAAAACGGCGATGGACGGCCCGGTCAGGCGCAGCACCAGGTGCATCTCGCCGGTCGGCATCATCAGTTCATGCGAGGGCGCCGGGGCAGGCGGCGCGGCGGGCGTGCTGAGCCAGACCGACCGGACCAGGCCGGCGAGCGCGGGATGCGGCGCGCGTTCCATCTGTCCAAGCAGGCTTACATGCTGCCCAGGTCCTGGATCGCGTCGACAATCATGCCGGTGCCGACGGCAATCAGCAGGATATCGGCCGCGACGCGGACATATTTGTGGCCGGCGGGCGGCGCGCCCAGTTGCAGCAGCACGGGCTGAGGCACCGGGTAGTAGCGTATGTCGCTCGGGAGCGGCTGGCCCACGGCCCATTTTTTGGCCTGGCCGGGGGGCAGGCAACCGTTGTTCTTTTTCGCCAGGCCGGGCGGGCATTTGCCGGCACGAAATTGTTGGCCGTAATACTGCTGTACCGCCGTGCGTTGCGGTGCGCCGAAGTAGGCGCCAATGCTGACCTGGGCGGGTGCCACGCGGACCTGTGCGTCCTTGTTGCCGCTGCCCCGCATGTCGTCGCGCCTGTCGCCGCGGTTTTCTTTCTGCTCGTGTTTGCCGCCTTTGCCCTGGCCGGCCCATTCGGGTTTTTCAGCCCAGGCCGAGCCAGCCATCAGGGCCGCGATCAGGACCAGCGGAAGCGGGGAAAAGCGGGAGCGCAGGGCAGTGTTCATCGTGTCACCTCGTGGGTTTGAGTTTTTGGGCACAGCGGACGGGGTCCGGTCGGCATCCCGACCCATATATAACGCGATAGTTGTACTTTGGTTGGCTGTTTGCCGGTTCTGCGGCCTTGATGCGGCTTTGTCCTACAAATCCGGACCCACCGGGGCGCGGCGCGGGGTTTCAGCGATTTTTGTCGCCGGCCAGCGCGCTCTCAAATTCGCGGCGTGACAGCAGCCCGTCCTTGTTGCTGTCGGCCGCGTCAAAGTGGCGCGCGACGCCGCGGAAGCCGGCGGCTTCCTCGCGGCTGAGCTTGCCGTCCTTGTTACCGTCGATAAAACCAAAAGCCTGCGCAATTTGCGCAACCGTGTATTTGGGTTCAGCGGGCGCGGCAGTGGCGGTGACGGCGGGTGCCGGGGCCGGGACGGCTGGCTGCGCCAGCGCACCCGCGGCAAAGAGGCAGGCGGCCGTGCTCAGGGCCAGGCCGGTGCCGAGCAGCCACAAGGCAGGCGACGCGCGAACAGCGGATGCCGCGCAAGTGCCTGGGCGGGTGGGGGAGGGGGGATGACGCGGGGAGTGAAAAATCATGAGCATGAACGCCGGTGGTCAGACAGGCCACCATTGGACGCCGGCCGGGCCCCGGATGCCAGCGCTTTTGCAGGGTGTTTCGCCGCTTTACATCCGGCGCGGTTCACGACACATTTCTTTGCATGGCGGCGGCTGCAGCAGCGCCGGCCAGCGGCATCGACCTGGCTGCAGAAAAACACCCAGAATGGCCTCCAGCCCATGACTGGCAAGGGCGGGAAGCTATTGATTCAATAGCAAATAGCGGGCGGCCACAAGGCCTGAAAGTTTTGCCGATACCATCGCTGTGAATTCCGGCCCATTTTTCTGCACAGGCACCGCACCATGAAACTCTCCAGCATCGCCCGCTCATCGTCCCTCGAAAACCGGTTTTTCCTGCTGCTGCTGCTGGGGGTGTCGCTGGCCTTTGTCTGGGTGTTGTGGCCGTTTTATGGCGCGGTGTTCTGGGGCGCCATCTTTGCGCTGATGTTCACGCCGCTGTTTGTGCGCCTGCTCAAGCTCATGCCGGGCCGGCGCACACTGGCCGCACTGGCTGCGCTGGTCATCATCCTGGTGGCGGTGATCCTGCCGCTGGGCCTGATCGTCGCCTCGCTGGTGCAGGAAGCGACGGCCCTGTATGCGCGCATGCAGTCGGGTGAATTCAGCGTCGGTCTTTATTTCCAGCAGGTGTACGGCGCGCTGCCGGCCTGGGTCACCGGGCTGCTGGACCGCTTCGGTTTGAGCAGCACCGGCGTCATCCTTGAGCGGGTGTCGTCCAGTATTTCCAAGGGCAGCCAGTTCCTGGCCACGCAGGCGCTGAACATCGGGCAAAACGCCTTCGATTTTGTGGTCAGCTTTTTCGTGATGCTTTACATCCTGTTTTTCCTGTTGCGTGACGGCGGCGCGCTGGCGCGGCGTATTCGCGATGCGGTGCCGCTGGAGTCCGGTATCAAGCACGAGTTGTCGGGCAAGTTCATCACCGTGATCCGCGCCACCGTCAAGGGCAACGTGGTGGTGGCCATGCTGCAGGGCGCCCTCGGCGGCCTGATTTTCTGGATGCTGGGCATTCACGCGCCGGTGTTGTGGGGCACGCTGATGGCGTTTCTCTCGCTGCTGCCGGCGGTGGGCGCGGCGCTGGTCTGGGGGCCGGTGGCGGTGTATTTCCTGGTCACCGGCGACATCGGCAAGGGCCTGATCCTGACCGCTTTTGGCGTGCTGGTGATTGGCCTGGTGGACAACATCCTGCGTCCGCTGCTGGTCGGCAAGGACACCAAGATGCCTGACTACGTGGTGCTGATTTCCACCCTGGGCGGCATGGCGATTTTCGGGTTGAACGGTTTTGTGATCGGCCCGGTGGTGGCGGCGATGTTCATGGCCGCCTGGGACCTGTTCGCCAAGGCGCGCGAGGAAGCCGCGCAACCGGCGCTGCGCCCGCCGGCGCAAGCCGCCGCCCCGCTGGCCGCGCCGGCGCCCGTGCCGGTGGCGCCATCGGCCCCGCCCGCCGCGGATTGACTGCGCGCCTGGCCCAGAGCCAGGGGGCGCGCGGCCAGGGCGGGTAGGCCTACTCCCACCCCGGATGGCGGGGGTCACCTATACGGCGCGCGTCGGGCGCCATGCAATGTCGAGAGCTGCCAACCAGCCCGCCCCGCCAGCCCGACCATGTACATTTCTGCGACCGACTGTTTTTCTCCTCCGCCCTGTGCGGCGCCGCCGGTGCCCACGTCCCGCCTTGCCCTGCCCGGCGGTTCGCTGGCGTCTTTCCACCACCTGCTGTTGCAAGGCCACGCCGGTGTCAGCCTGAAGGCCGCCGCTGCCGGTTTCCTGGATCAGCAGATCGCCGGGGTCGCCGGTGGCGCTTGTGAGCTGCCGGCGACGCCGCAGGAACTCGAGGCCTGGATGCAAACCGGCGCGCAAAGCGCGACCGCGGCGTACGGGCATTACCTGGAGCAACGCCAGGCCGGCGCCCCGCGCCGCTACTTCAGCAACCGCGCGCATGCGCTGTATTTCCTGCGTGCGGTGGCGCCGACCAAGCTGGTCGATGGCGCCTGGCTTTACGGCCTGCTCAAGCACTGGCGCAACCCCCGCTTCGCCGACCTGTTGCGCACCTATGTCGAGGAACTTGGCGATGGGGCGGCGGACAAGAACCATGTGGTGATTTACCGCGCGCTGATGGCGCGTTATGGCCTGGAGTCGCTCGACGGGCTTGACGACGAGCTGTACACCCAGGGCGTGATCCAGCTCGCGCTGGCCTGCAGCGCGGAGGACTATTTGCCCGAGGTGATTGGCTTCAACCTCGGTTATGAACAGCTGCCGCTGCACCTGTTGATCAGCGCCTATGAGCTCAACGAACTGGGGCTGGACCCGTACTACTTCCAGCTGCATGTGACCGTGGACAATCCGGACACGGGCCATGCAAAGCGCGCGGTGCAGGCGGTGCTGGACAACCTGCCGCGCCTGGGGGATGCCGACGACTTCTGGCGCCGGGTCCGGCAGGGTTACCAGCTCAGCAACGCGGGCGTCGGCAGCACCGATGTGATCGCCGGGTTCGACATTGAACGCGAAGTGGTGCGCATCTTTTCGCACAAAAGTGCCGCCGGCCACGGCGCCCATTCCGACTATTGCCGCGTCGCCGGTCGCAACATCAACGACTGGCTGGCACGCAAGGAAGACATCCCGGAGTTCCTGGGCGCATTGCAGAAAGCCGGCTGGATCAGGCGCGGCGCGCCCGTGGAAGAAAGCCGCTTCTGGGGCCTGCTGCAAGGCGCACGCGCCGAGATGTTCGGTGTGTTCAGTCCGTACGAGCTGCAACTGATCCACGACTGGATACGCGGCGATGCCAGCCAGGACGGCCGCGCCTACACCGAGGCGGTCGGCGACACCCACACCGCGCGCCGGCCCAGCTTCCGGGTGGCGGCGCGGCTGGCGGCCACGCGGGGCCTGTCGACCTTTGACGTGGCTGGCGCCAACGACGCGCAAGACTTGCTCGATGTCGACCTGCAGTCACTCTCGCAGCAACTCGCCACGCTCGACGCATGCGGCCAGGGCCGGCTGCTGGTGCAGGCCATGGCGCCCGGCCAGCACTGGACGCCGGCAGGGCTGCTGGCGACGCGGATGTTCATGCAGCGGGTCTCATCTCTCTGAATATTCGCTCGACGCTTGAATTCCTGGGGTCAGTTATCTGGGGCTGTTGGTGCTTGGCCGCGCCGCAAAGCCCTTGATCAATTCCACAACGCCTCTGTCCAGCGTTCGCCAGTCTTTCAGCAAGCTCTTCGGGAAGTGATAACGCAGGATGACGTTGCCCGTCAGCAGCCGGGAAACATTGCAGGTGTCTATCAGTGACGCGGCGGGCAGCGTGCACTGGGCGACAAAGTACTGTCCGTCCTGCAACTCTTGGTAGAGGTACTCGTACCGAGCCGGCTTTATTTGCTGAGGCTCGAATTGATGCAAGTCCAGCACGCCTGCGGGTTGGGCAATACCCTTGGGAGTGAAGCTGTCTCCTGCGACGTCCTTCAAATAGTCGATAGCGGTGTTGTAGCGGTAACGCGGGTTGTACAAAATCTCGATTCGCACCAGCGGACTGTTGTGCCGGGAAGGGCCTTTGAAGATGTCACGCGTCAGGGGCGTGAGCCCTTCAAGCGCGGGAAAAACGACCTGCAGCGAGGCGCTTCCCGTGTAGGCCTTGCGCTGCGGATCGAAGGGCCCGATCAGGGTGAGAAAACTACCGGGTATTTGCAAAAGTCGGTCGCCCAGATACAGCGGGTACATCAGGGCAGAGGTCGCCTGGTCCACCGGGTTGTCTGTCCTGGTATTCCTGCCCGGTTCTATGGCATGCACCTGGGTCGGCAGCCAGCAGGCGAGCGCCAGCAGCAGAACGGGGACAAGCCTTCGAAGGGCGGGGTGAGCTGCCATGCCGCAACTATCGCAGGTTTGCGCCCGGCGACGGCTGTAGTCCCCTTCCTACATACGCCACCCGGCGTATAGCCCGTTCGCGCTCCGGTCCCCAGAATCAGCTCATCGTTTCGTCAAAGCCTCTTTCCGGCTTTTGCGGAGCGACCAATGATCACCACCTACCGGAGAAGCTGAACATGCAACGTCGTTTTACCCTCAAGGCGCTCAGCGCCGCCGTCGCCCTGGCGGGCCTCTCTGTCCTGCCAGCCCATGCCCAGTCGGGCGGCACCATCAAGGTGGGCATTCTGCACAGCCTGTCGGGCACCATGGCCATCTCGGAAACCGTGTTGAAAGACACCGTGCTGATGGCGATTGACGAAATCAATGCCAAGGGTGGCGTGATGGGCAAGAAGCTGGAGCCTGTGATCGTGGATCCGGCTTCCAACTGGCCGCTGTTTGCTGAAAAAACCAAACAGCTGCTGGGCCAGGACAAGGTTTCGGTGATTTTCGGTTGCTGGACCTCGGTGTCCCGCAAGTCGGTGTTGCCGGTGGTCGAGGAAATGAACGGCCTGCTGTTCTACCCGGTGCAGTACGAAGGTGAAGAGCTGTCCAAGAACGTGTTCTACACCGGTGCAGCCCCGAACCAGCAAGCCATTCCTGCCGTCGATTACCTGATGAGCAAGGCTGGCGGCGGCGCCAAGCGCTGGGTCCTGCTGGGCACCGACTATGTCTACCCACGCACCACCAACAAGATCCTGCGCGCCTACCTGAAAAGCAAGGGTGTCAAGGACAGCGACATCGACGAGAAATACACACCGTTCGGCCACTCCGACTACCAGACCATCGTGGCTGACGTGAAGAAGTTCTCTGCCGGTGGCAAGACCGCGGTGGTCTCCACGATCAACGGTGACTCCAACGTTCCTTTCTACAAGGAACTGGGCAATGCCGGCCTGAAAGCCAAGGACGTTCCCGTGGTTGCTTTCTCGGTGGGCGAGGAAGAACTGCGCGGCGTGGACACCAAGCCGCTGGTCGGCCACCTGGCTGCCTGGAACTACTTCCAGTCGATCAAGAGCCCGGCCAACACCGAGTTCATCAAGAAGTGGTCGGACTACGCCAAGGCCAAGGGCATCGCCGGCCACAAGGACAAGCCGCTGACCAACGACCCGATGGAAGCCACCTACATCGGCATCAACATGTGGAAACAGGCTGTCGAGAAAGCCAAGTCCACCGACACCGACAAGGTCATCGCCGCGATGGCCGGCCAGACCTTCAAGGCACCGTCGGGCATCGTCTCCAAGATGGACGAGAAAAACCACCACCTGCACAAGTCGGTGTTCATCGGCGAGATCAAGGCCGACGGCCAGTTCAACGTGGTGTGGAAGACGCCCGGCCCGGTGAAAGCCAAGCCATGGAGCCCCTACATCGAAGGCAACGACAAGAAGCCTGACGAGCCGGCAAAAATGGCCGCCAAATAAGGCCGCCACCGCGGGGCTCGTGCCTTGCGGTGCATGCCGCACCTGGTTTGCTGAAACAGGTGCGGCTTTTTTTGGTCTGGCCCAGTTCTTGCACTACTCCGGTGCATGAATCAGGTCAGCTCGATTCAAGGAAGTTGCAGTCTGGGCACCGCAGCAAGCCGCACCGGCGCGCTGCGGTACCCACCCTACAGGTTCTTTACCATGATGATGCGCACACTTCTTTTATCCGCCGCTTTTTTACTGTCCGCCGGTGCCCACGCCCTGACGTCCGACGAGGTCAGGGGCATGGCGCTGGGTGAGACCGAAACCCGGGTCGAGGCGCTGGTCAAAGCGTCTGCCGTGCCGGACGACAAAACCGCGGCCTTCATCCAGGCCCTGGCCGATGACGCGGTCAAGACGGCGGGCGACAAGGTGTTTGTGATCAAGGACGACAAGGCTTACGACCCGGTCAGCGGCGCCGAACTGCCGGTGCCCGCAGACGCCGAGGACGTGATCAACAACAACCTGATGCGCGGCGAACTCGACAATGCACTGGCTGCGCTCAAGCTGTTCTCGAAGGACGAAAAAGTCCGCGCCGAAGCCATCAAGACCCTGTCCGGCGGCGCCGACGAAGCCCGTCTGCCCTTGATTGAGAAAGCGTATGCCGCCGAGACCGTGCCGGCGCTGAAAAGCCAGCTCGAGATGGTGCGCGCCACGATTTTGCTGAGCAGCAGCGACAAGGCCAAACGCCTCGAAGCGGCCGCCCGCCTGTCAGGCAGCAACAACCCGATCAGCAAAACCGTGCTGATTGCACGCCTGTCCGAAGAAGAAGACCCCGAGGTCAAGAGTGCGTTGCAGGCCTCGCTGCGCAAGGTCGAGTCGGCGCTGGCCTGGGGCGACAAGCTCGGCGCCATCTTCAGCGGCATCAGCCTGGGCAGCATCCTGCTGCTGGTGGCGCTGGGCCTGGCCATCACCTATGGCCTGATGGGCGTCATCAACATGGCGCACGGCGAACTGATGATGATTGGCGCCTACGCCACCTATGTGGTGCAGGGCCTGTTCCAGAAATATTTCCCCGGCCTGTTCGACTGGTATTTGCTGGCGGCGGTACCGGTGGCTTTTTTGGCCTCGGCGCTGATGGGTGCGGCGCTGGAGCGCGGTGTGATCCGTTTCCTCTATGGCCGGCCGCTGGAAACCTTGCTGGCGACCTGGGGCATCAGCCTGATGCTGCAGCAACTGGTGCGCTCGATTTTCGGCGCGCAAAACGTTGGTGTGGAGAACCCGGTCTGGATGAGCGGCGGCGTGCAGGTGCTGGGCAATTTGTCGCTGCCCTACAACCGGCTGGTCATCATCGGTTTTGCGATTGCGGTGCTGCTGGGCATGGCCTGGCTGATCAGCAAGACCCGGCTGGGCCTGTTTGTGCGCGGCGTCACGCAGAACCGGCCGATCGCCTCGTGCATGGGCGTGAACACGGCGCGTGTGGACACCTATGCGTTTGCGCTCGGTTCGGGCATTGCGGGCCTCGCCGGCTGCGCGTTGAGCCAGGTCGGCAATGTCGGCCCGGACCTGGGCCAGGGCTATATCGTGGATGCCTTCATGGTGGTGGTGCTGGGCGGTGTCGGCCAGCTCGCCGGTACCGTCTATGCCGCCCTGGGCCTGGGCATTCTGAACAAATTCCTCGAAGGCTGGACCGGTGCGGTGCTGGCCAAGATTGCGGTGCTGGTGCTCATCATCATCTTCATCCAGAAGCGGCCGCAGGGCATCTTCGCGATGAAGGGCCGCTCAGCGGAAGCTTAATCAATGAACACGCCTGTCAACACCATCGACGAATCGCTCAAAGCCGAGCAGGGCATGGAGCCCGTTGCCGGGCGGACACCGCCTGCGGAAGCCAACCCCTACACCAGCGCGATGCGTTCAGGCGCGCGCAACGCCTGGTCATCCGTGACCCTGCCCGCCAGAGGCCCGATGCTCACCGGCGTGGGCTGGAGCACCTTTCTCGTCGCGCTGCTGCTGGTCTGCGCGCTGGCGCCGGTGCTCAACCTGCTGGTGCCCGAAACCAGCATGTTCCACATGAGCACCTATGCGGTGGCGCTGGTCGGCAAGATCATGTGTTACGCCATCGTGGCGCTGGCCATGGACCTGATCTGGGGCTACACCGGCATTTTGTCGCTGGGCCATGGCCTGTTCTTCGCGCTGGGCGGTTACGCCATGGGCATGTACCTGATGCGCCAGATTGGGCGCGATGGCAACTACAAAAGTGATTTGCCCGACTTCATGGTGTTTCTCGACTGGAAGGAACTGCCCTGGCACTGGACCTTCAGCGACAGCTTTGTCGCCACCTTGTTCCTGATCGTGCTGGTGCCCGGTATCGTGGCCTTTGTGTTCGGCTACTTCGCCTTCCGCTCGCGCATCAAGGGTGTGTATTTTTCGATCATCACGCAGGCCATGACCTTTGCGGCCATGCTGCTGTTCTTCCGCAACGAAACCGGCTTTGGCGGCAACAACGGTTTCACCGACTTCAAGCGCATCCTCGACATGCCGATTGCCACACCCGGCATGCGCATGACGCTGTTTGTGATCACCGGGCTGACCCTGCTGGGCTTTTTCCTGTTTGCCAAATGGCTGGTGCGCAGCAAGTTTGGCCGGGTGCTGCAGGCGATCCGCGACGCCGAAACCCGTGTGATGTTCTCGGGCTACAACCCGATCGGCTACAAGCTGACGATCTGGACGATTTCGGCGGTGATGTGCGGCATTGCCGGCGCCTTGTATGTGCCGCAGGTCGGCATCATCAACCCGAGCGAGATGAGCCCGGCCAACTCGATCGAGATGGCGATCTGGGCCGCGGTCGGCGGGCGCGCCACGCTGATCGGCCCGATTGTCGGCGCCTTCATCGTCAACGGCGCCAAGAGCTGGCTGACGGTGGCCTATCCCGAATACTGGCTGTACTTCCTCGGCCTGCTGTTCATCGCGGTCACGCTGTTTTTGCCGAACGGGGTGGTCGGTCTGGTCAAAAAACTGCGCAAGGGAGATCCGAAATGACCCCCGATCTGCTGGAGCAGGGCGCGCGCCGCATCGAGGAGCGCCGCGCGGCGCTGGAAGCCGGTCGCAGCAACACCGAATCCGGTGGCCGCAACGCTAGCAGTGGCCGTATCGCCACGCCAGGTGAGGTCGATGTCACGCATGGCCGCATTCTTTATCTCGAAGATGTGAGCGTGAGCTTCGATGGCTTCAAGGCCATCAACAAGTTGTCGCTGGACATCGCGCCGGGTGAGCTGCGCTGCATCATCGGGCCCAACGGCGCCGGCAAGACCACGATGATGGACATCATCACCGGCAAGACCCGGCCCGACGAAGGCACGGTTTATTTCGGCAGCACGATAGATTTGCTGCGGCACACCGAGCCGCAGATCGCCCAGCTCGGCATCGGCCGCAAGTTCCAGAAGCCGACGGTGTTCGAGCAACTCACGGTGTTTGAAAACCTGGAACTCGCGCTCAAGACCAACAAGGGCGTGAAATCCTCGATGTTCTTCAAGCTGGACTCGGCGCAAAGCGACCGGCTCGCCGAAATCCTGGTGACCATCCACCTGGCCGACAGCGTGCACCGCATGGCTGGCAACCTGAGCCATGGGCAAAAGCAGTGGCTGGAGATCGGCATGCTGCTGATGCAGGACCCCAAGCTGCTGCTGCTCGACGAACCGGTGGCCGGCATGACCGACGAGGAAACCGCGCGCACGGCCGAGCTGTTCCTCACGCTCAAGGGCAAACATTCGCTGATGGTGGTGGAACACGACATGAGTTTCATCCGCACGATTTCGGAGATCGTCACGGTGCTGTGTGACGGCTCGGTGCTGGCACAAGGCACCCTGGATCAGGTGCAGGCGGATGAACGGGTCATCGAGGTGTATCTTGGGCGTTGAACTCTTTGCCGTTCGGGCTGAGCTCGTCAAAGCCGTCATTGCCTCGCGCATCGGAAGTTTGCCGACTAGCCGGCGAACCACCACGGCTTCGAAGCTCCAACAAGCCTGATGGAGATCAATAAATGCTGACAGTCAAAAATATCAACCAGTACTACGGCGGCTCCCACATCCTGCGCGATGTGAGCATGGAATCACATCTCGGCAAGGTGACCGTGCTGCTGGGCCGCAATGGCGTCGGCAAGACCACCTTGCTCAAGTCGCTGATGGGCCTGGTGCCGATCAAGACCGGCAGCATCGAGTTCGACGGCAAGCCCATCCAGAACGCCACGCCGTATGAGCGGGCGCGCGCCGGCATCGGTTTTGTGCCGCAGGGCCGCGAGATTTTTGCGCGGCTGACGGTGGAAGAAAACCTGCGCATGGGCCTGGCCTACAAAAGCGCGAGCACGCCGATTCCGGCCGAGCTGTACGAGCTGTTTCCGGTGCTCAAGCAGATGCTGAACCGGCGTGGCGGCGATTTGTCGGGCGGGCAGCAGCAGCAGCTCGCGATTGCGCGGGCGCTGGCGGCCCAACCCAAGCTGCTGATCCTGGACGAACCGACCGAGGGTATCCAGCCCAGCATCATCAAGGACATCGGCCGGGTCATCCGCATGCTGGCCGACCGCGGCGACATGGCCATTCTGCTGGTTGAGCAGTATTACGACTTTGCGGAAGAGCTCGCCGACGACTACCTCGTGATGGAGCGTGGCGAATTCATCGCGCGCGGCCAGGGCAAGGACATGCAGGCCAACGGGGTGCGGCAGCTGGTGGCGATTTAAGGCGCACCAACGCCTTCTGAATTGTCATTGCGGGCTCGACCCGCAATCCATGTCCGCATCCCGGCAATGTGCTTCCTGGGAGATCGATCCCGGATTCCCGGATCAGGTCCGGGACAGGCTCTGTCCGGGATGACAGGCCTTACTTCGACCTGAAGATGATTTCCTTCATGCGCTGAAGTTTGGGCGCCACCACCGGCACCGTCAGCATGGTGCTGGCAATCGCCATCAGCAGCAGGGCGGTGAAGGTTTCGTTGGTGATGATCTGTTTGTCCAGCAGGATGTTGGCAAAAATGATCATGATCAGGGCCTTGGTCTGCAGCAGCCAGCCGATGATGGAACTTTCGCCCGGCGCCCACTTCAGCACCTTGCCGGCGATGTGGACACCGATCAGCTTGCCGGCCACCGACGCCACCAGCAGCACCGCCGCGGCGATAAACACCGCCTCGCCGCCGACCGACCAGTTGGTGCGCAGCCCGGTGCTCAGGAAGAACACCGGCATCATCACCAGCAACACATGGTGGCGCAGCATGTCCATGTGTTCCTGGTTGAACCAGTCGCTGTCCATGACCGCGCCGGCCAGGAAGGCGCCCACCATGTAGTGCAGGCCGGCCCAGTC
>PNNC01000139.1 GCA_013824015.1 Polaromonas sp.
AAATGATTACCCTCAAAAACGTGGTGCTGCGTCGCGGCGCCAAAGTGATTCTCGACAGCGCGTCTGTCAGCCTGAACCCCGGTGAAAAAATCGGCCTGGTGGGGCGCAATGGCGCGGGCAAGTCCTCGCTGTTTGCGATGCTCAACGGCACGCTGCATGAAGACGGCGGCGAGTTCTACATTCCCGCCCAATGGCGCATGGCGCAGGTCGCCCAGGACATGCCCGAGACCGAACAAAGCGCCACCGACTATGTGATCGAGGGCGACGTGGTGCTGCTGGCGGCGCAGGCCGAAGTGACCGCCTCCGAGGAAAGTGGCGACGGCGACCGCATGGCGCATGCCTACATGGAGCTTTACGACGCCGGGGCGCACGATGCGCAGGCCAGGGCCCAGGCGCTGATCCTCGGGCTGGGTTTCAAGGTCAGCGAGCTCGACAACCCGGTCAACAGTTTTTCCGGCGGCTGGCGCATGCGCCTGCAACTGGCGCGCGCGCTGATGTGCCCGTCCGACCTGCTGCTGCTCGACGAACCGACCAACCACCTGGACCTGGACGCGCTGGTCTGGCTGGAAGCCTGGCTGCAGCGTTACCAGGGCACCATGCTGGTGATCAGCCATGACCGCGAGTTCCTCGACGCCGTGACCGACGTCACGGTGCACATCGAACGCGCCAAACTCACGCGTTACGGCGGCAACTACAGCAAGTTCGAGGACCTGCGCGCCGAACAGATGGCGCTGCAGCAAGGCGCGTATGCCAAGCAGCAGGACAAGATCGCCCACCTGCAGAAGTTCATCGCGCGCTTCAAGGCCAAGGCCAGCAAGGCCAAGCAGGCCCAAAGCCGGGTCAAGGCGCTGGACCGCATGGAGAAAATCGCGCCGCTGCTGGCCGAAGCCGACTTCACCTTCGAGTTCAAGGAGCCGGCCAACCTGCCGAATCCGATGCTGTCGATGCAGAACGCCTACTTCGGCTACCCGCCGCCGGAAGACGCGCCGGCAGGCACGCCGCCGACCGTCATCGTGCAAAACGTCAACAAGTCGGTGCTGGCCGGCCAGCGCATCGGCATCCTGGGCGCCAACGGCCAGGGCAAATCGACGCTGGTCAAGACGGTGGCGCGTTCGCTGGCGCCCATCAGTGGCGAGATGACCGAAGGCAAGGGCCTGAACATCGGCTACTTCGCCCAGCAGGAACTCGACGTGCTGCGGCCCGCCGACAACCCGCTGGAACACATGATCCGGCTGGTCAAGGAAGTCACCGCTGCCGGCAAGATGGGCAACCAGCCGACGCGCGAGCAGGACCTGCGCAGCTTCCTGGGCAACTTCAATTTCAGCGGCGACATGGTCAAGCAGGCCGTCGGCAGCATGAGTGGTGGCGAAAAAGCCCGGCTGGTGCTGTGCATGATCGTCTGGCAGCGCCCCAACCTGCTGCTGCTCGATGAGCCGACCAACCACCTGGACCTGGCCACACGCGAGGCCCTGTCGATGGCGCTCAACGAGTTCGAAGGCACGGTGATGCTGGTCAGCCATGACCGCGCCCTGCTGCGCGCCGTCTGTGACGAGTTCTGGATGGTGTCCCAGGGCGGGGTCGCGCCGTTTGACGGTGACCTGGACGACTACCAGAAGTATTTGCTGGACTACGCCAAACGCCAGCGCGAAGAAGCCAAAAAGGCGGCCAACACCCCGGCTGCTGCTGCGACCGCTACAAAATCCATAGCTGCAACCCCAGAACCGACAAGGGCTACTGGCACCATGGATGCCCAAAAACCGGTCGACAAGAAGGCCGGGGCCCAGCGCCGGCAACAGCAGTCCGACAGCACCAAACCGCTGCGCAAGGAGCTGGAAAAAACCGATACCCGCATGGCCGCCCTGAACGCGGAACGCGACAGCCTGCAGGCCAGCCTGACCCAGACCACCGCGCCGGCGGAAATCGCGCAATCGGGCAAACGCCTGAAGGCCATCGCAGCCGAACTGGTCACGCTCGAGGAGCGCTGGCTGGAACTGACCGAACAGATCGAAACCGCCACCGCCTGACAAGCACTTGGGCGGGTGTCCCTACCGCCGGCCGGCATTTCGGGCTAAAGTGGTCGGATGCCCACCGCCCTCCAGATGGCCGCCGATGACGCGGCCCTTGCCGCAGCCGTCACCCGCAGCCGCAAGCTGCTGCACAAACGCGCCGTGGTCGCCGCAGCGGCCAGCGCGGTGCCGGTGCCCGGCCTGGACTGGGCGGTTGACGCGGCCATGCTGTCGCGGCTGATCCCCGAGATCAACCGGGAGTTCGGCCTGACGCCGCAGCAGCTCGACCAGCTCGACCCGACAAAGCGCGACCAGGTGCAAAAAGCCGTCACCATCGTCGGCTCGGTGCTGATCGGCAAATTCATCTCCAGAGACCTGATCCTGAAGGCCGCGACAAAAATCGGCATGCGCCTGACCACCAAGCAGCTCGCCAAATACGTGCCCTTCGCCGGCCAGATCGTCGCCGCCACTGTCGGTTATGCGGCGATCCGCTACCTCGGCGAGGAGCACATGAAGGACTGCATCCGGGTGGCGCGGCAGGCACAGCTCGACGTGCCCTTGCTGGGCTACACCGCCAGCTAAACAGCGGCGGCGCGCTGGCGCCCGACTGGCTTCAGGGAAGCGCCTGCAGCCTGGAGAAAAACACATTCATGAGGCTGGCGAAGGCCTCGTCGGGAACGGTTTCCTTGCGGTGCGCATCGAGCTCGGCGATATGCGCCAGCTCCATCGGAAGCGCCTGCAGCGCGGCCATGGAGACACCCTCGAACAGGCGGCGAATGGCGGTTGTGATGTACACCACGCGGCAATTGCGATGCCGGCTGTCGGCCATGACCTGCACATATTTTTCGAGCACCCCGCGCTCCGGTCCCTCCAGCACCTGCGCAAACACGCCGCCGCCAAAGACCAGCACGCCGGTGATGCCCAGCGGCGGATTGTTTTTCCCTGCGCTCTTGAGAATGGCGTTGACGGCGTCATCGTCGAGACCGTCTGCGGCGTCGCTGATGTAGAGCAGTCGGATGATGGGAGCATGCATGGGTGAGCATGCCGTCCATCGCACCGTGCCTGGCGCGACGTCTGAAGCATGTGCCTTTCTGCACTCATTTTGCATGGAATTGCACGGCCCCGCATCCGGGTCTCCGGCAACGATCGCCGCGCGTGCCGATGCCGGCCGTCGTTCCGGTCGCGGGCTTTGAAATGAGGTGAGGCGACGACGCAGGTTCCGCGAAGCGCGAGCCAGCGGCCCAAAGAAAAAGCGCCTGACTTTGCAGTCAGGCGCTTTCGGATGTTGGTGGGGCCTGCGGGGGTCGAACCCACGACAAACGGATTAAAAGTCCGCTGCTCTACCAACTGAGCTAAGGCCCCGAGGGGTATCTTTCGATACTTCCCGGTCTTTGCTGCATCGTGTGCAGCAAAGCCTTGAATTATAGCGTTATTTTTTTGGACTTTGCAAACTCACGCCGCAATTTTATCGAGCACCCAGCCGGCAGCACACAGGCCGAAGGTCGAGGTCACGCTGACGACCGATCCGTAGCCGTGGCAATTGAGGCTGCCGTCACTCTGCGCCTCCGCGGAGACCTCACAGGCCTGCGCTTCGCTGTGGTCAGCGCCTGCCAGCACGGGCGCCGCCGGCTGCATCACGGCCTCGCGGCTGAAGACACAGGCCAGACCGATTTTTCCCTTGCGTGACGCACCGTGCGCCTTGCGCAGGCGGTAACGCAGTTGCGCGAGCAAGGGGTCGTGCGTGACCAGCGCGAGATCGTCAATGTCCACCTTGTGCGCGTGACGTTTGCCACCGGCGGCACCCACGCTGATCAGGTGGGTTTTGTTGCGAATCGCCCAGGCGGCCATCGCGGTTTTGGCGCGGACCTGATCGCAGGCATCGATGACGAACACGGTTTCGCCTTCCTGCAGGCCGGCGATCGCCGGCCAGTTTTCGGCGTCGACAAATTCCTCGATGACATCGACCGCGCATCCGGGGTGGATGTGCGCGATACGTTCACGCATGGCCTGCACCTTGGCCTGCCCCAGCGTGGTGTCCAGCGCATGGACCTGGCGGTTGATGTTGGACTCGGCAATATGGTCGAGGTCGATCAAGGTGAGCCTCGCCACGCCGCTGCGCGCCAGTGCTTCAGCGGCCCAGGAGCCCACGCCCCCGAGCCCGACCACCACCACGTGGGCTGAACGGATTTTTTGTGCACCTGCCGTCCCGTACAGTCGCGCCAGACCGCCGAAGCGGCGTTCCAGGTCGGCTGGCATGTCTTCAGCTGCTTCGCCCATCGGCGTCGTGTCGGGCGACTGCAGGTCCATCAGATGCTGCGTTCCAGACGCCAGACCTGATAGCGCACCCCTGCCACACATCCCGCCAGGATGGCGGCCACCGCGACGAAGCTGGTCGCGCTCAATGTGGAGATGCCTGACAGGCCCTGGCCAATCGTGCAGCCCATGGCGGTCACGCCGCCCACACCCATCAGCACGGCGCCCACCAGGTGGTTGCCGGTGTCTTCGGCATCCCGAAAACCTTCCCAGCGAAAGCTGCGCGACAGCAGCGAATACAGGAAAGAACCGGCGACCACGCCGAACACCGACACGATGCCGATGGTCAGCAGTTTGCTTTTGTCGCTGAAGAACATGAGCCAGTCCACCGTGTAGGCGACCGGCGAGACAAAACTCAGCGCTTCCATGCGGCCCGAGTTGGTCGCCAGAAAAGCTTCCTGCAGCGTATCGGGATGTTCTGCCACATAACCCAGATGGCCGCTGACCCACCACATGGCCGCGACCACCGCGCCAATGCCCAGACCAGCGAGCAGGTTGTCGAAACGGCGAAAATCCGCGCCCAGCAGCGCCCAGAGGATCAGGCCCCCGCCCAGGACCAGGGCCAGGACCAGCCCTGCCACAGCGGGCGAGACACCGATGGCCGCACCAGCCCAGCTGGACAATGCCGCGTTGCTGGCGAAGTCAATCGCCACGCTGTCCACGGTGGCGACACGCAACACGGCGGTGATGCCCTTGAGCGTGGCAAACGCAGCCACCCCCATGACCACAAACACCACCAGCGACTTGAGGTTGCCGCCGCCTATGCGCACCAGCGTCTTGCTGCCGCAGCCCGAAGCCAGCACCATGCCGAAGCCGAACAGGCCACCACCCACCAGCGCAGACAGCCAGATGAAACGGTTGGATGCATACAGCGTTTTGGACGGATCAATCAGGCCGGCAGCCGCCATGCCATAAAAGCCGATCATGGCCACGCCCATGGCCATGCCCCACATGCGCATGCGCGTCCAGTCGCCCATGTTGACGATGTCGCTGACCGCACCCATGGTGCAGAAATGCGTGCGCTGCGCAATCGCGCCGAACAGCATGGAAAGGATAAAAGCCGCCCAGAGAACCTGGGTGGTGAGTGCATTCAGTTGGGTAATGTCCATCCACCGATTTTAAGGCCGTCTATCGTGGATGGGCCGTCTTGATCCGCGGGGCCGCGGAACCGGCGTTGCCGGGGCCGACGACGCAGCGCCCCGGCGGCAGCGTATGACCGCCGTGAAAAGCGAGGGGACCCTATTTGAGTTTGCTCAGGCGATCCTTGGCCACGGCAGCGGCTTCAGACTGGGGATAGGCCTTGAGCAGGTCTTCCAGCGTCTTGCGCGCTCCCTTGACATCCTTGAGCTCGACCTGGCAGTTGGCCACGGCCAGCACGGCTTCAGGCGCGCGAACGTGCTCTGTGTCCGTCGCGACCAGGGTGCGAAAGTTGGTGATGGCATCGCGGTAGTTGCGCAAGGCATACTGCGCATTGCCAAGCCAGAACAGGGCCGGCGCCTTGTAGCCGCTTTGCGGGTAACGCTTGAGGAAATTGCTGAAGGCGGTCTGCGCCGACGCAAATTCGCCCTTGCGCATCACCGCCAGCGCGGCCTCGAACTCCTGCTTTTCAGCCGGATCTGCGACGAACTCCCGGCCATCCACAGTGACTTTGGACGGCTCGAATTTGCTGAGCCTGTCGTCCAGGCCCTGCGACAGGTCCTTCTGCCGGCGTTGCACCTCGGACAACTCGCGCGTCATCTGTTCGCCCTGCCCGCGCATTTGCGCCATCTCGCTGCGCAGCGTATCGATCTGGCCCGAGAGCTCCAGCAGGCTGCGCCTGAGTTGCGCGTTGTCCTCGTTGGCCTTGCGCAATTCTTCGGTGGTCCGCTGCTGCGACACATCGAGCCGCTGGCGCATCTCGAGAATCGCCTTGCGCGCCTCGTCATCTTCGAACAGGCCGGCGTGCGTATTGAAGGCCAACACGCAGGCTGCTGCAGCCAGGACAATCCGGAAATGGTTCAAGATCAGGCCTCGGCTCAGCGATAGTTGAATTCGGCGCGGCGGTTCTTGGCGTAGGACTCCTCATCCATGCCGGTCGCAGCAGGCTTTTCCTCGCCGAAGCTGACCGCCTCGACCTGTGCATCGGTGGCGCCGAGCAAACCGAGGGCGCGGCGCACGGCTTCGGCACGTTTCTGGCCCAGCGCCAGGTTGTACTCGCGGCCGCCACGCTCATCGGTGCTGCCTTCAATCACCAGCTTGCGGGTCTTGTTGGCGCTCAGGAAGCGCGCATGGGCCTCGACGGTGGCCTGGGCTTCGGGCTTGATCACAAAGCTGTCGTAGTCGAAATAGATCACGCGGGCGGCACCCGGCGGGCCTGCGAGCGAAGGGTCGGTCGCGCCGATCAGCACTGGTTCAACAGCGCGACCGGTCACACCTGACGCGTCGCCGGTGCCGCTCTGGCCGGTCGTGACCGGCGCGCGGTTTTCGACCGGCACGTCATTGAGTTTGACGCCGGAACTGCAGCCGACGATGGCGGCAGTCAGGGTGATGATCGCGGTGAGGGAGAGGATACGTTTCATGATGACCTTGGCTAAATATTGAAAAGAAAAGACGGATCAGGACAGCTGACTTACCTCTGGAAAGGTCCCCAGTCGGGCTCGCGTATGTCTCCGGAGGACCCGGTCAGCCGGGCCTTGATTTTTCCGTCCAGCGTCGTGGTCAGCAGGGCTTCACGGCCTTGCTGCTGCGTGGCGTAAACGATAAGACGGCTGTTTGGCGCAAAACTCGGACTTTCATCGCCGTTGGTGTCGGTGATGGCCGTGGCAGTTCCCTTGCCAAGTTCCATCACGTGCAGTTTGAAAGCGCCGCCTATGCGTGAAATATAGGCCAGCCAGCGGCCGTCCGGGCTGATGGCCGGCGATATGTTGTAACTCCCGGTAAAGGTGACGCGCTCCACGTTGCCGCCGCTGGCCCCCATGCGGTAAATCTGCGGGGACCCGCCGCGGTCGCTGACGAAATAGATGAAACGGCCATCCGGCGAAAAAGCCGGTTCGGTATCGATGCTGGCCGATTGCGTCAGGCGACGCGGCTCGCCGCCGGCAGCGGCGATCGCGTAAAGCTGCGAGCCGCCATCGCGGCTGAGGGTAGCCACCAGCTGGCTGCCGTCGGGCGACCAGGTCGGGGCGCTGTTGGAACCACGGAAGTTGGCCAGCAGGCGGCGACGTCCCGAGGCCACGTCGTGGGCATAAATCACCGGCTTGCGCGATTCGAAAGACACGTAGGCGAGCTGCGACCCGTTCGGCGACCACGACGGGGAAATGATTGGCTCGGGACTGGCCAGCGCAGACTGGGCGCCCTCGCCGTCAGAGTCGGCCACCCACAGGTTGTAGCGCGTGCCCGCCTTGGTGACGTAGGCAATCCGGGTGGAAAAAACGCCCTTCTCGCCGGTCAGTTTTTCATACACAAAGTCGGCAATGCGGTGCGCCGACAGGCGCAAATCGCCCTGCGGCACCACATAAGTCTGACCCCCCAGGTCCTGGCCGCGCACCACGTCCCAGAGGCGGCAGCGCACGTCATAACGGCCGTCGGCCAGACGCGTGATGCTGCCGGTCAGCAGGGAGTCGGCAGCGCGCTGACGCCACAGCGACAGGTCCGGCCGCGAGGTTTCATCGAGCGGATTACCGCTGGCATCGACGGCGCGGAACTGCCCGCTTCTTTCCAGATCGGCCTGCACAATGGCGGCGATTTTTTGCGGGGACTGGGCATCGCCGCGAAAGGGTGCGATGGCGATGGGCAACTGGGTCAGACCCACGCCCGACACCTCGACCCGGAACTGCGCCCAGGACGCCGGCCACATCGCCAGGGTGCCCAGACCGGTCAGGCCGGCGATCAGGTTGCGGCGTGCCTGCAAGGACGGGACGGCCGCAGAACTATCAGGTTTTTTTGGGTGCATTTTGCTGGTTCAAACAATACAAGGTGAAATACTTGCCGAAGGCGGCCTGGGCCTGCATGGCGCAAACGGCGAAGCCCATGCTGCCATCGAGGATGCCAAGGCGAAAAATATAGCTTTTCAGGAAAGCCATCAGGCCTGATATTACCGCCCGCGGCATCGAGCTGGTCCTGCCGCGGGCATGGGCCTGCTGGGCCCAGGCCAGGCTGTACTGCTCCAGCTTGCGCCAGTAATGCGCCGGGGTCGGATAGCTGTAATGCAGCAGGCGGGACGTCAGGCGGACCAGGGCACCGGAGTTGAGGATGACGCGTTCGTGCACCAGATCGTCGCTGAAACGGGCCTGGCCGCGGCGGAACAGGCGCAACACGGGGTCCGGCGTCCAGCCGCAATGATGAATCCACTGGCCGCAAAACTGGGTGAGGCGGGGAATTTCGAAGGCATCGGCTGCACGGTTTTGCATCGCCCTTTGAATCTCCAGGGCCAATTCAGGTGTGACACGTTCGTCGGCATCGATGGAGAGCACCCAGTCGTGCCGTGCCAGGGCCAGGGCGCGGTTTTTCTGCGGCCCGAAACCCGGCCAGTCCGGTGTCGAGGTCACCTCCGCACCAAACGCCTCGGCAATCGCGCGGGTGGCGTCCGTGCTGGCGTTGTCAAGCACAACCCATTGGTCTGCAAATCGGACGGACTCCAGGCAAGCCTGCAAATTGGCCTCTTCGTTTTTGGTGATGATGATGACGGAAAGGCTCATGGTGCGAATGTGTTGATTTTTCCAACCAGCCGCTGCCATCAACCTGCCTGATCAAGCTGCAGATTGTGGGCGCTGTCGGGATGCTTGCTTGTAGGAATTGGCCGTCAATTGTTCCACGATAATGCAGGCCTGCCCTCTTCACAGACCCAGCGCGGCACGCATGCCCAAAATCGCCGTTCCCGCATTTTCCTTTCGCCTTGTGGTGGTATGCCTGATGGCGGCCTCGGTGGGACTGCCGATGGCCATCATCAGCCTGTCCAAGGCGTTGCTGCTGCTGTTTGTGGCAAGTATCACATTCTGGCTGTTTCGCTCCCGCGGCCCGCTGGTCCCGCTGCGGGCTAGCGCCACGCCGCTGGCGATTGCAATCGCGCTGGCGATGCTGGCCCTGAGCGTCAGCTGGTCGGAAGTCCCACTCGCCCAGGCCTGGGGCGCCTGGGCCAAACACGCCAAGCTGCTGCTGGTGCCGCTGCTGCTGCTGCTGATCCGCAGCGAACGCGAGGCGCGTCTGGCCCTGCTGTGCTTCGTGGCCGCGCAGACAGCGCTGCTGCTGGGCTCGTGGCTGCTGTGGGCCGGTGTGCCTGTCCCCTGGGCCACATCCAACCGGGCCCTGGTCGAGTACGCGGTTTTTTCAAGTCGTCTGGATCAACCCATCATGAGTGGCGTCACAGCGGCCATCTGCTGGCACCTGCGGCAGTTTGCACCCGGCCGCTGGGGCCGCCGCGCCGCCGTGGCCGTGGTGGTGCTGGCGCTGGGAAATGTCCTTTTTGTGATGAACGGCCGCACCGGCCATCTGGTGGCCATCGCGCTGATCTCGCTGGCCCTGATGTGGGAACTGCCCAGGCCTTACAGGGTATTCGCCGGCGCCATCCCGCTTCTGGTCCTGCTGGCGGTATGGCTGGGCTCGCCCACGGTGCGTGAGCGGATGGAGGCTGCCGTTCAGGAGCTCGATTCGTACACTAAGATCGGCAGCACCGACTCATCCTCCGGAGAGCGGCTCAACTACTGGCGCCGCTCCGTCGAATCCATCCTGCAGCATCCGGTCGCCGGAGCCGGGGTGGGCAGCTGGAACGCGGAATATCAACGACTGGACCAAGGCAGAGGACCTGTGACTGCTCAAAACGTGCGCAATCCCCACCAGGAATTCCTGCTCTGGGGCGTGGAAGCCGGCGTGATCGGCCTGGCGCTGCTGTGCGGCATCCTGCTGGCGGTCTGGCGTGACACGCGCCGCATGCCGGTCGCGGCCGCACGGGCGGCGCAGTCGGTACTGGCCGCGCTGGTGATCGCCTGCCTGTTCAATTCAAGCCTGTTCGATGCCACCATCGGCGATTTTTTCTGCGTGGCGCTGGCGCTGGTGCTGGCCCTCGGCTGGCACACCCGCCCGCCGTCCGGCACGGCCATTCCTGAGGCTAGCGCGTGAGCACCCCCGACACACCCGCGGGCGCCTCGCCTGCCAGCCTGTCCCCGGCACCGATCGGCCAGCGCCTGCGCCGTATCTGGCCGTACTTCAACCAGTCCCCCAGTGCCTGGGCGATTGCCATCGGCGCCACCGTGGTGGCCTCCGCGACCGAACCGCTGGTACCGGCCCTGCTCCAGCCCCTGCTGGACAAGGGTTTCCAGAAAGGCGGCATTGCCCTGTGGGTGATTCCGGTGTCGCTGATCCTGCTGTTCGGTGTGCGCGGTTTTGCCGGTTTTGTGGCGCAGATTGCGCTGGCCAAGGTCACCAACCTCGGGCTGCTGGAACTGCGCAAGGCCATGTTCGGCAAACTGCTGTCGGCGCGGCTGGACCTGTTCTCCAGCCAGTCGGCCAGCGCGCTGGCCAACACCGTGGTGTATGAGGTGCAAAACGGCTCGTCCATGCTGGTCAATTCGGTCATGGGCCTGACGCGGGACACGCTGACGCTGCTGGCCCTGTCGAGCTACCTGCTCTACCTGAACTGGAAGCTGACCCTGATCGTGGCGCTGCTGATCCCGGCCGTGGCCTGGGTCATGCGGGTGCTGTCCAGCCGCCTGTACAAGCTCACCAAGGCCAGCCAGAGCGCCACCGACTCGCTGGCCTATGTGGTCGAGGAAAACGTGCTGGCACACCGCGACATCCGGCTGCATGCGGCGCAGGGCGGCCAGGCCGGACGCTTCGCGCAGCTCAGCGATGCCTTGCGGCGGCTGTCCATGAAGTCCACGGCGGCGTCGGCTGCCATGACACCCGCCACCCAGATGCTGGCGGCCGTCGCGCTGTCCGCCGTGATTTCGGTGGCGCTGATGCAAAGTGCCACCGACGGCACCTCGGTCGGCTCCTTCGTGGCCTTTGTGACGGCCATGCTGATGCTGGTCGCCCCGATCAAACACCTGTCCGAGGTCGCCAGCCCCATCACACGCGGCCTGGCGGCACTTGAGCGCGGTCTGGACCTGATGGAAAAAACCGCGGATGAGCAAGGCGGCAGCTTTTCCAAAGTCCGGGCCGAGGGCCACATCCGTTTCATCAATGCCCGCGTGGCTTACGGGAATGACGGCGCGACGGCCGTGGATGCGGTCAACCTGACCATCCATCCCGGCGAAACGGTGGCGCTGGTGGGCGCTTCGGGTGCCGGCAAAACCACGCTGGTCAACCTGTTGCCGCGTTTTATCGAACCCACATCAGGCAGCATCGAACTCGATGGCCATGAGCTGCGCGAGTGGCAAATGAATGCGTTGCGCAGCCAGTTTGCCCTGGTCAGCCAGCATGTGGTGATGCTCAATGACAGCATTGCCGCCAATGTGACGCTGGGCGCAGAGCTGGACCGCGGGCGCGTGCAGCGCTGCCTGCAGGCGGCCAACCTCGAGCGTTTCGTGGCCGACCTGCCCCAGGGCATGGACACCCTGGCCGGCCACAACGCCACGCAGCTCTCCGGTGGTCAGCGCCAGCGCCTGGCGATTGCCCGCGCGCTGTACAAGGACGCGCCGGTCCTGATCCTTGATGAGGCCACGTCGGCGCTGGACACCGAATCCGAACGCGCGGTGCAGGAAGCGCTGCAGCGCCTGATGCGCGACCGCACCACCCTGGTCATTGCGCACCGCCTGTCCACGGTGCAGCATGCCAGCCGGATCGTGGTCATGGATGCCGGCCGCATTGTGGAGACCGGCACCCACACCGAGCTGATCACCCGCGATGGCCCGTATGCGCGGCTGTACCGGCTGGGCCTGTACGATTCCGATCTTTCGCAAAGCGCACCGTCCGTGCAACTCTCATGACAGTTTCCATCAGCGGTTTCACCTTCATCCGCAACGGCGTCGAGCTGGGCTTTCCTTTTGAGGCCTCGATCCGTTCCCTGCTTCCGCTGGTCGACGAATTTGTGGTGGCGGTGGGACGAGGCAGCGACGATACGCTGGCCCGCGTGCGGGCCATCGGCGACCCGAAAATCCGCGTGATCGAAACCCTGTGGAACGAACGCATGGCCGACCGCGGCTTTGTGTACGCCCAGCAGAAAATGATCGCCCAGTACGCCTGCACCGGGGACTGGGCGTTTTACCTCGAAGGCGACGAAGTGGTTCACGAGGACGACCTGCCCGCCATCCGCGCCAGCGTGGAGCGGTACCACGCCAACCCCGAGGTGGAGGCGCTGGTGTTCGATTACCGCCACTTTTACGGCTCCGCGCAGTGGGTGTCGGTCAGTCCCGGCTGGTACCGCCGCGAATGCCGGCTGATCCGCAACACCATCCGCAGCTACGCGCCCGATGGCCAGTACTGGCTGGTCACCATCGATCACAAGAAGCCGCGCAACCCCAAGGCGGCGCTGGCCAATGCGCACATCTTTCACTACGGCTGGATTCGCCGCAATGAAGACATGCAGAAAAAGCTGGACCAGGTCAGCAAATACTGGGCGAGTTCGACCACGCTGAAAATCCGCTACAGCCAGTTTGACGCGCGTGCGCTGGAGCCGTTTCATGGAACGCATCCCGCCGTTGCGAAGGAGTGGCTGGCGACCGGCGCCGAGCAGGAGTTGCGGATTGACCCGGACTACCAGCCGACGTCCAAGGAAAACAAATACCACCTGATGCGCCGGATCGAACTGCTGACCGGCCTCGATTTCAGCCGCAAACACTTCAAGCTGGTCGCCTGAAGCGCGTCAGATCAGCCAGCCGACGCCACCGAGTCGAAGTACAGCGCTTCCTGCTGGCGCGCGATGTCTTCCCAGCCGTAGCCCTGCGCAAACAGGCGGGCCTGCGCGCCGAGCTGCCGGCGCAAGTCTCCCTCGCCACAGACCCGGCCGACCGCCCTGCCCAGCGCCTGCGTGCTGCGCGGCTCGTCCACCAGCAGCGCATTGACGCCATCGTGCAACAGGGCGGAGATGCCGCAATAGGCCGCGCTGCTGACCACCACCGGCAAGCCGTGCGCCATGGCCTCCAGCACCACCATCGCAAAGGTGTCTTCAAGTGTCGGGTGCACCAGGGCATCGGCCGCACGATAGGCCGGACTCACGTCCTGCAGGGCGCCCAGAAAAAAAACACGGGCGCCGATACCCAGCGACTCGGCCTGGCGCCTGAATTCGGGGATATGCCCAGGGTTGCCGACGACAGCCAGCACCACCTTCCCAGGCAGTGTCCCCAGCACCTCCAGCAAAGCGCCCAGGCCCTTCTTGCGGTAATCGTTGCCGACAAACAGCAGGCACAAGCCCTGCGCCGGCAAGCCCAGGGCCTGCCGGGCCTGAGTTTTGTCGTCGCCACCGGGCAGCGTCGGAAGATGCACGCCCGGCGTGATGACGCTTGTCATCACGCGTGACGCCGGGTAGGCCGACGCCATCGTCGCGCCCAGACTGTCCGAGGTCACCACCACGCGGCGCCCGTCCCGCGCGCTGAAGCGCAGGCTTTCCAGGCCGAGGTAAGTCAGCAGACGCGGGCTGCTCAGCACCTTGAGCCAGCGCAGCACACGACGCAGACCGGTACGCCCGTTGAACAGGTTGTGCCGCACCGGCACCACATGCACGGTCTGGATCTGACCATGCCAGGTATTTTCATGCGAATGCACGATATCGAAGCCACGGCGTGTCGCCTTCCAGCTCGCGAAGGCATACCAGAGCTGGTTCAACCAGCGCGGCTTGTGCAGCGGCATCGCCACGCGGTGGTAACTGACGCCCGGCGCCTGGTGATGAATTTGCTGGGCAAAAACGTGAACCTCATGGCGTTGCGCCAATTGCTCGACCAGCGCAATCGAGTAGCGCTCGGCCCCGCCACCGGTGCTGTCAAACACCCGGTTCAGGACGGCAATACGGAGCCTGGGCGGTGCCGTCGGACTCAAGCGCGCTCCCGGTCTTCGTAGGCCGTGGCGACTTTCAGCCAGAACACCGGCAGGCTGGTGGAACGCACCACGGGCACACGCGGCAACTCCAGCAGATCGCCGCCGACCGCGCTGCGGCCCCGCCGGGTGGTGGTGACGGTTTCGAAGCCGGCTTCACGTGCCATGGCAACATGCGCGGGCGCGTACTCTCCATAGGGATAACAAAAGTGCCGCACCGGCTGACCCAGCAGGTCTTCCAGCGCCGCCTTGTCCTGCGTCATCTCGCGCAGCGCCGTGGCTGCATCGCTCTGCAGCAGGCGCACATGGTTTTGCGTGTGGGATCCCACCTCCTGCCCGCCGGCGACCCACTGACGCAACTGCTTGCCATTCATCAGCGGGACCTGGGCGATGCCGATGCCCTGGTCCCACACATTGGTCTGTCCCAGCAAGTTGCTGACCGCATAACAGGTCGAGGAAAAGCCGTGACGCTGGAGCACCGGCAGCGCCTGTGTCAGGTTGTTGAGGTAGCCGTCGTCAAAGGTGATACCCACGACCTTGCCGCGTCGTTCGCCCTCCAGCCAGGGCAACAGCGCGCTCATTGACAGGCCCTGGTAACCGAGCAGCCTGAGCAGGGCCATTTGCCGGGCGAATGCGCCCGGCGACACATACAGACCACGAAACGGCGCGCCCCTGGGTGGCGCTTCGCTGATCTGGTGGTACACCAGGATGGGGATGGCGGGCGATGGACGGGCGGTGTCAGGCATACAGGGCGATTCAGCCGGGCTACAGCAGGACGATATCGTATTGCTCCTGCGCCATCGCCGCTTCCGACTGCAGCGAGATCGGCTTGCCGATGAAGTCGCTCAGGCCCGCCAGATGCTGGCTTTCCTCGTCAAGAAACAGCTCGATCACCTTGGGTGACGCAATGACCCGGAACTCGCGCGGATTGAACTGGCGCGCCTCGCGCAGGATTTCACGCAGGATGTCGTAACCAATGCTGCGCGCGGTCTTGACCACGCCCTTGCCCATGCAGGCGCTGCAGGGCTCGCACAGCTGGTGCGCCAGTGATTCACGCGTGCGCTTGCGCGTCATCTCGAGCAGGCCCAGCGCCGAAAAGCCGTTGACATGGGTCTTGATGCGGTCACGCGCCAGCTGTTTCTGGAATTCAGCGAGCACCGCATCCCGGTGGCTGACCTGCACCATGTCGATGAAATCGACAATCACGATGCCGCCGAGGTTGCGCAGGCGCAGCTGGCGCGCGATCGCCAGCGACGCCTCCAGGTTGGTCTTGAAGATGGTGTCGTCAAAATTGCGGGCTCCGACATAACCCCCGGTGTTGACGTCCACCGTGGTCAGGGCCTCGGTCTGGTCGATGATCAAATAACCACCCGATTTGAGGTCCACGCGCCGGCCCAGCGCCTTGGCAATTTCCTCATCGATGTTGAACAGGTCGAAAATCGGCCGCTCGCCGCTGTGCAGTTGCAGCCGCTGCAGCGTTGCGGGCATGAATTCCGTGGCGAACTGCCTGAGCTGGTCGAACTGCTCGCGCGAATCGATACGTATGCTCAGCGTGTTTTCCAGCACCATGTCGCGCAACACCCGCTGCAGCAGGCTCAGGTCCTGGTGCAGCACCGAGGCCGGCGGCAGTCTCAGCGCCGCGTCCTTGATGCGTGCCCAGGTCTTGCGCAGGTAGGCGATGTCCTCGCCGAGTTCCGCATCGGTCGCGTCTTCGCCGTTGGTGCGCAGGATGAAGCCGCCGCCCATGTCGCCGGTCAGGGTCTGAAGGCGCTGGCGCAACTCCTCGCGCTGGGCCGAGGGGATCTTCTGCGACACGCCGATGTGGTTGTCCTGCGGCAAAAAAACCAGCAGGCGGCCGGCGATGCTGACCTGGGCGGTCAGCCGGGCGCCTTTGGTGCCTATCGGGTCCTTGAGCACCTGCACCATCAGGGCCTGGCCCTCGAACAGCTGCTTTTCGATGGGCTGCGGGGGCGCCGCACTCGCGGCGCCGTCGGCATCGGCATGGCGGCTGTTAATGCTGCTCATCAGGTCGGCCACGTGCAAAAATGCCGCCCGCTCCAGGCCGATGTCGATAAAGGCCGACTGCATGCCCGGCAGCACCCGCACCACCTTGCCGAGGTAGACGTTGCCAACCAGGCCACGTTCCAGCGTGCGCTCGACGTGCAATTCCTGCACCGCGCCGTACTCGACCACCGCCACACGGGTTTCCTGGGGCGACCAGTTGATCAGGATGTCTTGCTGCATGGGGTGTCTTTATAGTTTCAGGCCGGCTGCGCGCAGCAGTCCGGCCGTTTCATGCAAGGGCAAGCCCATGATGCCCGAATAACTGCCGCTGATATGGCGGATGAACATGGCCACCCTGCCCTGCACCGCATAGGCGCCGGCCTTGCCCATCGGCTCACCGGAGGCGACATAGGCGCGGATCTGCGCCCGGCTCATGAACGCAAAGGTCACGCGCGACACACTCAGGGCCTGCAGGCGCTTGCGTCCATGCTGCACCGCGACCGCGGTCAGCACGCGGTGCGTCGTGCCCGCCAGCTCGCCGAGCATGCGCACGGCGTCGGTTTCATCCTCTGGCTTGCCATAGATACGCCGGCCCAGCGCCACCGTGGTGTCCGAGCACAACACCGGCGCAGGCGGCAAGCCGCGCTTTTCCAGGCGAGCGACGGCAGCATCGAGCTTCAACTGGGTGACGCGCTGCACATAGGCCGTGGGCGATTCACCGCCAAGGACGGCTTCCAGGGCTTCGCTGTCCTCGCCAGGGTCCGGCAACAGCAGTTCGCAGGAAACGCCCAGTTGCGCCAGCAATTGCCGCCGCCGCGGGCTTTGAGAGGCCAGATAGATGAATTCAACCATGAGAAAAAAGCAATGTAAGCAGGCGGTCATCCCGGCCTGCGGGCCGGGAACCATCGTTGCACGCCAGCGGCCTGGCTTTGTGCGAGATAGGGATCCCGGATCGAGTCCCGGATGACACGCTACTTGTCATCATTCGCGATGATAGGGATGATTGACCGTGATGCTCCATGCGCGGTACAGCTGCTCGATCAGCAACACGCGCACCATGGCATGCGGCAGGGTCAGGTCCGACAGCCGCAGGCGCTCGTGCGCGGCCTGCTTGAAGCCCGGGTCCAGGCCGTCCGGCCCGCCGATGACGATGGCCACATCGTCGCCGCCCAGCTGCCAGCCGGTCAGCCGGGCCGACAGGGCCACCGTGGTCACGGCGGTGCCGCGCTCGTCCAGCGCCACGATACGCGTGCCTTTCGGAATCACTGATTCAATCCGCTGGCGTTCGGCCGCGAGCAGGTTTTCCAGGGTCTTGGACGCGCGCGGCTCGGTCTTGACGGCCTTGAGCTCGACCTTCAATTCAGGCGGAAAACGTTTGGCATAGTCGTCGTAGGCGGTCTGCGCCCAGTCGGGCACCTTCTGGCCGACGGCGACAATCGTCAGCCTCATTGGCTCCGGGTGGAGGTCTTGCGGGCGGCTGGTTTTTTGGTCGCGGTTTTGGCCGCAGTTTTGACGGCGGTCTTCCTGGCCACCGCTTTTTTGGTGGCAGGAATCTTCACGATCGGTGTCTTGGCCGCGGTTTTCTTCGCCGCTGGCTTGGCCGCAGGCTCGGTCACCGTCGCAGTGGCATTGCGCTTGGCGGTCCAGTCGTTGGTCTTGCCGACACGGCCGACATAGGTACCGTCGTCGGTACGGGCGGTTTTCTTCGCAGCGGGTTTGGCATCCGTCTTGCCGGCCGGCCTGGCGGATTTCGCAGCCGGCTTGCCGCCTGCGCGGCCCTTGACCGGTTTGGGCGCTTCCTCAGGCTCGGGTTTGGAGGCCTTGACCAGCGGCGCTGGCGCGCCGAGCTTGAGCTTGACGGGTTTGTCGCCCCACAGTTCCTCCAGGTGGTAATACTGGCGGATGGTGGGCTGCATGATGTGCGCGACGGCGGCGCCGCAATCCACGATGATCCACTCGCCGTTTTCTTCACCCTCGATGCGCGGCTTGGAAAAACCGGCGTCGCGCACCGCATCCCGCACGCTGGCCGCCAGCGCCTTGGTCTGCCGGTTGGAACTGCCCGAGGCAATGATCACGCGTTCGAACAGGGACGTGATGTGTTCCGTGTCAAACACCTGGATGTCCACCGCTTTCACATCTTCCAGTCCATCGATGATGGCTCGCTGCAGTTTCTGGACGTCTTTTTTGGCAGCGGTGTTGGCGGGGGTGGAGGTCATGCAGTGTGGGCTTCAATAAAAATAAATGGTTCGAATCAGGGTGAAATATAGAGACGATGGCGCTCAATATAACGCGCAACGGGCTCGGGAACCAGCCGGGCCAGCTCTTGCGGTGTTGCGGCGCCCGCGGTGATCTGCCGCCGGATATCGGTGGCACTGACGGGCATCAGGGGCAGTTGCAGCGGCAGCAGCGGGTGCGGAAGCCGGATTTCAGGGTCAAATCCGGCCTCAGCCCTTGCCGGACCTGCGCGATCTGCTATACAAATTATAGCTATCTGGATCAGGTCCTGCCAGCGGCGCCAGGTCTGCAGCGCCGCGAACTGGTCTTTGCCCATGACCAGATAGAGCTGGGCCCCCGGATTTTCGGCCTGCAGCGCCTCCAGCGTGTCGATGGTGAAGCTGGGTCCGGGCCGCTGGATCTCGCGCGCATCGACCTGCACCCGTGCCAGCCCGTCAAAGGCCAGCCGGCTCATGGCCAGCCGGTGTTCAGGCGCGCTGAGCGCCCTTTCCTTGTACCAGGCCTGCCCGGTCGGAACAACCAGCAGCACATCGAGCTGCAACTGGGCCACCGCCGCCTGGGCCAGCGCCACATGGGCGCGATGCGGCGGGTCGAACGATCCGCCGAACATGCCGATGCGCCGCGCGCTGGCCGCCGCCTCGCTCAAAGCCAGTCCCGCCGGACCAGAAACGCCGTGTGCAGGCGCTCTTCGGGCGAGCCGGCCTGCAGCGCCCGCTGGTAAGACCAGCTCACCAGCGGCGGCATGGACATCAGGATGGACTCGGTGCGCCCACCCGACTGCAGCCCGAAATGCGTGCCGCGGTCCCACACCAGGTTGAATTCCACATAACGGCCGCGGCGGTAAAGCTGGAAGTCCCGCTCACGCTCGCTGTAAGCCAGGCCCTGGCGGCGCTCGACAATCGGCAGGTAAGCCGGCAGGAAGGCGTCGGCCACCGACTGCATCATGGCCAGACTGCGTTCAAAGCCCAGCTCCTGGAAGTCGTCAAAAAACACCCCGCCGATGCCGCGCTGCTCATCGCGGTGTTTGAGGTAGAAATACTCGTCGCACCAGGTCTTGAAGCGCGGGTACTTGTCCTCGCCGAAGGGCGCCAGCGCATCGCTGCAGGTCTGGTGAAAGTGCCTTGCATCCTCCTCGAAGCCGTAATAAGGCGTCAGGTCCATGCCCCCGCCGAACCAGTACACCGGCGGCCCCGAGGCCGGCGTGGCGGCCAGCATGCGCACGTTCATGTGCACCGTCGGCACATAGGGATTGCGCGGATGGAACACCAGCGACACGCCCATGGCTTCAAACGGCGCGCCGGACAGCTCCGGCCGGTGCTGCGTGGCCGAGGGCGGCAGCCGCGGTCCGCGCACATGCGAGAAGCCGCAACCGGCGCGCTCAAACACCTCGCCCTGCTCCAGGATCATGGTCAGGCCGTTGCCCTGCAAGGTTTCGCCGGGCGCTTTTTCCCAGGGGTCGGCGACAAACACGCCACCATCAATGGCGGCAATGCTGCCGGTGATGCGCTGCTGCAGGTCCAGCAGGTAGCTGCGGACGGGGGAAGAATCGGTCATGGTTGTCATTTCGCAATGGTATCGGCCTGAGCGCGGCCCGATTTGATCAGGCGCACAGGAGCTGCAGCGCCGGCCCGCAAGCCATGGATGTCCGTCAGCACCTGCGCCATGCGTTGCAGGTCGTGGTCCTGATTGCCGCTGAGCCGCACAAAATCGCGAAACACCAGGCGTTTGCGCGAATAGTCGAGCCCCGCCAGTCCGACAGGCACATCGGCTTCCAGTGCCAGGCGGTAAAAACCGCTGCGCCAGCCCCCGGTGAGCCGGCGTGTCCCTTCCGGCGACAGCGCCAGCCAGAAGTACTGGCCGAGGGCCTTTTTCTGTTTCATCAGCGCGGTCATCTGCCCGACCACGCCCTGGGGCGAGGCGCGGCTGACCGGCACGCCGCCGAGCCAGCCCAACCAGGCGCCAAACAGCGGAATCCGGAACAGCGTGTGTTTGCCCCAAAACATCACCGGGATCCCGACCGCCCATTTCAGCAACACGGCGATCGGAAAATCCCAGTTCGAGGTGTGCGGGTACACCACAATCACGCCCTGCTGCGTCGGCAGACCCTCGAAATCCACACGCCAGCCGAGCACGCGCAGCAGCCAGCGGGCCAGCCCGCTCCCGCGAAACTGCACGGGATACGGTGGCTGGAAATCCATGCCCATCAGGGCTTGATCGCCCGGTAGCCGATGTCCTTGCGGTACTGCGCGCCGTCGAAATGGATGGCTTGCGCAGCCTGGTAAGCCAGGTGCTGCGCCTCTTTCACTGAACTGGCCAGCGCCGTGACACACAACACGCGCCCGCCGGAAGTCAGCACGCTGCCTTTGGCGCCACCTGCCGCAGTGGCGGTGCCGGCGTGGAACACCACGGTGTCTTCGGGGCCGGCGCTGGTGACCGGCGGCAGCCCGGTGATCAGGTCGCCCTTGCGCGGCTGCAGCGGGTAGCCGTGCGCGGCCATCACCACGCCGAGCGCCACGCGGCGGTCCCACTCAAGCTCGACCTCGTCGAGCTTGCCCGAGGTCGCTGCCATCATCACGTCGAACAGATCCGACTTGAGGCGCAACATGATGGGCTGGGTTTCGGGATCGCCCATGCGGCAGTTGAATTCCAGCGTCTTGACCTTGCCGTCGGGACTGATCATCAGGCCGGCATACAGAAAGCCGGTAAACGGAATGCCGTCTTTTTCCATGCCCTTGATGGTCGGCAGGATGATCTCGCGCATGGCGCGCGCATGCACCGTGGGCGTGACCACGGGCGCCGGCGAGTAGGCGCCCATGCCGCCGGTGTTCGGCCCCTGGTCGCCGTCAAGCAGTCGTTTGTGGTCCTGGCTGGTGGCCATGGCGGCGACATTTTTGCCGTCGCACATCACGATG
>PNNC01000006.1 GCA_013824015.1 Polaromonas sp.
GGCCTGGCGCCGCAGTCGCGCGTGCTGATCATGAGTTTCAGCCACGCCGAAGACCTGGACATCGTGGCCGAATGCCTGAAACGCCAGCGCGAGAAAGGTGATTTGCCCTACATCGGCCTGATCGGCAGCAAAACCAAGTGGGCGAGTTTTCGGCAGCGGCTGCAGGCGCGCGGCTTCAGCGACGCGGAACTGGCCCAGGTCACCAGCCCGATCGGCCTGCCTGGCATCAGCGGCAAGGAGCCCGAAGTGATCGCGGTATCTGTGGCGGCACAGTTGTTGCTCATGGATTCGGCACAGGAAGCCGTGCACAAGGCCTGAGCTTTTGCCTCAGGCCAACAAGTTGTATACACTTTCGTGGACAGGTCGCAGCGGAGCCGTTTGTGTTCGCGGCCGGAATTCTGCTCAGAGCGCCCGCAGTGGTGAGCAGGTTTGAAAGCTGGGTTATGGAAAGTTATTACCTCGACTGGGCCAACCTGCTGCTGCGCTGGGTCCATGTCATCACCGCGATCGCCTGGGTCGGCTCCTCCTTCTATTTTGTTTTTCTCGACTCCAGCCTGACGCCGCCGGTCGATGAAGACCTCAAGAAGCAGGGCGTCAGCGGCGAACTCTGGGCGGTACACGGCGGCGGTTTTTACCACCCCGTCAAATTTGCGGTGAAGCCGCCCGAACTGCCGAAACACCTGCACTGGTTCTACTGGGAAAGTTACAGCACCTGGCTGTCGGGCTTTGCGCTGTTCACCGTGTCCTACCTGTGGAATGCCAGCACCTACCTGATCGACAAGTCGCTGATGAACTGGTCGTCGGGCGCGGCCATCGGTGTCGCGTTGTCGTTTTTTGTGGTGTTCTGGATGCTGTACGACGGCATCTGCCAGGTGTTCGGCAAACGCAAGAATGGCGAGGCCATCGTCGGCGCCTTGCTGCTGGTGCTGGTCTGCGTGGCGTCCTGGCTGGCCTGCCACTGGTTTGCCGGGCGCGCCGCGTTTTTGCTGGTGGGCGCGATGATCGCCACCACCATGAGCGCCAATGTGTTGTTCTGGATCATTCCGGGCCAGCGCAAGGTGATCGCCAGCATCAAGGCCGGTGAACCGGTGGACCCGGTGCACGGCCAGCGCGGCAAGCAGCGCAGCGTGCACAACACCTACTTCACGCTGCCGGTGCTGTTTGCGATGCTCAGCAACCACTACAGCTTCACCTACAGCCATCCGCAGAACTGGCTGGTGCTGATCCTGATGATGCTGGCCGGCGCGCTGATCCGCCAGTTTTTTGTGATGCGCCACGGCTACAAGCTGGGCCGCAACCGCAACCCCTTGCCGTATGCGCTGGTCGGCGTGGTGCTGATCCTGGGCGCCATCGTCTGGATGAAGCCGCCGCCGGCGCCTGCGGCAGTCCCGTCTGCTATCAATTCAGGAGCTGTATCCCCAGCAACGACATGGGCCACAGGCCCAAATGACTATGCAAAACTGCAAAAAGTGATGGAGCAGCGCTGTTACCAGTGCCATGGCGCGCAGTTGCAGATGAAAAACATCCGGCTCGACTCGCCGGCGCTGCTGAGCCAGCACGCCCAGGCGGTCTACCAGCAGGTGGTGGTCAGCAAAATCATGCCGATGAACAATGCCACCGGCATGCTCGATGCCGAACGTCAGTTGGTCCGGCAGTGGTTCGAAGGCGGCGCCAAAACGCCCTGACTTCCCTTGTCGAGCGGTCGCACAGGCAGGCAAAAGGTGAACGTTGGCATGCCAACTTAAGCTGTAAGTTCTGAGTAATTTCGCGTATCGACGCGCGTCTTTTTGCGTGTTTCAATTTGCTGACGCTGCAAACACCTTGCTGCGGGCAGCCCAGGCGCCGTCGAAGTGCCGCCGTCGTTGAAACCGAGGAGACAAAATCATGATGCCTATCCAGTTGCTGGCTCGCCCGCTCGCGATCGCCTTTTTTGCCACCGCTTCGCTGGCCGCAGGGGCGGCCCAGATTGTGGTGGGGCAAGTGGCCCCGCTGTCGGGGCTGGAGGGCACCCAGGCCCGCGCTTATTCCACCGGCATCCAGCTGGCGCTGAACAAGGCCAACAAGGCCGGCGGCGTCAACGGCCACACCTTCACGCTGGTCCGCAAGGACGACGGCGGCCGGCCCGCCGACAACATGGCTGGCACCAAAGCGCTGCTGAGCGAGAACAAGCCGCTGGTGCTGGCCGGGTATTTCGGCGATCGCGTGGTGAGTGAACTGGTGGCCTCGAAACTGCTGGAGACCGAGAACATCGCGCTGGTCGGTTACCGCGTCAACGAGATTCGCGCCGAGGCGCCGATGGTCTACAGCGTGCGTGCCAACCTGCGCGACGAGATCAACAAGATCACCGAACACCTGGTGACGGTGGGCGTGACACGTCTGGGCCTGTTTTACCCCGATGGCGCCGGCGCCGCCAACCTGCTCGCCGCGATGGAAGACGTGATGAAAGCGCGTGGCGCCAAACTCACGGCCAAGGCTACTTATGTGCAGGGCACCAACAAGGTCCCCAACGCGGTCGTGGACACCTTCATCAATGCCGCGCCGCAGGCCATCATTGTGGTCGCCAGTGGCGCCGCCGCCGCGGCCTTCATCGAGAAGTACCGGCTCGACGGCGGCACGGCGCAGCTGTTTGCGCATTCCGGCGCCGACATCGAGCAGATTTCCCAGCGTCTCGGTGAGGACCAGCTCAAGGGCCTGGCGATCACCCAGGTCACGCCCAACCCCTACAAAATTGCCGGGCGCCTGTCCAAGGAGTTCAGCGACCTCGCAGCCGCCACGCCCAATCTCGAGGTGCCGGTGAGCTACGCGATGATGGAAGGCTACATCGCCGGCTCGGTGATTGTCGAGGCCGCGCGCCGCATGGGCCCGAAAATTTCGCGCGAGGGTTTTGCCAATGCGCTCGACAGCGTTGACGTCGATCTGGGTGGTTACAAGGTCGGCTTCAAGCCGGGCATGCGTTCCGGCTCGCGCTTCGTCGAGCTGACGATCGTGACCGCCACCGGCCGCATCCGGCAGTAAAGCTGCCGCGCTGCGGCGGCTTTACCAGCTGCTGACCAGGCCGGCGGAACGTGTCGATGTTTTTTCGAAATGACCGGCCAGGTAGTCCACAAAGGCCCTGACGCGGGTCGACATCTGGTGCCGCTGCGGCCAGACCGCGTGGATGTCAGCCGGCGGTGACTGGTAGTTTTCCAGCACCTGGCGCAGGCGGCCGCTGCGCAGGTACCGCGCCACATCCCACTCGGCCCGCATCACGATGCCGTGCCCGGCCAGCGCCCAGTTCACCGCAATTTCGCCGTCGCTGGTGCTCAGGTTGCCGCGCACCTTGACGGTTTCCACCCGTTTGCCCGCACTCAGGCGCCAGATGCCGTAGGCCTCGCCACCCTGGCGGATACCGATGCAGCTGTGCTGCGCCAGGTCCTGGGGCACCGCGGGTGCGCCCCGTTTGACCAGGTAGGCCGGTGAGGCGCACAGCAGGCGCCGGTTCGGCGCCAGCTTGCGGGCGATCACGCGTGCGTCCGGCGGCTCGCCGAAACGCACACACACGTCAAAGGCGTCGTCGTCGGCCGGCGGCGGATTCACCGTGAGCTGCAGCTGGATCTGCACCTCGGGATGGATCCTGGCAAAGCCCGAGATCAGTGGCGCGATGTGGGTGCGGCCAAACCCCAGCGTGGCGTTCACGCGCAGCAGGCCCTTGGGTGCAGCCACCGCGCTGGCGACCCGTTGCTCCATGTCCTCGATGTCGGCCAGGATGCGCCTGGCGTGGCCCAGGTAAAGCTCGCCCTCGGGCGTCAGGCTGACACGCCGCGTGGTGCGGTTGAGCAACTGCGCGCCGAGGCGGCTTTCCATCTGCGCCAGCCGTTTGCTGACCGCCGGCGTGGTGACGTCGAGTTCACGCGCGGTCGCCGAAAAACTGCCGCAGCGCGCCAGCAGGCTGAAAAAAGCCATTTCGGAGGGGGCGGAGACGGGTGTGGACATGGCGGTGACTCTTAACTCAAAGTAAACAATAGGATAACTTCTGAGGCTGTTTTTGAACAGGGCCCTCCGTACAGTCGATGGCATTGTTTTGACAAAAGGAAAACCCGTGAAAACCTACAAGATCGCCTGTATTCCCGGCGACGGCATCGGCAAGGAAGTGATTCCGGCCGGCCAGCAGGTGCTGCAGACCCTGGCCGCCGCACAGAAAAATTTCAGTTTTGACTTCACGTCTTTCGGCTGGGGCGGCGACTGGTTCCGCGAGCACGGCGTGATGATGCCGGACGACGGTCTGGATGCGCTGCGCGGCATGGATGCCATCCTGTTCGGCTCGGCCGGCGACCCGCACATCCCCGACCACATCACGCTCTGGGGCCTGCGCCTGAAAATCTGCCAGGGCTTCGACCAGTACGCCAACGTGCGGCCGACGCGCATCCTGCCCGGCATCGATGCGCCGCTCAAGCGCTGCACGGCCAAAGACCTGGACTGGGTCATCGTGCGTGAAAACTCCGAGGGCGAATACGCCGGCGTCGGCGGCCGTGTGCACCAGGGCCACCCGATCGAGGTGGCCACCGACATGTCCATCCTGACGCGCGCCGGCGTCGAACGCATCATGCGTTTCGCCTTCAAGCTGGCGCAGTCGCGCCCGCGCAAGTTGCTGACGGTGGTCACCAAATCGAACGCCCAGCGCCACGGCATGGTGATGTGGGACGAAATCGCGCTGCAGATCAGCAAGGAGTTTCCCGATGTCAGCTGGGACAAGGAATTGGTGGACGCCTGCACCGCCCGCATGGTGAATCGCCCGGCCTCGCTGGACACGCTGGTGGCCACCAACCTGCATGCCGATGTGCTGAGCGACCTGGCCGCGGCGCTGGCCGGCAGCCTGGGCATCGCGCCCACCGGCAACATCGATCCCGAGCGGCGCTACCCCTCGATGTTCGAACCCATCCATGGCTCGGCCTTTGACATCATGGGCCAGGGCCTGGCCAACCCGGTGGGCACCTTCTGGTCCTGCGTGATGCTGCTGGAGCACCTCGGTGAAGCCGCCGCCGCGCAGCGCCTGATGCAGGTGATCGAGCAGATCACCGCCGATACCACCCTGCACACCCGCGACCTCGGCGGCAAGGCCACGATGGACCAGGTGACCCAGGCGGTTTGCCAGCGCCTGTCAGGTGATGCGGAGGTGCAGCGCCGCGCCGCCTGAGCCATGCACCGAGAGTTGACGAGAAACCACTAAAAACCGAAGGAGACAACACCATGAAGAAGCTGATTTCTGCGCTGAGCCTGGCCCTGCTGGCGCCTGTGGCGCTGGCGCAAGCCTGTCCTGACAAGAACGTGCTGTACTGGCAGGCCTTCCCGCCCGGGGGCGAGTCCGACCTGTCGGCGCGCCACCAGCAGGTGGTGCTCAAGAAGAAATGCCCGGCCGTTGACACCATCATCCAGTACAAGGCCGGCGCCGGCGGTGCGCTGATGTGGTCGCAGATGAACCAGCTTCCGCCCGATGGTTTGAACATCGTCGGCGTCAACCTGCCGCATATCGTGTTCCAGCCGATCGAGGGCCAGGTGCAGTACAAGACCGCCGATGTGACGCCGGTGTTCTGGTTCCACTTCACGCCCGATGCGCTGGTGGTGCCCGAAAACAGCCCGCACAAGACCTTTGCCGATTTCATCGCCGCCGCGAAGAAGGACCCGGGAAAGATGAGCCTGGGCGGCTCCGGCCTGAACTCGGCCAACCATGCCTCGCATGAGCGCCTGAACGCAGCCTTCGGCATCAAGAGCACCTATGTGCCCTACAAAGGCACCGGCGACATGGCGCTGGCCGTGGTCGGCAGCCAGATCGATGGTGCGGTGACCTACACCGCCTTTGCCATCAACAACAAGTCCAAGGTGCGGGCGCTGGCGGTTGCGATGGAAAAGCGTCACCCGCTGATGCCCGATGTGCCGACCTTCAAGGAGCTCGGCGTGGACTGGGTCGACGGCGCCTACCGCGGCATCGGTGTGCCCAAATCGACGCCGCCCGAAGCGCGCAAAAAAATTGCCGACATGTGGGCCGCGCTCAACAACGAGCCCGAGATGAAGGAACTCGCAGCCAAAAGCGGCTTTGAGCTGGTCAACGTCGGACCGGACCAGATGGACGCCTTCATGAAGGACAAGACCAAGCTCTACACCGAAGGCGCGCAACGACTGGGTCTTGGGAAGCGCTGAACCAGTCCCCTGCGGCGTGCATTCAGCCGGACTCGGGCAGTCTGCTGCGTTGGATTTCTTGCCAATAGCGGGCTATTGGCTGCGAACTCCGCCTTGCATCCCCTCCCGATCCGGCTGCTGCCCATCCGCAAGAACTTGTTCAGCGCTTCCAGGCAAAAAGTAAACGGGAGCACCCGCGCGCCGGCCGGCGCTGCGGGTTACCAGCGGGTTACGGCGGCACAATAGGGGCTGGAGACACCGAATGACCGCACCGAATCCCGCCAGCGAACCCCGCGCCTTTCTCGAACATCTGTACCAGGCCGCCGTGTTGCGCGCGCTGCCCTTGCACAACACCGCCGCCCATTTGCCGCCCCCGCCGAAAGGCCGGACCATCGTGATTGGTGCCGGCAAGGCCGGCGGCTCGATGGCGCAGGCGGTCGAGGCCTTGTGGCCTGACGATGCGCCACTGGAGGGCCTGGTGGTCACGCGTTACCACCACGTTCCGCCGCGCCCCGAGGGTGTGCCGCAGCGTATCGAGATTGTTGAAGCCGCGCACCCGGTGCCCGACGCCGCCGGACTGGAAGCTGCGCAGCGCATCCTGCAGATGGTGCAGGGCCTGACAAAAGACGACCTGGTGCTGTGCCTGATCTCGGGCGGCGGCTCGGCGCTGCTGACCTTGCCGGCCGAGGGCTTGAGCCTGGAGGACAAACAGGGCATCAACAAGGCCCTGCTGAACAGCGGCGCCAACATCGGCGAGATGAACTGCGTGCGCAAACACCTGTCGCGCATCAAGGGTGGCCGGCTGGCTGCGGCCTGTGCACCGGCGACCGTGGTGACGCTGACCATCAGCGACGTGCCGGGCGACGATCCGTCGGTGATTGCCAGCGGTCCGACCGTGCCCGATGTCACGACCTGTGCCGATGCGCTGGCCATCCTGAAGCGCTACAACATCGATGTACCGTCGGCGCTGCGCGCACAGCTCGAAAGCGGCGCGCTGGAAACCCCCAAGCCCGGCGACAAGGCTTTCGACGGCCATCTGGTCGAGATGATCGCCACGCCGCAGCAGTCGCTGGAAGCCGCTGCGGCGGCCGCGCGCGCTGCGGGGCTGGAAGCCTGGATCCTCAGCGACGAAATGGAAGGCGAATCGCGCGAGGTCGGCAAGGTGCATGCGGCGCTGGCCCGCGCGGTGGCGCTCAAGGGCCAGCCTTTCAGCAAGCCCTGCGTGATCCTGAGCGGCGGTGAAACCACGGTCACGGTGCGGCCGCGGCAGCCCGGTGATGCGAAAGGCCGCGGCGGCCGTGCCGGCGAGTTCTGCCTCGGTCTGGCCCTCGGACTGCAGGGCCAGCCCGGCGTGTACGCACTGGCCGCGGACACCGATGGCATCGACGGCATGGAAGACAATGCCGGCGCCTTTGTGGCGCCCGATACGCTGCAGCGCGCCACGGCGCAGGGCATGAAGGTGGATAGGTTCCTGGATCGCAACGATGCCTACGGCTACTTCGAGCCGCTCGGTGACCTGGTCGTCACCGGGCCGACACACACCAACGTCAATGATTTTCGGGCGCTATTGATTTTGTAGCTGTATCAGCCCTGTTGCCAGGCTTGATGCGGGTTACGTTGCATAGCGGCCAAGAAACATGTCGATGGCCTCGGCCACCTGTTTCTTCACTCCGGGATCTGCCGGATTGCTGCGGCCCAGCACTGTGGGCCAGAAAATGATGGACTTCATCAATGCGCCCATCAGATGGCCCATGGTGGCCGGGTTGCCTGCCAGCCGTCCATCCGCCTTCGCAGCCTTCATCCATGAGACGAAGCCGTATTCCGTCACCCAGTATTTGTGAAGCAATGGTTCCACCCGATGCGGGTGTCGGATGTGCTCTGCCAGCACGGCGCGGAGCAGCTGCAGGTTGGCGGGCCTGCTCATGAGGTCGCGTGACTCCTCAGCGTAGGCCAGCAACTGTTCGCGCAGACCTTCGCCCGCGCGATAGTCGAACGTCGAGGAAACGACGATGCGGTGAGCCAGCTCACCGACCAGTGCGGCAAACAAACCGTCCTTGCTTTCGTACTGGTTGTAAAGGGTGCGTTTTGCGACCAGTGCTTTGGCCGCGATTGCGTCCATGCTGGCGCTGTCGAAACCACGCTCTGCAAATTCCTCGATGGCAGCCTCGATGACCGCCTGGCGTTTTTCCAGGGAGGCGGGCCTGCCCGGCCGGCGGGGCGGCGAGGGTGGTTCCATGTCTGACACGGCGGCAATTCGGATGGGCATGCCGCATTTTAGGGGCGGGGAATCCCTAGCTTTAATTAGTGCACCAATAGGTGCAATAATTGCGCGACATCACTTCACGCGACAAAAAAAGGAGCCCTCCATGTTGATTCATCGCCAGTTTCTCGCCCTGGCAGCCTCGTTGCTGCTGGCTGTCACCCCGGTCGTTCAGGCCCAGGACAACTTTCCCGACCGGCCCATCCGGCTTTTCGTGACCTTCGGCCCCGGCTCGGGTCCCGACACCCTGGCTCGCACCATCGCACCCCGAATTTCGGAAGCCCTGGGACAGAACGTCGTCATCGAGAACCGGCCGGCAGCCAACGGAAATGTTGCCGCACAGCAATTGCTGCAGGAAAAACGTGATGGCTATACCTTGATCCTGGCCACGGATTCGCTGATGACGATGAATCCCTACCTTCTGCCCAAGTCAGGCTTCGATGTATTTACCGATCTCACCCTGGTTGCGCCGGTAGCAGAAGCATCGGTCTTTGTGGTCGTCAATCCCTCACTCAAAGTCAACAACGTGCAGGAACTGGTTTCCCTGGTCAGGGCCAGTCCCGGCAAGTACACCTACTTCGCACCGACCGGTACGCCGCACCATCTGCTGGCTGAGCGCTTCACCGCTGCGAACCAACTCAACTGGGTTCGTGTGTCCTACCGCGATCCGCAACAAGCGCTGTCGGAAATGCTGGGCAGCCTGGTGCCGATCGGGTTCACCTCCTTCCCGCAAGTTGCCAGCAGCGTGAACGCGGGCAAGCTCAAGTTGTTGGGCGTCAGCACCTCGTCACGGCTGGAGCCACACACTTCGGTGCCTGCCCTGAACGAGATCTATCCGGGCATGGAAGAGGCGGCCTGGTTTGCCGTGTATGCCGCCTCCGGCACGCCCAGGCCGGTGATCGACAAGGTGGCGCAGGCCGTTGCTAAAGCGCGCGCGTCCACCGACGTACAGCAGCGGCTGGCGCAGTTCGGGATGCGTGCAGTGATGGCCGACGCGCCCGCATTCAACGCCCGTGTCAAGGCCGACAACCTGCGCCGCGGTGACCTCATCCGCCAAAGCGGGATCCGTATGGATTGAGCTTGACCACACTTTTTACCCAACAGGAAAAGATTTCATGAAGATCACCGATCCTTCGACCCGAGAGGTCCGGACAGACGACCACCCCACAGGTGCCCTGGCCATTCGTTACATGTTTCAGGGGCAGGAAAACATGCCTGATAACTTTGTAATGCTGGTCGCGGAGAACGTCGGTCACTTTCAGATGGTGCGACACCGTCACAACTTCGACCAGTTCCGCTACGTCATTTCCGGACAGATGAACCTGGGCGGCGGCAGCGTTATCCGTGAGGGCGAGTTGTGCTACTTCCCCGAAGGAACACCGTACGGACCCCAGGACGACCAGGCTGGCCCACTGGTGCTGACGGTGCAGTTCGGCGGCGCCAATGGTTATGGCTACATGAGTCCGGAGCAGTATCGCGCCGGCCGGGATTCGCTGGAGAAGGCAGGCCGTTTCGAGGGCCCGGTTTACCTGCGCGAAGTCAACGGCAGGCTCACCAAAAAATTCAGTATCAATGCCATCTGGGAAGAGGCGATGGGTAGCCGGATGCTGATTCCCGCGCCGCGTTACGACCAGCCGGTCATCATGAACCCCAAGGCCTACCGCTGGACACCTGTGGTGCGGCAAGCCGGCTGCTTTCGCAAGCGCCTGGGCACCTTCAGCGAGCGCGGCACCAGCGCCGAGATGCTCCGCCTGGAAGCTGGCGCTGCACTCCGTCTTCCCGCCGAGAGCGCCACACGGCTGCTGTTCGTGCTGCAGGGCGCGGGCACGGTCAATGACCAGCCGCTTGGCAAGCACTTTGGCGTCCAGCTGGACCCCGATGAAGGCGGGCAGCTCTGCGGCGGCGAAGAGCTCGTGATCCTGTGCCTGACGTTACCGGCGTTCGAGACTGGCTGGGAGCAGGCCGAGATCGCGGCGGTCGAGCCGGCCCTGGAAGAATCGGTGACCTGAAGCGGAGAGTCCCATGAGAAAACTTGAAGGCAGAGTATGTGTTGTCACTGGCGGGGCCGGGAGCATTGGCCTGGCCACGGCCAGGCTCTTTCTGGCAGAAGGCGCCAAGCTGATGCTGGTCGATCTGGATGATGACGCGTTGCAGGAGGCGGCGGCATCCCTGAACAGCGAGGACGTGGCGGTGGCGCGGGCCGATGTGTCAAACGCGGCGGATGTGCGCCGGTTCATCGATGCCACCTGCGAAAAGTGGGGCGCCATCGACGTCCTCTTCAGCAACGCCGGCAACATCGGCGTCATCGCGCCACTGGCCGATTACCCGGAAGATGTGTTCGACCAGGTCATCGCGGTCCATGTGCGCGGCGCTTTTCTCGTTTGCAAATACGGCCTTGCCGCCATGCGGGACGGTGGCAGCATTGTCATAACTTCCAGCGTGGCCGGCATTCGCGGCGATGCAGGCGTGTACGGATACATCACGGCCAAGCATGCGCAGGTGGGATTGATGCGAGCGGTGTCCAAGGAAGCGGCGCAGCGCGGCATCCGCGTCAACACAATTCATCCCGGACCCGTGTGCAACAGCTTTCAGGATCGCGTCGAGTCAGAACTATCGACCGTGTTGCAGCGCAACGCCACCGATTTCTTCAACGGGCTGATTCCACTGCGGCGCCACGCGCGGCCGGATGAGATTGCCAATTCAGTGCTGTACCTGGCGTCGGACCAGAGCAGTTTTGTGACCGGCAGCGTAATGATGGTGGACGGCGGCATGAGCGCCTGATCATCACCAGTTATTCGCAGAGGGCGCGAATCTCCGCCGGGATCGGCAGCGCGCGTATCGCTTCCGGGTTGTCGGCGCGGCGGCCGGCGAAGATGCGGACTTCGTCGCATTCCATGATCAACTCCGCGCCGCGCATGATGCGGTAACGCTGCACAAAACTTTTCTCGCGCCATTCGGGAATCGTCACCTGGATGTCCAGCATGTCGCCGTAGGTGGCGGTGCGCAGAAAGCGCGAATGCGTATCCACCAGGGGCGTGCCGATCACGCCCAGGGTTTTTTCGGTTTCCTGCCAGGACGGCACACCGCACTGCACAAAGAAGTTGCGCGAAGCCGCGTCTATCCAGCGGAAGAAATTGGGAAACCACACGATGCGCGCCGGGTCGCAGTCGCCGAATTCGACGCGGAGGGTGTGGGTGATCTGTTTGCTCATGGATGCATTATGTCGGTGGGTACAGCAGGGAGGCCGCAGCCTGGCAGGATGTCTCCGCGTGTCATCCCGGACCTGATCCGGGATCCATGTTCCTTGAGCGGCGCTGCGGTCCGGGCGACATGGATTGCGGGTCAAGCCCGCAATGACAAGAAGAAGAGGGCGAGTGACACGTGGCCGGGCTAGTCACCCTTGATGTTCCGGGCCTTGATCAGCGCGCCAAAACGCGCGCCGTCGATGGAGGCCCGCATATTGAAGTCCGACGGCGACATCGGCGCTGGCACGCCGCCAATGGCCAGGATGCGGTCCTTGACCGCCTGGCTGCCGAGGATCTTGTTGATTTCACGGTTCAGCCGGCTGACCACGTCTGCCGGTGTACCGGCGGGGGCGTAGAAGCCGAACCAGGTGTCGGCGTCAAATCCCTTGAGTCCGGCTTCATCCAGCGTGGGCACGTCCGGGAAAAGCGGCGAACGTTTGGAACTGCCCACGGCCAGCAGCTTGAGCTTGCCAGCCCTGACATGCTGCAGGCCGATGCCCGGATCAAACATGAAGTCGAGCTGGCCACCCAGCAGGTCCTGCATCGCCGGGGCCGCGCCGCGGTAAGGCACATGCACGGCAAAGGTGCCGGTCTGGGCCTTCATCATCTCGGCGGCCAGGTGCGGCGAGCTGCCGTTGCCGGGTGTGCCGAAAGACAGCTTGCCGGGATTGGCCTTGAGGTAAGCCAGGAACTCCTTGACGTTGTTGACTGGCAGCGTCGGTTTGACCTCCAGGAACACCAGCACACGCGCGGCCGCGGCCACAGGCACCAGGTCTTTTGCAGGATCGAACGACATCTTGGGGTAGAGGTGCGGATTGACCGAGACCATGCCGCCCGAACTCATCAGCAGCGTGTAGCCGTCGGCGGGCGCCTTGGCCACGGCTTCCCCGCCGATGTTGCCGTTGGCGCCGCCGCGGTTTTCCACCACCACCGGCTGGCCCAGGGCTTCGGACAGGGGCACGCCGATGGCGCGGGCCAGCTGGTCGGCTGCGCCACCGGCCGGGAAGTTCACGATCACGCGCACCGGCTTGTTGGGCCAGGCGGCGGTTTGTGCATGGGCGGCAGGCAGCATGGCGCCGGCGGCCAGTGCCATGGCAAGCAAGGCGCGGCGTTGGGGGTGGAAGCTGGTTTTCATGGTTTGTCTCCTTTTTTGAGGTTGAGGTCTGCTGTCGTAACTATGCCGGATCAGGAAGCCTTGACGCTGCGCGGCTTGCGGTGCGGGTTGTCCATCCAGCGTATCGGTTGCGCCTTGACGGGCCGTGCCGGTGCGCCATGCTGCACCAGCGTCTGGTCGAGCGCCTTGCCGGCTTCATCAAGCAGCGCGGCTTCGCGCGCCTGCGCAATCGCTGCGGCGCGTGCCTTGTTCGACGGGAAGGGTGCACCGGTGGCCAGGTGCTCCAGTACGTGCATCAGGTTGTCCTTGCCGCGCTCGTTGGTGCTGCCGTAGCCCTTGATCAGGCGGCCGCACAGCGCGATCTCATGGCCCAGTTGCCAATCGGTTTGCGTGCCGCGCACGACGCCGTCCAGCCATTGGGTGATCAGCGCCTGCTCGGTGGCGTAACGGCTGCCGCGCACGCGCAGCCACTTGAGGCTGGCCAGCAGCCGCAGCGACAACATGCCGAACACCGAATGGGTGCCAATTTTCAGAGGCAGGGCCCACGGGGCCTTGCCGCTGGCCACGCGCTGGCGGTCCCAGCGTGTCACGCGCGCGGCCAGGCTTGCCGGCAGCAGCGCGGCGAATTCCGGCGCGCCGGGCTTGAAGTGGTCGTACACCTGCAGCAGGTCGCCGCCTTCGGCCTTGACCTCGCCGGCCACGCGTTGCCAGCGGCTGGCGCTGCTTTTCAGGTCGGCGACGCGCACGATGTCGTCGAAAGCCATCCACAGCGCCAGCCAGCGCGCCATCTCGCGGGTGGTGGCGTAGCCGTGCGCGGCGGCGGGGTCGGCCAGTTGCTCGGCCCGCAGCACCTGCTGCAGGCGCTGCACATACAGGTCGGCGTAGTCGCAGTCCTGGTACTCCAGCATGCGCGCATGGCCCAGCGCCAGCATGTCATGCACCGCAGGCGGGAATGTTTTAGCCAAATCGGCCTCCAGCCCATGACCGACATGGGCGGGTAGCTCCTGATTTGATAGCAGACTGGCCACCAGCGCGGTCTGCGCCTGCTGGGTCTGGACCTGTGCAAATGCACGGTCAAAACCGCGCAGGCTGGCTTCAGCGCCGCGGCCGCCGTGGCGTATGGCATCTTCATACGCCTGGCGCGTAAAGGGCAGCAGGCCGCTGCCGGCGATCGCGCCCAGCATCACGGCGCTGACCACGGTGCCGCAGTCTTTCGCCATCTGGCCCATGTCGAAGACCTGGGTGGCGCGGCTTTGCGCGCCTATCGCCTGCAGCAGCGGCGCCGGGTCGGTGCGGCCGTCGCCGGGCACCATGCGTTCGGCCGTGGTCAGGGTGCGGCTGGTCGAACTGATGACCAGCGTGCGCTGCGGCGACGCCATGCCGTTGCCGACCTGGCGCGCGGTTTCCAGCAGTTCGGAAGAGACCAGTCCGTCGAGTGCGCCGGGCACCGGGTTCAGGCTGAACACCGGGCGCCGGCCGGCCAGTTCGGCCAGCGGCACCGGAAACACTTCCAGGTAGTAAGTGGTGGCGCCGGTGCGCTGGGCCACGCCGGGAATCGAGGTGCTTTGCGCCGCGTAACCACTGGCCAGCGCGATGTCGACCAGCCATTCGGTCAACACGCCGCCGCCTTCGCCGCCGAGTGCGCAGATCAAAAGCGTGATGGGTTTTTGTGTGTTCATGGTCATGGGTTATTCCGCCGGGCCGCCCCAAGGAAAAATGCGGCCCCCTCGGGGGGCAGCGCGGCACACGAAGTGGCAAGCGTGGGGGGTCATGCTGTCTGCAATGCGCGGACGAAGGCGCCACGCACGCTGCCCAGCAGCCGTTCGTGCCACTTCGGGTTCTGGATCACTTCGGCGCGGTAAAACGAGGGGCACAGCGTCGCGGCATGCGCGTTGGCGCCGCACAGGCCGCAGCCGACGCAGCCGTCGATCACGGTGGCCACCGGGTCCACCTTGAGCGGATCGGGGTTGTCCTTCAGCGTCAGCGTCGGGCAACCCGACAGGCGTATGCAGGCATGGTCGCCGTTGCAGATATCTTCGTCGACACCGTATTTGACACGCACCACGCGTTTGCCCTTTTTGAGCAATCCCGCCAGCCAGGGCTTGATGCGGCGCTGGCGCTCGAGCTGGCATTCGCCCTCGGCGATGATCACCTTGAGGCCATTGAAGTCCGTCGTGAACGCCTCGTTGAGCGTCTGGCGCATTTCCTCCACATGGTAGGTGTGCACCGTGCGCAGCCACTGGATGCCCAGGCCCTGCAGTGTTTTTTCAATCGTGGTGTTGGTCTCGGTCAGGCTTTGCAGCTTGTCGCTGGCGTTGAACTTGGCGTCGTCACTCGGCGTCGAGATGATGTCCTGGGTGCCGGTGGCCGAGGTGTAGCCGTTCTTGAAGATCAGCAGCACCGCGTCGTCGCCGTTGAACAGCGCCGACTGCACGCCGGTCAGCAGGCCGTTGTGCCAGAAACCGCCGTCGCCCATGATGGACAGCGTGCGGCGCGCCATCATCGGCGAGACGCCGGCGCGGCTGGCCAGGCTCATGCCGTAACCGAGGATGGAGTGGCCGAAAGAGAAGGGCGCAAAGGTGCCGAAGGCATGGCAACCGATGTCGGCGGCGATGTGCACCGGCCCGACATCCTGCTGCGCCAGCTTGAGCGCGGAGAACACCGGCCGCTCCGGGCAACCGATGCAAAAACCGGGCGGCCGCACCGGCAGGGCCTGGTTCAGCTGCGCCGCGATCTGTGTGCCGACCGCGCTGCGGCGCTCGCTGTTGCCCTGCAGCCAGCCGGTGGCCGAGCTGGTGTCCACGTCGGTGGCATAACGCGCGACGAAGGCAGCAATGCCGGCGGCCACCACTTCCACCGAATATTCGCCGCCTGAAGGCAACATGTCCTTGCCGTGCAGCGGCGTGTTGATGTCGCGCCGGCGCAAAAAGGTCGCGATCTCCTGCTCGATGTATTCGGGCTGGCCTTCCTCGACCACCAGCACCGCGCGTTTGCCCAATGCAAACTCCGCCACCTGCTCGGGCACCAGCGGATAGGTGACGTTGAGCACCAGCAGCGGGATCTCGCTCTGGCCGAAGGCGTCGCACAGGCCAAACTGCTGCAGTGCGCGAATCAGCGCGTTGTAGATGCCGCCCTGCACGATGATGCCGAGGTCTTTGCGCGGTCCGTCCATCAGCTCGTTGAGCTGCTGCTCGATGATGTAACGGCGTGCCGCCGGAATGCGTTCCTCAAACTTGAGCTTTTCGTGGCGGAAGGTCACCGGCGGATGTGCCAGCTTGGCATAGTCGAAGGCGGCCGGTTCTTCCATCAGTTGCCGTTTCGAGATCGCCGGCGGCCGGTTGTCCTTGCATTCAAAGCTGCCGCGCACATGGCAGGCGCGTATGCGCAGCTCGAGGATGGCCGGCATGTTCGAGGCTTCGGAAATGCGAAAACCGTGTTCGACCATCTCCACCATCCTGGCCAGGTCGGGCCGCGGATCGAGCAGGCACATCGAGGACTTCAGTGCATAGGCGTGGGTGCGTTCCTGGATCACGCTGGCGCCTTCGCCGTAGTCCTCACCGACCACAATCAGCGCGCCACCGGTGACGCCGGGCGACGAGAGATTGGACAGGGCGTCGGCCGCGACGTTGGTGCCTACTATCGATTTCCAGGTCACCGCGCCGCGCAGCGGGTAATGGATGGACGCACCCAGCATGGCCGCGGCCGAGGCCTCGTTGGAACAGGCCTCGACGTGGACGCCGAGTTCGTCCATATAGGGCTTGGCCTGCACCATGACGTCGAGCAGGTGCGAGACCGGCGCGCCCTGGTAGCCGCCCACATAGGCGACCCCGGACTGCAGCAGCGCCTTCGTGATCGCGAGAATGCCCTCGCCGTGGAAAGTCTCGCCGCTTTTCAGTCGCAGCGACTCGATTTCCTTGCTGAATGAAACTTCCAAGGCTGTCTCCGGGTTTATTTATCGTGGGAGCCGGAAGTTTGACCCCCTGCAAACTATCCATCAATAAAATAACGAGACTATCTGGTATTCATTCAATGCATATAAAAGACATCGACCTGAATTTGCTGCGGCTGTTCGATGCGGTTTACCGCACGCGCAATGTCAGCCGCGCCGCAGACTTGATGGACCTGACCCAGCCGGCGGCCAGCCAGGGCCTGACGCGACTGCGCCTGCTGATCAAGGACCCGCTGTTTGTGCGCGCCGGCGGCGGGGTGCAGCCCACGCCCAAGGCCGACCGGCTCGCCGATGCGGTGCGCAGCGCGCTGGCGACGCTGGAGCAGGCGCTCAACGAGTCGGCGCTGTTTGAGCCGCTGCAATCGCGCAAGGTGTTCCGCATCCACATGAGCGATATCGGTGAAGGGCGGTTTTTGCCCGACCTCATGGTGGCGCTGCGTCGGCTCGCGCCCGGCGTCCGCATCGAGACCACGCCGCTGGCCAGCAGCGACATTGCCGCCGGGCTGGACAGCGGGCGCATTGATTTTGCCTTCGGTTTTTTGCCCACCGTGAAAGACACGCAACGCGTGCAACTGCTCAAGGATCGCTACATCGTGCTGCTGCGCGAAGGCCACCCTTTCACGCGGCGCCGCCGCAGCGGCCAGGCGCTGCTCGATGCGCTGCGCCAGCTGGAGTTTGTCGCGGTGCGCACCCACTCGGACACGCTGCGCATTCTCGAACTGATGCAACTCGAGGACCGCCTGCGCCTGACCACCGAACACTTCATGGTGTTGCCGTCCATCGTGAAAGCCACCGATCTGGCGGTGGTGATGCCGCGCAATATCGCGAACATTTTTGCAGCCGACAGCGGCTACGCCATCATCGAGCCGCCGTTTCCGCTGCGCGACTTCACGGTGTCGCTGCACTGGAGCAAACGCTTCGAGGCCGATCCCGGCAACCGCTGGCTGCGCGGCGTGATCGAGGACCTGTTCCGGGAAAAGGCTTAAGTTGCCGAAGCGGCCACTTTTCGCCAGAAGTTCTCGGCCGCCCGCGGCGCCACAGCGTCGCTGCGGAACAGCCGGATGTCCAGATCAATCGACCATTCGGGGCCGCCGGCGGCGATCAGCCGGCCACTGGCCAGTTCTTCGGCGATCAGGCTTTGCGGCAGCCAGGCCACGCCGCGTCCGTCGAGCGCCATGGTTTTGAGCACCGAGGCCAGATGGGCGGTGAACACCGGCTCGCCCTGGGTTTTTTCAAGCGTGCCGCTGCGCAGCGCGCGCACGATGCGGCCCAGGCCGGACTCGTTGCTGTAGGCCAGCAGGGGAACCGGTTTGCCGCCTGAGGAAAGCAGGTAGCGGGCCTTGCCGCTGCCTTTGCTGCTTTTGACGGGAGCTGCGACCGGCACCAGCGTGTCCCCGCCGACCCGCAGCGAGCGGCAGGCCGCCGGGTCGAGACGGCCCGGCACTTGGGCATGCCAGTGGCACAGCAAAAACTGAACCCGCCCCTGCAGCATCAGGGCTTCGCACTGCTGCATCACGTCGGACACCAGCTGGATCGGCCCGACGGGAGAATCCGACTCCAGCCCGCGCAGCCAGGCTGGCAGGAAGGTGAAGGACAGCGCATGGGTGGAGGCAAAACGCAGCGTCGCCGAACTGGCGTCCGCGACGGCGCGTGCCTCGTCGGGCACCCGCGCCACCCGCGCCAGCATGTCCTGCGCCACCGCCTGGAACCACTGGCCGGTTTCGGTCAGCGTGACCGGGTGGCTGCTGCGGTCGAACAGCGCGACACCAAGCCATTCTTCCAGCGCCCGTACGCGGCGGCTAAAGGCCGGTTGTGTCATGTGGCGCTCGCTCGCGGCGCGCGAGAAGTTGCCGGTGCTGGCCAGCGCCAGGAAGTCCTCCAGCCAGGTCAAATTCATGGGCGGTGCTTTGCGGGCATGGAACAAGAGAAAACCGGCATTGGACGCCGGGGCAGGTGGCGCCGATGATAGCCCCATCACTCACTCACTGCGAGGCCACTCCATGAAGATCACCGATATCCGCGAGATTACCCAGCCCATCAAGTCCGATATCCGCAATGCCTATATCGACTTCTCGAAAATGACCCTGAGCCTGGTGGCGGTGGTCACCGACGTCATGCGCGACGGCAAGCCGGTGATCGGTTACGGCTTCAACTCCAACGGGCGTTACGGCCAGGGCGGGCTGATCCGCGAGCGTTTTGCGCCGCGCATCCTGGAGGCTGCGCCGGACAGCCTGCTCGATACCAGCGGCAACAACCTTGACCCGCACAAGGTCTGGGCGACCATGATGACCAATGAAAAGCCCGGCGGCCATGGCGAGCGTTCGGTCGCTGTCGGCACCATCGACATGGCGGTCTGGGATGCGGTGGCCAAGATCGAAGGCAAGCCGCTGTACCAGTTGCTGGCCGAGCGTTACGGCAACGGCACGCCCAATCGCAAGGTGTTTGTGTATGCCGCCGGCGGTTATTACTACCCGGGCAAGGACGACGCCAAGCTGATGAGCGAGATGCGCAGCTACCTCGATCGCGGTTATTCGGTGGTCAAGATGAAAATCGGCGGCGCCTCGCTGGCCGACGATTGCCGGCGCATCGAGGCGGTGCTGGGCATGCTGGCGCCCGGCCAGCAGCTGGCGGTCGATGCCAATGGCCGTTTCGACCTGAAGACGGCGGTGGCCTATGCGAAGGCGCTGTCGGCCTACCAGCTGTTCTGGTACGAGGAGGCCGGCGACCCGCTGGACTATGCGCTGCAGGCCGAGCTGGCGCCGCATTACGCAGGCGCCATGGCTACCGGTGAAAACCTGTTTTCGATGCAGGACGCGCGCAACCTGATCCGTTACGGCGGCATGCGGCCGGACCGCGACTGGCTGCAGTTCGACTGCGCGCTCAGTTATGGCCTGGTCGAGTACCTGCGCACGCTGGACATGCTGAAGGAAAACGGCTGGTCGCCGTCGCGCTGCATCCCGCACGGCGGCCACCAGATGTCGCTGGCGATTGCCGCGGGCCTGGGCCTGGGCGGCAACGAGTCCTACCCGGACCTGTTCCAGCCTTACGGCGGCTTCCCGGACGGCGTCAAGGTGGTGGACGGCTACGTCACCCTGCCTGAGCTGCCGGGCATCGGCTTCGAGGGCAAGGCCGACCTGTATGCCGAGATGAAGGCGCTGGCGGCCTGACCCCTGTTCGCCAGACTGTTGCTGCGCAAGGCCAGGCGGCGCCAGGCTCACGCGCACTGAGGCGCCGGTGTCCCTTCCGGGGACGAGTGAACCTGCGCCGGCGGCCCATCCATCGGGCTGCGGGCACGCCGCCTGCGTGCGCGGGAGCCGCTTCCCGGCTCACATCCCAAAGCGGGCTGCGGGCATGCCGTCTGCCTGCGGGGCGTGGTGCTTGCCGCGTCCGCATCTGGCTTTGAGGGTGAGCAGGACCGGCCGGCGGGGCACTGCATTCCCGGGCCAGGCCGCGCAGGGCAGCCGTGGGCAGCGCAGCGCCACGAAACGATCACGCGCCGGCGCTTTACCGTTTGCGCGATGAACCGAAGATGAATGCGCCGTTCAGCTTGCATACAGGGTGTGTTCTCCACAATCCCCTTGAACCAGAAAGCACAACCTTGATGCGTATCAAGGTTGCCGTTGGTATCTCGCTGCCGGCACCAGTTTTGGCATGGGGGGGCACCGCAAACGGCTCATCATGTGCCAGGGAAGCGCTGAACGAACCCCTGCAGCGCGCATCCGCCAGGACTTATTCAGCGCTTCCCTAACCGTTTTAAAGGACGCTCCCATGAAATACCCCACCCCTTTGCGCCATGGCGTGCTGGTTCTGTCCATGGGCCTGGCAAGCCTGTCCGCATGGGCCGGTGACGATTGTGATTCGCCGCTCAATCGCTGGCAGTCACGTGATGCCGTGCGGCAGATGGCGGCTGCACAGGGCTGGCAGATCCAGCGGCTCAAGATCGACGACGGTTGTTATGAAATTCGCGGCACGGATGCCCAGGGACGCACCTTCAAAGCCAAGGTCGACCCGGAAACCCTCAAGGTCCTGAAGATGAAGCAGGACGAGCGCCAGCGTGCGCGGGAACGCGATGACGACGGTGCGACGCAGAAGGCCCGGCCGCCGTGATTGGGCGGCGCCGCGGCGCCAACACCTTGGTTGACCCCTGGCAGCGCGCCGCGTGGCCAGATCCAGCAAACACCCATCCCACAGGAGCATCACCATGTCCAGACCCCTTTTGACCCTCGTGGCCGCCGCCTGCGCGCTGGCCCTTCCCGCCCTCGCACACAGCCGCCCGCTGACGCTGACCGCCCAGCTGAAAAACTATGGCGGCGATGGCGCCTACCTCGCGGCTTACCTGACCGATGCCAAAGGCGCTTATGTACGCACCTTGTGGGTGGCCGGCGGCAAGGCCAAGTACCACAAGCACCTGGCTGACTGGAGCCGCCTGTCGGCCGGTGATGCCAGGCGCCTGGACGGCGTCACCGGCGCCAGTGTGGGCGCGGGAGGCACGCTCAAGGTCACCGCCGAGCTGGCGGATGCGCTGA
>PNNC01000118.1 GCA_013824015.1 Polaromonas sp.
CTGGCCGTGCCGTTGCCGATGGCAATCAGGTTGACGCCGTGTTTTTCGCAGAGTTTGGCCAGCGTGTGCAGCGAGCCTTCCCAGTCCTTGCGCGGCTCGTGCGGGAACACCGTCGAGGTCTCGACCAGCTTGCCGGTGGCGTCCACCACCGCAACCTTGACGCCGGTGCGTATGCCCGGGTCCAGGCCCATCACCACACGCGGGCCGGCCGGCGCGGCCAGCAGCAGGTCGCGCAGGTTGTCGGCAAACACCTTGATCGCGACTTTTTCGGCCTCTTCACGCAGCCGGCTGAACAGGTCGCGTTCAATCGACAGGCTCAGCTTGACCTTCCAGGTCCATCCCACACATTTGCGCAGCAGGTCGTCGGCCGCCCTGCCCTTGTGGCTCCAGCCGATATGGAGGGCGATTTTTCCTTCCGCGATGCTCGGCTTGCCGGGTTCTGGGATCTCGGGCAGCAGCAGCTTGGCGTCGAGGATTTCGAGCCCGCGGCCGCGGAACACCGCCAGCGCGCGGTGTGACGGCACGCGGCCTATCGGCTCGTCATAGTCGAAATAGTCGCGGAACTTGCTGTTGTCGATGTTGTTTTCGTCCTTGCCGGCGACCAGTTTGGACGACAGCAGCCCTTCGCTCCACAGCCACTGGCGCAGCATCTGCAGCAGCGCGGCGTCTTCGGCCCAGCGTTCGCTGAGGATGTCGCGCACGCCATCCAGCACCGCCTGCACCGTGGTGAAGTCATCGCCGCTTTCCATCTTCTCGGCCTTGACGAAAGCCACAGCTTCGTCGGCCGGCACCAGCGTCGGGTCGGCAAACAGCCTGTCAGCCAGCGGCTCGATGCCGGCTTCGCGCGCCATCTGGCCCTTGGTGCGGCGTTTCTGCTTGAAGGGCAGGTACAGGTCTTCGAGTTCCTGCTTGGTCGGCGCGGCGGCAATCGCGGCGGCCAGCTCGGGCGTCAGTTTGCCCTGTTCGTCGATGCTTTTGAGCACGGCCTCGCGGCGTTCCTCGAGTTCACGCAGGTAGCCGAGGCGGAATTCGAGTTCACGCAGCTGGATGTCGTCGAGGCCGCCGGTGACTTCCTTGCGGTAACGCGCAATAAACGGCACGGTGGCGCCGCCATCGAGCAGTTCCACCGCCGTTTTGACCTGGTGCTCCTGCACCTTGATTTCGGCGGCGATCTGGCGAATGATTTTTTGCATGGATTGTCTGGAATGCGCTGGGAGAAAGTGGGCGAGTGTGCCACACGCCGCCGACCGGCCAACAGGCAAAGTCCGGTAACATCTTTACATCCCTTTCCCACAACCCGGCACACAGGAATTTCATGGCAGTCGAACAAGGCAGTGAGCTGGTCAAAGTGGTGGTGCTGCTGGGCGCCGGCGTGCTCGCCGTGCCGCTGTTCAAACGCCTGGGCCTGGGCTCGGTGCTGGGTTACCTGGCCGCAGGCCTGGCCATCGGCCCTTTCGGCATGGGCTTTTTCACCGATGCAGCAACCATCCTGCATGTGGCCGAGCTCGGCGTGGTGATGTTCCTGTTTGTGATCGGCCTGGAAATGCAGCCGACGCGCCTGTGGAAGCTGCGCCGCGAGATCTTCGGCCTGGGCCTGCTGCAGGTGCTGGTCTGTGGCGCGCTGCTGACCGGCGTCGGCGCTGTGGCCGGCCTCAAGCTGCCGGTGGCTTTTATCGCGGCCATGGGTTTTGTGCTGTCGTCCACCGCCATCGTGATGCAGCTGCTGGACGAACGCGGCGACACCTCGACACCGCGCGGCCAGCGCATGGTCTCCATCCTGCTGCTGGAAGACCTGGCCATCGTGCCGCTGCTGGCCATCGTCGCGTTCATGGCGCCGGACACTTCCGACGGCGTCTCGCGCTGGGTCACGATTGGCGCGGCGCTGGCCGCCATCATCGGCCTGGTCGCGGTCAGCCGCTGGCTGCTGAACCCGCTGTTCCGCATCCTGGCCAGGGCGCATGCGCGCGAGGTCATGACCGCCGCGGCGCTGCTGGTGGTGCTGGGCTCGGCGCTGGCCATGCAGTGGGGCGGCCTGTCCATGGCCATGGGCGCGTTTGCCGCCGGCGTGATGCTGTCGGAATCGACTTTCCGGCACCAGCTCGAAGCCGACATTGAGCCCTTCCGCGGCATTTTGCTGGGCCTGTTTTTCATGGGTGTCGGCATGTCGCTGGACATCCCGCTGGTGCTGGCCGACTGGCCGCTGATCCTCGGCGGTGTGCTGGCCTACATGGTCTTCAAGGGTGTCGGCATTTACGCGGTGGCGCGTGTGACGAAATCCAGCCATGGCGACGCGCTGCAGCGCACCGCACTGATGGCCCAGGGCGGCGAGTTCGCCTTTGTGCTGTATTCGGCGGCGGCCGCGGCCGGAATTGTGGATGCCAGTGTCAATGCGATTTTGACGGCGGCCATCATCATCTCGATGGCGCTGACGCCACTCGCGGTGTTTGCGCTGCGCTGGGTGATGCCGGCAGACGCCGGACCCGACCTGGACGGTATCGAAAGTGTCGAGGAGGCGCGCGAGATCAAGGGCAGCGTGCTGATCATCGGCTTCGGCCGCTTTGGCCAGATTGCCAGCCAGGCGCTGCTGGCACGCGGCATCGACATCGCGCTGATTGAAAACGACACCGACATGATCCGCAGCGCGGCGCGCTTCGGCTTCAAGGTGTATTACGGCGACGGCACCCGCATGGACGTGTTGCATGCCAGCGGCGCCTCGCACGCGCGCGCCATCCTGGTCTGCGTGGACAACAAGGAGGCCACCACGCGTATCGTCGAGCTGGCCAGGCGCGAGTTTCCGCTGATACCCATCCTGGCCCGCTCCTACGACCGCCAGCACGCGATCGAGCTGATCAAGCACGGCGTGGACTACCAGATGCGCGAGACCTTCGAATCGGCCATGGCTTTCAGCAGCGAAGCGTTGCGCCAGCTCGGTGTGGCTGACGCCGAAGTGGCCGAGATTGCCGCGGACATCCGGCGCCGCGACGCCGAGCGCCTGCAATTGCAGCTGGCCGGCGACATCCAGAGCGGCATCAACCTGATGCACGGCGGCCGCTGGACGCCGGCGCCACTGACCCGGCCGAAAAAGGCCGGCACGGCGCTCAACGAGGAAGCCGCCGATGTGATCGACGAGGAGCCGCCCGCCTCGCCGCGCTCACCGCCCGACCCGCGGGTGCCCGGCCCGGGCTGAAGCCTGGCCGGCGGCGATTCAGGCCTTTTTCCTACAGACAGCAGCGGCTCCGCCACGGGAAGATGGGGACTTCCATTTTCAGGAGTTGCCAGCATGCGTACCCGAACCATTGTGTTGATTGTGGCCATTGTGCTGATGGCCGGTTTTGCCGCGCTGAACATGGACGAATTCACCCGCCCCGCCCTGCTGAGCCTGGGCTTCACGACGGTGCAGGCGCCGCTGGGCCTGGTGATGCTGGTGATCCTGGCAGCGGCGCTGCTGCTGTTCCTGGCAAGCACGCTGTACATCCAGAGCACCCATCTGATCGAAACCCGGCAGACCGCGCGCGAGCTGCATGCCCAGCGGGAACTGGCCGACAAGGCCGAGGCCTCGCGTTTCACCGAGTTGCGCAGCTATCTCGAAGCGCAGGCGCTGTCGGCCCAGCAGCGTGACGCCGCCCATGCCACGGTGCTGGCCGAGCGGCTGGCGCAGACCCAGCAGGCGCTGACCGGAAAGATCGAGCAATCGGGCAACACGCTGGCCGCCTACATCGGCGAACTGGAAGACCGGCTGGAACGCCGCGATGGTGTGGCGCGCGCGCCGGTGCTGCGCAGCGATACGCCGCCGCTGCTCTGACCGCGGCCTCCTGCGCCGGCCAGCGACTGTAAGAAGCCGCCGCGCCGCGCGACCAACCGGAATCGCCGATCAACAGGATTCCGTTCATGCCTTTATTTGCTCTCAAAATCATAGCTGCTGGTTCTTGTCTGGCATGGGCTACAGCCACATTTGGCATGCAAAACCAGTGTGTCGCCAGTTCTGGCCCGCAGGTGACACCGGTTCTGGAGCTGTTCACCTCGGAAGGCTGCAGCTCCTGTCCGCCGGCCGACCAGTGGGTTTCGGGCTTGAAGGGCCAGCAGGCGGTGGTGCAGGCCTTCCACGTCGGTTACTGGGACCAGCTCGGCTGGATCGACCGCTTTGCCACGCCGGCCCACACCAGCCGCCAGCGCGAGATCGCTGTCCGCAACCGCTTGCCCCATATCTACACGCCGCAAGTGGTGGTCAACGGCCGCGACTGGCCGCACTGGGGCAAGGCCGGATCGCGCATCAGCGGCCCCCGCGCTGCCGCCACCCTGCACATCGCGCTGAAACGGCTGGCTGAGGACCAGTACGAGGCGACTGTCACGCCGGCGCCTGGAACCGCGAAGCAGGCCTGGGCCGCCTACTGGACGGTGACCGAGCATGGCCACAGCTCCCGCGTCAAGGCCGGCGAAAACGCCGGCGAATTCCTGAAGCACGACTTTGTGGTGCGCCAATACACCCAGGCCGGCAGCTACCAGGCGGGCACCCTGCCGCAGACATTGGCTTTCCGCAGCCTGGCCGCCACGCCCGGCCACGAGCGGCAGATCAATCTGGTGCTGGTCGAACCGTCCAGCGGCCATACGCTGCAGGCCCTGAGCCTGTACTGCGGCAGCGGAAAACCCGCATGAACAAGGTGGTGTGGCTGACGGCGTCCCATCTGGCGGTGCTGCTGGCCGGGTTCGTGCTGGGCGTCTACCTGCTGCCCATCCTGACCGCGCCCGCCGCGCCATCAGCTGCACAGGTGCAGGCGGTAGCGGGCCCAGCCAGTTTCAAGGGCAGCTTCCGCCGCGATCTGGCGGGCAGCGACCTGCTGCACTGGGGCGAGGGTGAGGTCTCGGTGGGCCGGCAGGCGATTGCGCTGATGGGCAAGGTGTCGCCCGGTCCCGACTACAAGCTTTACCTGGTGCCGGAGTTCGTCGAGAACGAAGCGCAGTTCCTCGCGCTCAAGTCCCGCTCGCAGCGTGTCGGCGACATCAAGACCTTCGAGAATTTCATCGTCGCGGTGCCCGAAGGCGTGGATGTGGCGCAATACACCACGGTGCTGGTCTGGTGCGAGACCTTTTCGGAATTCATCTCGGCGGCGAAGTACCGCTAGGCCTCAGACGCTGCTGCCGAAGGCCTCGGTCAGCGAGAGTATTTTTCCGGTGTCGGTCGCATCGTAGCCAGCCAGCGCCTCGACATCCTGACGGAACGATGCCGACTGCAGGATGGTTATCACCTGCTGCACCAGCGGGTCCTCCAGCGCAGCCACCGGCACGGCAAAAAAATAACGCTCACGCACCAGCGGGATGAACTCCAGCCCAAAACGTGCGGCCGGCGTCTGAACGCCGAACCCGACCTCGGCCATGCCGCTGGCGATATAGGCCGCGACGGCCGAGTGTGTGAACTCGGCGTTTTCATAACCCTTGATGTCCTTGGGCGACAGGCCGGCGCCGGCCAGCATCAATTCCAGCAGCATGCGTGTGCCGGAGCCGGCCTGCCGGTTCACGAAACGCAGGTCGTCCCGCGTCAGGTCCTTCAGGCCGTGAACGTCTTTGGGGTTGCCGGGGGCCACAAACAGGCCCTGGCTGCGTACGGCGAGATGGATCAGACGGTGGGTTTTGCGGTTCAGCCACTGCGCATACACCGCGGCCGCGGATTGCTCGAACTCTCCAAGCGGCACATGAAAGCCGGCCAGGTCGCATTCCTGGCGCGACAAGGCCGCCACCGCATCGCTGCTGTGGCGGTAACGCAGTTCGACCGGCAGCCCGGCCTTGTTGATCTCTGCCAGCAGGGCCGCGACCGCAAAGCCGTGACTGGCATGCAGACGCACGGCTTTCGATTTGCCGGCCGACATGCGGTTGAGTTCGCGCTCCAGTTCGGACGACAGGCTCTCCAGCATCGGTGACAGCCGCGCCGCCACCCGGCGGTCGGCCCAGATCAGTTTTTCAGCCAGCGGTGTCAGCACGGTGCCGCGCCCCCGGCCCGTGTCCATCAGGCTGTCGCCAAACAGTTTCTCCACATCACGCAGCAAACCCCAAGCGTAGCGGTAGGACAGACCAATGGCCTGCGCACCCTGCGCGATCGAGCCGGTTTTCTGGATGGCGGTCAGCAACTGCAGCAAAACGGCGGTATCCAGCGGCGCGTCCGCGTCCGTGGTGATTTCCCAATGGGGCCGGATGGTGACCTTGTACATATGCAAACAGAAGCCTATTGTCGAATCACAGAGCCAGTGATAACTTGCGTCAACCAACGATAAATAGAAAATACATTATGCTATTAAAAGCCTATTTGAACAAGCTCGGGCAGGAAGCGCCATGAACACCCAGGTCATCCACAGGGTGCCGCGCAAGCCTGCACCGCCCTCACCGCTTCCTGATGACCGGCGCGCTGTCGAAAGCATCATCGGCGAGCGCAAGGCCCTGCCGGGCGCGATGTTGCCCATCCTGCACGGCGTGCAGGAAAAGATCGGCTACATCCCGCCCGAGGCCGTGCAACTGATTGCCGACGGCCTGAACGTCTCGCGCGCCGAGGTGCATGGCGTCATCACCTACTACCACTTCTTCCGGCAAACCCCGCCGGGCCGCACCGTGGTGCAGCTCTGCCGTGCCGAGGCCTGCCAGGCCGTCGGCTGCGACGCACTGGCGGACCATGCCAAAACCATGCTGGGCTGTGACTTCCATGAAACCACCGCCGACGGCGCCTTCACGCTGGAAGCCGTGTACTGCCTGGGCCAGTGCGCCACCGGCCCGGCCGTGATGATCGGCGACGACATCCATGCGCGGGTTTCCCCGGCCAAGCTGGACCGGCTGATCAACGCGAAGCGGAGCGCACCATGAGCACCACGATTTACGTCCCGCGCGACTCCACCGCGATTGCGCTGGGCGCCAACGAGGTCGCCGCGGCGATACAGCGCGAGGCGCAGGCACGCGGCATCCATCTGCGCATCGTCCGTAATGGCTCGCGCGGCATGTTCTGGCTGGAGACCCTGGTCGAAGTCGCCACGCTCCAGGGCCGCATCGCCTACGGGCCGGTCGAGGTGGACGACGTGGCCGGGCTGTTTGATGCCGGTTTTGTGCTCGGCGGCGCGCACCCGCTGGCTCTCGGCCTGACCGAAGAGATCGCCTTCCTGAAGAAGCAGGAACGCCTGACCTTTGCGCGTGTCGGCATCACCGACCCGCTGTCGCTGGAGGACTACCTGGCCCACGAAGGTTATGCCGGCCTGCAACGCGCCCTCACCATGGCGCCGGCAGCGATGGTGCAGGAGGTGCTGGACTCGGGCCTGCGCGGCCGCGGCGGTGCGGCCTTTCCGACCGGCATCAAGTGGAAAACCGTGCTGGGCGCGCAGGCCGCGCAAAAATACATTGTTTGTAATGCCGACGAGGGCGATTCCGGCACCTTCTCGGACCGCATGGTGATGGAGGACGATCCCTTCATGCTGATCGAAGGCATGACCATCGCCGGGCTGGCCGTGGGCGCGACACAAGGCTACATCTATGTGCGCTCCGAGTATCCGCATGCGATTGCCGCGCTCAATGAGGCCATCGGCATCGCGCGGGAGCACAACTACCTGGGCCACAACCTGCTGGACAGCGGCCACGCCTTCGAACTGGAAGTACGCAAGGCGGCCGGCGCCTATGTCTGCGGCGAGGAAACCGCGCTGCTGGAAAGCCTCGAAGGCAAACGCGGCATCGTGCGCGCCAAGCCGCCGCTGCCTGCGCTGCAAGGCCTGTTCGGTCAGCCCACTGTCATCAACAACGTGATCTCGCTGGCCGCCGTGCCGCTGATCCTTGCGCGCGGCGCGGCTTTTTACCAGAACTACGGCATGGGCAGATCCCGCGGCACCCTGCCTTTCCAGATCGCCGGCAACATCAAACATGGTGGCCTGGTCGAAAAAGCCTTTGGCCTGACCCTGCGCGAACTGCTGATCGACTTCGGCGGCGGCACCGCCAGCGGCCGCCCCATCCGCGCGGTGCAGGTCGGCGGCCCGCTGGGCGCCTACCTGCCGGAATCGCTGTTCGACACGCCGATGGATTACGAGTCCTTCGTCGCGATTGGCGCCGGTGTCGGTCACGGTGGCCTGGTGGTGTTCGATAACAGCGTGGACATGGCCAAACAGGCGCGTTACGCGATGGCGTTCTGCGCCATCGAGTCCTGCGGCAAATGCACACCCTGCCGCATCGGCTCGACCCGCGGCGTGGAAGCGGTGGACAAGATCATCGCCAATAACAACCGGCCGCAGCAAATCCACTTGCTGCGCGACCTCTGCGACCTGATGCTGCACGGCTCGCTGTGCGCCATGGGCGGCATGACGCCGTTTCCGGTGCTGTCCGCGCTGAACCACTTCCCGGAAGACTTCGGCAGCACACCGCTGCAGCGAGCCGCCTGAGCCCCTCACGAAAAAACAAGGATTCCCCATGAACCAGCTCAACGACATCGACTACGGCACACCGGCGCGGGTGTCCGATAAAACCGTCACCATCGACATCGACGGCGTCGAAGTCCAGGTGGCGGCGGGCACCTCGGTGATGCGCGCGGCGGCGGATGCCGGTATCAACGTACCCAAACTCTGCGCCACCGACAGCCTCGAGCCTTTCGGCTCCTGCCGCCTGTGCCTGGTCGAGATCGAGGGCCGCCGCGGCTACCCGGCGTCCTGCACCACGCCGTGTGAACCCGGCATGAAGGTGAAAACCCAGACGCCCAAGCTGGCCGAGATCCGCAAGGGCATGATGGAACTCTACATTTCCGATCACCCACTGGACTGCCTGACCTGTCCCACCAACGGCAACTGCGAGTTGCAGGACATGGCCGGTGTGGTCGGCCTGCGCGATGTGCGTTACGGCTACGAAGGCAAGAATCACACGAAACTGGCCAGGGACGAGTCCAACCCCTATTTCACCTACGACGCCTCCAAGTGCATCGTCTGCAACCGCTGCGTGCGGGCCTGCGAGGAAACGCAGGGCACTTTCGCGCTGACGATTTCCGGGCGCGGCTTCGAGTCGCGCGTCTCGGCCGGCCAGGACCAGCCCTTCATGGAATCCGAATGTGTCTCCTGCGGTGCCTGCGTCGATGCCTGCCCGACTGCGACCCTGACCGAAAAAACCGTGATTTTGATGGGCCAGGCCGAACACAGCAAGATCACCACCTGCGCCTACTGCGGCGTCGGTTGCTCCTTCAAGGCCGAGATGAAGGGCAACGAGGTCGTGCGCATGGTGCCCAACAAGAACGGCCATGCCAACCACGGCCACTCCTGCGTCAAGGGCCGTTTTGCCTGGGGTTACGCGACGCACCAGGACCGCATGCTCAAACCGATGATCCGCAAGGCCATCACCGACCCGTGGCAGGAAGTCTCCTGGGACGAGGCTGTCAACTATGCGGCCTCCGAGTTCCGCCGCATTCAGGCGAAGTTCGGCAAGGACTCGATCGGTGGCATCACCTCGTCGCGCTGCACCAACGAGGAAACCTACCTGGTGCAAAAGCTGGTACGCGCCGCCTTCGGTAACAACAACGTGGACACCTGCGCCCGCGTCTGCCACTCGCCGACCGGTTACGGCCTGAAGCAGACCCTGGGCGAATCGGCCGGGACCCAGACTTTCGATTCGGTCATGAAGGCCGATGTCATCATGATCATCGGCGCGAATCCGGCGTCGGCGCACCCGGTGTTTGCCTCCCAGATGAAGCGCCGCCTGCGCCAGGGCGCCAGGCTGATCGTGATCGACCCGCGTACGACAGAGATGGTCAAGTCGCCGCATGTGCAGGCTGACTACCACCTCAAGCTGATGCCGGGCACCAACGTGGCCGTGATCACGGCGCTGGCCCATGTCGTGATGAGCGAAGGCCTGTTTGCCGCTGACTTCATCGCCGAGCGCTGCGAGGAACAGTCCTTCAGGGACTGGACGAAGTTTGTGCTGCAGCCCGAAAACTCGCCCGAGGCGGTGGCGGAAATCACCGGCGTGCCGGCCGAGGAAATCCGTGGCGCCGCGCGCCTGTTCGCTGCCGGTGACAACGGCGCGATTTATTACGGACTGGGCGTGACCGAACATTCCCAGGGCTCGACCATGGTGATGGGCATTGCCAACCTGGCCATGGCCACCGGCAACGTCGGCCGCGAAGGTGTGGGCGTCAACCCGCTGCGCGGCCAGAACAATGTACAGGGCGCCTGCGACATGGGCTCCTTCCCGCACGAGCTGCCGGGCTACCGCCACATCTCCGACACGACGGTGCGCACCGAGTTCGAGCAGGCCTGGAATTGCACGCTGGACCCGGAGCCCGGTCTGCGCATCCCCAACATGTTCGACGCTGCGCTGGACGGCAGCTTCATGGGCCTGTACTGCGAGGGCGAGGACATCGTCCAGTCCGACCCGAATACCCAGCATGTCACGGCCGCTCTCGCAGCCATGGAATGTATCGTGGTGCAGGATTTGTTCCTCAACGAAACCGCCAAGTACGCCCATGTCTTCCTGCCCGGCTCTTCCTTCCTCGAAAAGGACGGCACTTTCACCAACGCCGAGCGCCGCATCTCGCGCGTGCGCAAGGTCATGCCGGCCAAGGCCGGCAAGTCCGACTGGGAGGTCACGGCGGCGCTGGCCAATGCGCTGGGCTACCCGATGAACTACAGCCACCCTTCCGAGATCATGGACGAGATCGCCGCGCTGACGCCGACCTTCCGCGGCGTGAGTTACAAAAAGATCGACGAACTCGGCAGCATCCAGTGGCCCTGCAACGACGCAGCGCCCGAGGGCACACCGACCATGCACATCGGCGAGTTCGTGCGCGGCAAGGGCAAGTTCATCAACACGCAGTTCTTCGCAACGGCCGAGAAGGTCACGCGCAAGTTCCCGCTGATCCTGACCACAGGGCGCATCCTGTCGCAGTACAACGTGGGCGCGCAGACCCGGCGCACCGACAATGTGATGTGGCATGGCGAAGATCGGCTGGAGGTGCACCCGCACGATGCCGAAGAGCGCGGCATCCAGCAGGATGACTGGGTCGGTATCGAGTCGCGCGCCGGGCAAACTGTGCTGCGCGCGACCATCACCGACCGGGTGCAGCCGGGCGTGGTTTACACGACTTTCCACTTTCCCGAGTCAGGCGCCAATGTCATTACCACCGACAACTCGGACTGGGCCACCAACTGCCCCGAGTACAAGGTGACGGCGGTACAGGTGATGCCGGTGAGCCAGCCGTCCGAATGGCAGAGGAGCTACAACCGCTTCTCCGACGAGCAGATCAAGCTGGCGAAAGGTCTGCTGCCATCGGACGAAAAAGACCTGGCCGTCGCCGGCAAGTAAGCAGGGACGCGATGAATGCCATGACATCCCCCGAGCGCGCGGCGCTGGTGCAAGTCGCCGTCGAGAAGTGGCGCAACGACCAGTCCCGCCTGTGCCACGACAACGTGGCCGAGGAAGTGCCAGTGGCGCTGGAGTACAACGGCATCTCGCATGCGGTGATGCTGGCCTCGCCCTACGACCTGGAAGACTTCGCCCTGGGTTTCTCACTGAGCGAAGGCATCCTGGCCGATCCGTCGGAGCTGTTCGACTGCGAGGTGTCACCTGCCCAGGACGGCATCCAGGTGCAGATGCGCATCGCCGGCAGCCGCTTCGCCCGGCTCAAGGACAAGCGGCGCAACCTGACCGGTCGCACCGGCTGCGGCCTGTGCGGCGCAGAGACGCTGCAACAGGCGATCCGCAGCCCGGCGCCCGTGACCAGCAGCGCACTGTTCGCTGCGCAAGCCCTGTATGCCGGCATGGAGACCATGCAAACACGTCAGCAACTGCAGCAGCAGACCGGCGCAACCCACGCTGCCGCGTGGATGGCCGCCGACGGAACCATCGCGCTGGTAAGGGAAGACATAGGCCGGCATAACGCGCTCGACAAACTCATCGGTGCGATGGCGGCCAACAGGGAAGACTTTTCGACGGGGGCGGCGCTGATCACCAGCCGCGCCAGTTATGAAATGGTGCAGAAGGCCGCGACCCTGGGCATTGGCTTCCTGGCCGCGATTTCGGCGCCAACCAGCCTGGCGGTGCAACTGGCCGAAGACACCGGGGTCACGCTGGTCGGGTTCACGCGACACCAGAGCCATGTGGTGTATGCCCATGCCCGGCGCCTGCTGCGCGTCGGGAATTGACAATCAACACGGACAAAACCGATGAACGCAGACCAGCTCGTCACCATGGCCAACCAGATCGGCTCGTTTTTTGAAACCATGCCGGACCGGCAACAGGCGCTGGCCGACATTGCCGGTCACCTCCGGCGTTTCTGGGAGCCGCGCATGCGCCGCTCGCTGCTTCAGCATGTAGACGAACAGGCTGGTGTCCAGCTCAAGGCCATCGTGCTGGAGGCGCTGCGCCTGCACCGTGCAGCCATCCTGTAGGGCTGCTCTGCCTAGGCGCAGACGATCGCCGCCGAGCTGGCCTCCGCCAGCAGCCAGCGCACAAAATCCTGCGCATCGCTGTTGCCTTTCGAGCGCGGCGCGATATTCACGAAATAGCCGAATCGCGAAGCCGCACCACTGAAAGGCGCGACCAGCCTGCCGTCGCGCAGCAGTTCGGCCAGGAGCGGAAGGCGGCCTATCGCCACACCCTGCCCGGCCACCGCGGCCGCTACCACGTCGGAGTACTGCGAGAAACGCAAGGTGTTTTTCATGCGCAGATCCGGCAGACCCATCACGCGGAACCAGGGCTCCCAGTCCATGGTCAGCGGCTTGTCCACCGGCATGTCGATGGTCAGCAGCGTGTGCCTGGCCAGGTCGGCCGGTGTTTTCAGGGGCAAGGCGGGGTTTTTCAGCAAGCGCGGTGAACACACCGGCGTCACGGTTTCCTCAAACAGCGAATGGCCGGTCGCATGTTCGATGGTCCTCAGGCGCACCGACACGTCAAGGCCGCTTCGCTCCAGGTCCAGCACCTCCAGCGTGGCGGAAATCCGTACATCCACCCCGGGATGTGTTGCGGTAAAGCCGGACAGGCGCGGAATCAGCCAGAGCGATGCAAAGCCCGGCGTGGTGGTGATGGCCACTTGCCGCAGTGCGGTGGGGGCGCGCACGCTGGCGGTGGCGTCGCGCAGGCGTTCCAGGCAATCGCCGACAACACGGTGCATGACCCTGCCCGCGTCGGTCAGCACCAGCGCGCGGTGGCGGCGTTCGAACAGCGCCACACCCAGGTCTGCCTCCAGTTGCTGGATCTGGCGGCTGACGGCCGATTGCGTCAGGAACAGCTCGGTGGCTGCGACGGTAAAGCTCAGGCTGCGCGCGGCCGCTTCAAAGCTGTAGAGCAGGCCCAGCCTCGGCAACTGGCCACGGGCGATGCCGCGAACGGCCACGGGCGACAGGGGTTTGGCATTCTGTGGGCGCATGCGATGGATTCCAATTCACCGTTTGATGCCTCTGGGACAGACCAGTATATTCATTTCCATAGCGAATGTGAAAGGCCTGCCATGACACCCTGCACCACCCCACCCTCCAGCCAGTTCGAGCTGTCGCTCGCGCACCAGGGCATGTTCAGCGTGGCCGATGCCGCTGGTCTGCAGATGACCTGCCGCGAAGGCAGCCTGTGGATCACGCTGGACAACGACACGCGCGACATCGTGCTGTCCGCGGGCCAGAGTTTTCTCACCACGCAGCACCGGCGCGCCATCATTTATGCGATGGGACCGTCGTCCCTCAGGCTGGAACTGGCGCCCACCGGACAGGCCGCGCGCCAACCGTGCCAAGCCGGCCAGGCGCGGCGACCCAGGATGCTGCTGGCGCTGCAGCCTGCCTGACCCTTTGGGTCAGGGGCACACCGCCTCGACGTTGTTGCCGTCCGGATCGATCAAAAAGGCCGCGTAGTAGGTCGGGCTGTAATCGGGGCGCGGGCCGGGTCCGCCGTTATCGCGGGCACCGGCCTTCAACCCGGCCTGGTAAAACGCGTCGACCGCCGCAGGGCTGGCTGCCCGGAAAGCGACATGGGCGCCGGCGCCCCCGGCCTGCTGGCTGGCATACAGCCACAGGGCCGGTGCGCCGGCCGGGCCGATGCCGGCATAACTGTCGTCGTTCGAGCCCAGCACATGGCCCAACGGTGCCAGCGCAGCCTGGTAAAAACGGATGCTGGTGGCGAGGTTGCTGACTTTCAAACCGAGGTGGTCGTACATGGTGGTTTCCTGCTCGAAGGGTGGATCAGGCGTCCATCATCGAGCAGCGTGGCCATGCGGTCTTGGAGAATCTTGCGCTCACCTTTTTTTCCTTTTCTGGCGGCCTGGCGAAAGGCGCCGGGCGACATACCGGCCGCGCGGTGGAAGGTGCGCACGAAGTTGCTGAGGTCGGCAAAACCGACATCCAGCGCCACATCGGTGACGGACTGTTCACCGCCGGCCAGCAGCCTGGCCGCGTGCCGCAGCCGGGAGCGCACCAGGTACTGGTGCGGCGAGACGCCGAGCACCCGCGAAAACAGCCGCAGGAAATGAAACAGGCTGAGCCCGGCGCGGGCTGCGGACTGGTCGAGCGACATGTCCTGCTGAGAATGGCTGCTGATCCACAGCGCCGCCTCCACCGCCCTTCGGCGATCGCTGGCGGTGGCGCGCTGCAAGGCCGGTTCGCGGCCGCTGGCCACCTGCACAAATCGTGCGGCCAGGCACAGGCCCGCCTCGTCGAGGCCGACGTCGCTGCGCCCGTCGGCCGCCGCTTGCGCCACCTCGCCGAGCACCATCAGTTCCGGCAGGGGCGGCATGCCGCCGGTACGCCAGGCGCCGCCATGACCGTTCACCAGGTCAAGCACCTCCGGCGCAAGATGGAAAGCCAGGCACTCGTCGCCGCAGACATGGTGGTCATGGGTGCAGATGAACTCATCGCCCGGACGGCCGACCAGCAGCGAGCCCGCCACCAGCTCGTGATGCTCGCCACGCACGCGGTAACCGAAGCTGCCCTGACGCACATAAGCCAGCGAATAGCCGCGGTGTACTTCGGTGAACGGTCTGGCGTCGGGCCCCGCGCTGCAACGGACATCCCGCACCGCGATGGGACCGGACTGCAGTTGCGTGACGCTCAGCACGGTCTGCCTCAGGCCTCGCGCAGCGCCTTCTTCAGGTCTTCCCCGAGTTCCGGCTTGTGCGCAAACGGGCTGGTCGGGTTGCGGGCCTGCAGGATGTCCTCGAGCCGCGTTTGCACCGAGCCGATGGCCTTGGGATGGCTGTAGATATAGAACTGGTTGGCAGCGATCGCATCGAACACCTTCTGCGCCACCTCGGCGGCCGTGACCTTGCCAGAGCCCACGGCCTTGTCGCTCATGGCCTGGCCGATCAGCTGGCTGCGCGTGGGTTTGGCCGCCTCCAGTCCGTCCGGCCGGTTGCGATGGCTCTGGCTGATGCCGGTGGGCACAAAGAAGGGGCACAGCACCGAGGCGCTGATCTGGTCGGTGACCAGTGCCAGGTCCTGGTACAGCGTCTCGCTCATGCTGACGACCGCATGTTTGCTGACGTTGTAAATACCCATGTTGGGCGCGTTGAGCAGGCCGGCCATGCTGGCGGTGTTGACGATGTGGCCCTGCCAGGCCGGGTCTTTGGCAGCGGCCGCCAGCATCATGGGCGTGAACACGCGCACGCCGTGCGCCACCCCCATCAGGTTGACGCCAATGACCCATTCCCAGTCTTTCAGCGTGTTCTCCCAGATCAGGCCACCGGCACCGACGCCGGCGTTGTTGAAGACAAAATGCGGCGCGCCGAAACGCTCAAACACGGCCTGGCCCAGGGCTTCGACTTCAGCGGCTTTCGATACGTCGAGCCGGAATGCCAGCACCGCTGCGCCTGTGGCCGATATCTCGGCCACCGCCTTGTCGAGCGCGTCCTGCTGCACATCGGCCAGCACCAGGTTCATGCCCAGGCGGGCGCCTATACGCGCGCACTCGAGGCCGAAGCCGGAACCGGCACCGGTGAGAACGGCGGTTTTGCCTTTGAAATCCGTGATCATCAAAACTCCTTGGTTAAACGGGACGCAGCATCTCGATGTGAGGAATGCCGTCTTCGATGTAAGGCAGCCCGGCCACCTGGAAACCGTGCTGCAGGTAAAACTTTTCAAGCCGGGCCTGCGCGCCGATGCGGATGGCCTGCGGGCCCCACTGCTCAAAAACGCAGGCGATGGCTCGCCGCATGAGGACGTGGCCCTCGCCCTGGCCGCGCCGCGCCTGGCGCGTGATGACGCGGCCTATGCTGGCTTCGGCAAACTTGTGCCCGGCGGCGAAACAGCGCGCATACGCGACCAGCGCGCCGTCGATGCTGCCCAGCAGATGGATGGCCTCGGCGTCCGAGCCGTCCATGTCCTGGAAAATACAAGCCTGTTCGATCACAAACACCTCGGTGCGCAGCTGAAGCAGCGCATACAGATCGGTCGGCGACAGCGCTGAAAAGGAAAGCGCGCGCCAGGCCAGCTCGCTCATGCGTCAGCGGCCTTCAACACATAACCGATACGCGGGAAATGCACATGCAGCGTGCCGGCGCGTTCGTCGCTGCGGGCCAGCGTGTAATGGGTGCGTGTGGCGGCCAGCAGCACACCCTCGGTTGGCTCGGGCCCGAAACTTTCGGCGCTGATGCTGACACGGCTGCCCAGCGGCAGGCCATGTTCATCCTGGAAGGTGCTGTCGCGCAGCAGGCCCTGGCCCACCGCCATGGGCTCCAAAGCAGCGGCTTCAGCGATCGCCTGGGCCGCGCTGAATTTTTCCATGCTGCCGCTGCCGATGGCGGCCATGCGGTCCATCCAGTCGAGCACCGCCGGCGTGAGCTGCAGGATGTCGGCGACCACCGGGGTGCGCACCCGCGTGAACCACAGCGGGTGGTAAGCGGCGAAGTCGGCGATGCAGGGCACCTGCCCCAGCAGGAAGGGCTGGTCGTCGAGCATGTCCGACAGGCGCCGCAAATAGGACTTGTAGGCGGCGGCCGCATCGGCCGGACGCAGGCGCGTCATGTTCGAACTCATGGCCTTGCGGTCTTCCCCAAAAGCCCGGGCGGCTTCGGGCGGCGCACCGGCAAACATGTGGGCCGCGCCCCTGGGGCCCAGGTTGTGCGCCATCGCGGCCCAGAACAGCGTGCTGTCGGCCCATTGCGCCAGCGTGCGCGCCAGGCCCTTGGACGGCTCGGGGTAGATCGAGGGCGCGGGCTGCAGGTGTTCCAGTACGTCGGCGATCAGGGCGCTGTCGCAATAGATGTCGGCGCCGACCTGCAGGAAAGGTGTCTTGCGGTAGCCGCCGGTCAGCGCCAGCACATCGGGTTTGGGCATGATGGCGGGAATCACCACCGACTTCCAGGGCAGCTTCTTGTAGCCAAGGATCAGCCGGACTTTTTCGGAGAACGGCGAGTTCGGGTAGTGGTGAAGAATCAGGTCGGCCATCGGGTATCTCCTTGAATGTTATTGCGGCATCGCGCGCTGGATCAGGGTATCGACGTCCAGCCCGGCGCCCAGCGTGCCAAAAGCCTGGCCCCAGTTGCCGGCGAGGCGGGAGTCGCAGAAGGCGCCAAACACGGCTGAAGGCGCGGTCTGGAACAGCAGCGCCGCCTGAACCGCCAGCGCCACATCCTGCGCGAGACGCCGCGCCTCGATTTCGGTGGACATCTCTTCGACCCGGGTCGGCAAGGCCGCTGCCAGGCGGTCCAGCGCCGGGTGTGCGCCCCTGGCCGGCGCGAGTTCATGCGCCAGCGCGGCGGCAGCATCGCCCTTGCGCAAGGCGCGCAGCAGGTCCAGCGCCATGATGTTGCCGGCGCCCTCCCAGATCGAGTTGAGCGGCATCTCGCGGTAAATGCGCGCCATGATGCCTTGACCGCCCTCCTCCACATACCCGTTGCCGCCCAGGCACTCCATGGCCTCCTGGGCGAAATGGCTGCCGCGTTTGCAGATCCAGAATTTCGCCACCGGTGTCAGCAGGCGGGCCATCGCCTGCTCATGGGGATCGGCTGGATGGTCGAAGGCGCGCGCCAGGCGGATGGCGAGTGCCGTCGCGGCTTCGGACTCGAGCGCCAGGTCAGCCAGCACATTGCGCATCAGCGGCTGGGTGATCAGCGCTTTGCCGAAGGCCTGGCGCTGGCTGCAGTGATTCAGCGCCAGCGACAGCGCCTGGCGCATCAGCCCGCTGGTGCCCAGCGCACAGTCCAGCCGCGTCATGGTGCCCATTTCGAGGATTTGCGGAATGCCGCGGCCTTCCTCGCCGACCAGCCAGGCGGTGGCATGGTCAAATTCAACCTCGGAGCTCGCGTTGGCCTTGTTGCCCAGCTTGTCCTTCAGGCGCTGGATGCGAATGGCGTTGAGTGTGCCGTCGGGCAACACGCGCGGCAGGAAGAAGCAGCTCAGTCCCGCCGGCGCCTGCGCCAGCACCAGGAAGGCATCACACATGGGCGCCGAGAAAAACCACTTGTGGCCGGTCAGCCGGTAACGCTGTCCCCAATGATCGCTGCCATCGGGCACGGCCTGCGTCGTGTTGGCGCGCACATCGGAGCCGCCCTGCTTTTCGGTCATGCCCATGCCCATGGTCACGCCGGTTTTTTCGGAAAAAAACCTGAGCGCCGGGTCGTAGTCGCGGCTGGTCAGCTTGGGCGCCCAGTCGGCATGGAGGGCCGCATTGCCGCGCAGCGCTGGCGTGGCGGCGTAAGTCATGGAAATCGGGCACAGGGTGGACGGCTCGAGCTCGGTGAACAGCATGAAGCCGGCGGCCCTGAAAGTATGGGCGCCCCCGTTGTTCGCTTCGATGGCCCAGGGCGTGCCATGCAGGCCCGAGCCCACCGACAACTTCATCAGTTCGTGGTACGAGGGATGAAACTCGACCTGGTCCACGCGCCGGCCAAAGCGGTCGTGGCTGTGCAGCACCGGCGTGTTCACATTGGCCAGCCGTGCATGGGTCAACATCTCCGCGCTGCCCAGCCGCGCGCCCAGCGCCGACAGCGCTGCGGTTGCCAGCGTGGGCGCGTTGAACGTGAGCGCATCGCGCAGCGGCCGGTTGGTCTCGAAGACGTTGTAGTCCACCAGCGGCGCGGGCTGGTTGAAGACGTCGTGGGTCATGGGCACATCTCCTTGGTTGGAAGACCGACCGCGCAGCAGTCTCGTCAGATGAGCTTGACGAGCTGCTTGCCGAAGTTCTTCCCTTTCAGAAGTCCCAGGAAGGCTTCCGGTGCAGCAGCAATACCCTGCGCCACCGTCTCGCGCGGCTTGAGCTTGCCGGTGCCGACCAGGGTTCCGAGCTCCTTGAGGGCTTCGGGCCAGACGTCCATGTGTTCGCTGACGATGAAGCCCTGGATCTTCAGGCGGTTCGTCAAAATCAATTGCGGGTAACTCATGGGCAAGGGCTGGCCGTCGTAGCCGGCGATCATGCCGCACAGCGCAATCCGGCCGAAGGCGTTCATGCGGGTCAGCACGGCGTCCAGGATCATGCCACCGACGTTTTCGAAATAACCGTCGATGCCGTCCGGGCAGGCTTCTTTGAGCGCTTTCGACAGCGACGCTGCGTCCTTGTGCTGCTTGTAGTCGATGCAAACGTCAAAGCCGAGCTCGTCCACCGCGTATTTGCATTTGTCCGGACCACCGGCGATGCCGACAGCGCGGCAGCCTCTGGCCTTGGCCAGCGCACCGAAAGCACTGCCCACGGCGCCGGTGGCGGCGCTGACGACCACGGTCTGGCCGGCTTTCGGCTCGATGATTTTCACCAGGCCGTACCAGGCGGTGACGCCCGGCATGCCGACCGCGCCCAGGTAATGCGACAGCGGCACGTGGGTGGTGTCCACCTTGCGCAGCGCGCCGGGCTGGTTCGCGTCCACCACGCTGTACTCCTGCCAGCCGCCCATGCCGACCACCTTGTCGCCGACGGCGAACTTCGGGTTTTTCGACTCAACCACTTCGCCGGCCGTGCCGCCGCCCATGACCTGGCCCAGCGCCTGCGGCTGCGCATAACTTTTGGCGTCGTTCATGCGGCCGCGCATGTACGGGTCCAGGCTCATGAAGTGGTGCCGCACCAGTACCTGACCGTCGGTCAGTGCCGGCGTGTCGCTGCTGACCAGCTTGAAGTTGCCGGCGACGGCTTCACCGGTGGGTCGGTTGTCGAGAAGGATTTGCTGGTTCTTTGGCATGGAAGTCTCCTGATTTGCTATGAATTTAAGAGCTGCTAGCCCTTTGCGGACATGGGCTGGAGCGCGATTTCGCTTGAAAAACGGGGTGGGCGGACTAATCCGTTGAAATCGGGACCTGGAGCGGGTTGACGCCCTTGCCCACCGGCAGGCGTTTGACGTACTTGAAGGTGCCGGTGGCATGCGAGCAAAGCTGCCCCCGTGCGTCGTACACCATGCCTTCCGTGAACGCCATGGTCGCGGTGCGATGGATCAGCCGGCCCTTGGCGGTGAGCTGGCTGCCGTCGCCCGGCGCGGGACGCATGAAGCTGGTTTTCATCTCGATGGTGACCACGCCCATGTCCGGCTCCACACTGCGCGCCGCCGTCGCCATCACCACGTCCTGCAGGGTCATCAGCGCGCCGCCGTGCGTGACATGAAACGAGTTCAGGTGTTCGGGCCGCGGCGTGTAATCGATCTGGGACGCCCCGCCTTCGAACAGCATCAGTTCGAAACCGAGGTGGTGAACAAAAGGAATCTCTACGCCGAAGTTCATGGTCAGTTAACCGCCCGTGACGGCGGACACGCCGCCGTCGACTGCCAGCCACTGCGCCGTGATGTGTTTGCCGGCGTCCGACGCGTACAGCACACACAGGCCCTTGAGGTCCTCGTCGTCACCGAGGCGCAGCAGCGGCGCGTGGGCCGCGAGTTTTTCCTCGCCCAGGGCTTTCAGGGTGCCGACGGTCATCTTGCTCGGGAAAAAGCCCGGGCAAATGGCGTTGACCGTGATGTTGTACTTGCCCCATTCGCAACCCAGC
>PNNC01000031.1 GCA_013824015.1 Polaromonas sp.
TCTATGAAAAACATTGATTTCGACTGGAAGCCGCTGGCGCTGGTGCCTTTGCTGGCCGTGCTGGTGTTTCCCTTCATCGGCTCGGGTTCGACCTGGATCACGCTGACGGTGGCGGGACTGGCCATGGGCATGATCATCTTCATCATCGCCTCCGGCCTGACGCTGGTGTTCGGCCTGATGGACGTGCTCAATTTCGGCCACGGCGTCTTTATCGCGCTCGGTGCTTTTGTGGCCACCAGCGTGCTCGGCGCCATGAGCGACTACACGCAAAGCGAATCGATGCTGCGCAACATGCTGGCCGTGTTGCCGGCCATGCTGGTGGCGATGGGGGTGGCCGGTGCCGTCGGCCTGGTGTTCGAGCGCTTCATCGTGCGGCCGGTTTACGGCCAGCACCTCAAGCAGATCCTGATCACCATGGGCGGCATGATCATCGGCGAAGAACTGATCAAGGTGATCTGGGGCCCGGCGCAGATTGCGCTGCCGATGCCGGAAGGCATGCGCGGTTCGCTGCTGCTCGGTGATGCCGCGATTGAAAAATACCGCCTGATTGCGGTGAGCGTGGGCCTGCTGGTGTTTGCCATCCTGGCCTGGACGCTGGTGCGCACCAAGGTCGGCCTGCTGATACGCGCCGGTGTGCAGGACCGGGAGATGGTCGAGTCGCTGGGTTACCGCATCAAGCGCCTGTTTATCGGCGTGTTTGTGGTCGGCAGCGCGCTGGCCGGCCTCGGCGGCGTGATGTGGGGCCTGTACCAGCAGAGCGTGACGCCGCAGATGGGCGCCCAGGTCAATGTACTGATCTTCATCGTCATCATCATCGGCGGGCTGGGTTCCACCGGCGGCGCGCTGATCGGCGCCTTGCTGGTCGGGCTGATGGCCAATTACACCGGTTTCCTGGCGCCCAAGGTGGCCTTGTTTTCCAACATCGCGCTGATGGCGGCCATCCTGCTCTGGCGGCCCCAGGGCATTTACCCCGTGACCAACCGTTGAGGATGACGCCATGAAAGCCGTTTATCCGTTCGGGCTGAGCCCGTCGAAGCCCCCGCAACACACCACGAATGCCCTTCGACAAGCTCAGGGCGAACGGGAAATCACATGCTGACGCGACTTCTTTCCAACGACTTCCCGCGCAGCCGCGTGCTGGCCGTGATCCTGGTCGGGCTGCTGCTGGCCCTGGCCTTTGCGCCTTTCCTGTTTCCCGGCGTCAAGGCCCTCAGCGTCGCTGCCAAGGTGCTGGTCTTCATTGTGCTGGTGGCCAGCTTTGACCTGCTGCTCGGTTACACCGGCATCGTCAGTTTTGCGCACACCATGTTTTTCGGCATTGGCGCCTATGGCATCGCGGTCGCGACAACGCGTCTGGGTCCGACCTGGGAAGCGCTGGCGGTCGGGCTGGCATCGTCGCTGGTCCTGTCCTTTGTGTTGTCGCTGCTGGTGGGACTGTTCTCGCTGCGGGTAAAGGCGATCTTTTTTGCGATGATCACGCTGGCCGTGGCCTCGGCCTTCCAGACCCTGGCCTCGCAACTGTCCGAGATCACCGGCGGCGAGGACGGCCTGAGCTTCAAGGTGCCCGAGCTGCTGTCGCCCAGCATGGAGTTTTTCGAGCAGCCCTTCCTCGGTGTGTCCATCGACGGGCGCCTGCTCTGCTACTACCTGCTGTTCGTGATCACGCTTGTGCTGCTGCTGAGCCTGCTGCGCATCGTCAACTCGCCGTTCGGCCGTGTGTTGCAGGCCATCCGCGAGAACGAGTTCCGCGCCGAGGCCATCGGTTACCGCGTGGTGGTTTACCGCACGACCTCGAGCGTGTTGTCGGCGCTGTTTGCGACCATGGCCGGCGCCATGCTGGCGCTCTGGCTGCGCTACAACGGGCCGGACACCTCGCTGTCCTTCGAAATCATGATTGACGTGTTGCTGATCGTCGTGATCGGCGGCATGGGCACGATTTACGGCGCAGCCATAGGCGCGGCGCTGTTCCTGGTGGCGCAAAGTTACCTGCAGGATTTGCTGCGCCTGGCCAGCGAGGCTGCCGCCGGCCTGCCCTGGCTGGCGGCCCTGCTGTCCCCGGACCGCTGGCTGCTCTGGCTGGGCCTGCTGTTTGTGTTGTCGGTTTATTACTTTCCCACCGGCGTGGTGGGACGGTTGCGCGCTGCGCGCCTGAAGACCTTGTCGAGTCGGTCGTAGATAAAAAAGCCTGAACCCAGGCAACAACAAGCAGGAGACAAACCATGATGAAGCATTCTTTCGGACATTGGGGGCGACAGACGCGGGCCGCGCTGGTCGCACTGACCTTGAGCGCGGCAGGAGGGCTGGTCTCGGCCGCGGACCTGGTGATCGGCCAGGTGGCGCCGCTGTCAGGTGTGCTGGCCAGCACCGGTCACCAGATGGTGGTCGGCGGAAAAATTTATTTCGACCATGTCAACGCCCAGGGCGGCATCCACGGCGCGAAGATCCGCCATGAAGTGGCGGACGACGGCTACAAGGTGGCCGAGACGGTGCGCCTGACGCGCGAAATGCTGGCCAAACCCGAGGTGGTGGCGCTGTTCGGTTTTGCGGGAACCGCCAACGTCACGCAGTTGCTGACCGATGGCGTGCTCGACGTCGGCGGCGCCGCACTGGTCGCGCCCTATACCGGCGGCGAGTCGCTGCGCAATCCCTTCAACCCGTGGATCTTCCATGTGCGCGCCGGTTATGCCGACGAAGCCGAACACATGGTGCAGCAGGTCACGACGCTGGGCATGAGCCGCATTGCGGTGATGTACCAGGACGACGGATTCGGCAAGGCCGGCCTGCTCGGCGTCGAGAACGCACTGGCCAAACGCAACCTGAAACTGTCGGTGGCGGCGGGCTACGAGCGCAACACCGACAAGGTCGAAGAGGCGGTCAAAAAGATCAAGGCCTCGGACGCGCAGGCCGTCATCATGATCTCGGTCAACAAATCCACGGCAGCGTTTGTGAAGCTGTACCGCGAAACCGGTGGCGGCGCGCAGCTTTACAACATCTCGGTGGTGGACCCGGCCGAACTGGTCAAGCTGGCCGGTCTGAAAAACGCCCACGGCCTGGGCATCAGCCAGGTCGTGCCTTACCCCTACATGCCCAACACACCGGTGGTGCGTGAATACCAGGCGCTGCTGAAAAAGTACGCACCGAAGGAACTCGTCAACTACACCAGCTTCGAGGAGTTTGTCGGCGCCAAGGTGCTGGTCGAGGCCCTGCGCCGCGCCGGCCCGAACCCGACGCGCAGCAAGGTCGTCAAGGCCCTGGAGGGCATGAACAGTTATGACACCGGCGGCGTCACCGTCAATTATTCGCCCAGCAACCGCATCGGCTCGCGTTATGTCGAGGTGACGGTGATCGGCAGCAGCGGCAAGCTGCTGAAGTAACACCGCTGCGGTACTCACCACAACAGATCACAGAGAGTCCTGTCCATGTCCTTCACGTCGCATTACCTGACCTGCGCCGGCCGCGAAATCCATTACACCGAATGGGGCTCGCAGCATGCCGACACCGTGATCGCCTGGCACGGGCTGGCGCGGACCGGGCGCGACATGGACGAACTGGCCGCGTTCCTGAGCACGCGTTACCGGGTGATTTGTCCGGACACGATTGGCCGCGGCCTGAGCCAATGGAGCCCGGAGCCTGCCCGTGAGTACCAGCTGTCGTTCTACGCGCGTATCGCTGCGTCGCTGTTTGACCAGCTGCGTATCGACAGCGCGCACTGGGTCGGCACCTCCATGGGCGGCGCGATCGGCATGGTCTGCGCGTCGGGCCGCTTCGAGCCCAGCCTGAAACCGCGCATCCGCAGCCTGGTGCTCAACGACACCGCACCGCGGATTTCCGACGCGGCGGTCGCCCGCATACGCTCCTACGCCGGCAACCCGCCGGCGTTTGACACGGTGCGTGAACTCGAAGCCTTCCTGCGCCAGGTATACAAACCTTATGGCTGGCTCAGCGACGCGCAGTGGCGGCGGCTGACCGAGACCTCCACGCGCCGCCTGCCCAATGGCCAGGTCACGACGCATTACGACCCGGCCATGGTGCAGCAGTTCACACACCACCCCGACGACTACCTGATCTGGGACCATTACGACGCGCTCAACATTCCGGTGCTGTGCCTGCGCGGCGCCGAGTCCGACCTGGTGCTGCGCGAAACCACGGCCGAGATGCTGACACGCGGACCGGGCGCCCGCGGCTTGACGGAAGTGGTCGAGATCGCAGGCTGCGGCCATGCGCCGGCGCTCAATGTGCCGGACCAGCTGGAGCGCGTGGCGGCGTTTGTCATGGCGGCCAGCCGGGCCGCAATTGCTACGGAATAGATAGCTGCACGCCCTTGCCGGACAAGGTCTGGGGGCCGATTGGATGCCAAAACGACGCGGTGTCCCTGTTTTCGCGGGCTGGACCCGCCATCCATGCCTCAGCTCTCGTTGAGGTAACCCCGCGCCATCGCACCGGCCTGGTCGTCGAAGATGGCCATGGCCGTCGTCATGCGCCTGAAGCCCAGCTTGCGGTAAAACCCTTCCTTGCCCGGCACCGCATACAGAATAATCTTGCGGTGGCCACGCGACAACTCCACGAGATGGCTGACGATCTGCCTGCCCAGCCCGGTGCCCTGGTGTCTGGGCAACACCGCGATGTCGCAGATGTAAGCGCAATCGACGCCGTCAGCGAGCACGCGCCCCACCCCGACGAGTTGGCCCTTGTCACTGACGAAGCAGCGGAACATGCTGTTCGTGAAGACGGTTTGCAGGTTCTCAGGGCTTTTGTTGCCGAGCGGGGCGGCTGCATACAGCGCGGAGAGTTCGTGCCAGTCAATGTCGGCTGGCTGGTCGGTCCAAGTTAAAGGCATGGGTCTGCTCGGGGAATTCAAGGTTAGAAGTGAATGGCGCGCAACTGCATGACGCCGCTCGGCTTATGAGCCCCATCAGATGTTGAGGTCATGCAGTTACGTGTTCGTTTCCACCGCCCGGTTAGGCATTAGCGCGACGCTGCTCTCTTGGCCTCGAGGTGCGACATATAGGTAAATGACTGGAAATCCACCTTGAACGTTGTAGAGCTACGCCGTCCTTTCCAGAAACGTACCGTCTCATTCTGACCGTTCAGGATCAGACAGACTATCTCAAGTGCTTGCTCACTCATATCCGGCCCGAAGTACACACCCGTCAGGCATTCTGTTGGGTAGCCGTAGAGCGTACCTGCCTCCGCGTGAACCGCGCGCCATTCGGCCTCATATCGCCACGCTTCCGACTTGGTGGCGAAGAGTGAAAGTACCTGTTCGTAATTGTCAGAGGCGAGCAACGGAACAATATCCAGCAACGGCAGTTCGTTTGAGTACGTCACCTTCTTAACCCGTCCAAAATTCGCCTTCGTAGGATCGAACTCAAGGCAGAAGCCTCGGTATCTTCCACCGTAGTGCGACCACATTAAGAGGTCGTCGCAGCGTTCGGAGAAGCAGGTCACGCCGCGTCGCGAAAGAAACGCCTTCACGGCTTCTTCTAAGGCCGATCGCGCCGTGCGCAGCAGGAGTTCCCGCAGTTTCTCAATAGAAGTACGCTCGAATTGGGCCTTCACAGTCGAAGGTGTCTGCGGATCGCTCAAATAAGCGGCTCGAATGACCTCCACCTCGTCGTCACTGGGCCGCCGGATATTGGGAACGACCGCGCAGTCGTACGGATCGTTGAAGCCAGACGGAGGCCCGAAGTAAATGGACTGCGCCTTAAGGTTCTCGAGGCTGTGCGTCGTGAATGGTTCGTACTTATACAAGCGGGATGGCAGCATGCGGCCTTTCTTTGGTGGGTGTGCCCGTAACCCAGCTTGTGTAACTTTGGGGCAGAGGTTTATTTGGAAGCTAGGTTTGCGCTCAAGAAGTTGTCGCCAAACTGGATTTAGCAGACTGCGGCCTCCCGTCGCGTCAATAACCGCCACACCCCGCGAGATTTTAGTTTGGGCCCACCGGATCACACATCCTCCGAACGAAGGAGGCAACCCTCAAAAATGCGGCGGCAAGTCATCCCGCAAGCTTCGCGCCGCACCGATTCCGCCGTCCACCGGCGCCTGCTGCTTCAGATCGGCGATCTCGCGGATCAGCGCGTCGATTTGTTGCTGCTGGCGCACGATGACGCTGTCGAGTTTGTCGAGCAGGTCTTCGGTGAACGAAGCCTTGATTTCGAGATCGGTCAGGCGCTGGTCGGTCGTGTTGTTGCTGCTGGGTTCCATGACGCTATTGGACAGGATTTTTACCGTGAACCGAAGGTGGTGTTGAGCAGCGCTTGATCGGGCGCCGCAAACGGCGTGTTGTGAAAGCCGGTCAGCGGCCCGCCGCCGGGGATCACTTCACCGCCCGCGCCGTAACCGATGGCCTTGAACTTCCAGACACTGCCTATCAATTTGAGGTTGCCGACATGGCCGTGCTGGCTATGGTTCACACGCCAGACTCCGTCGTTGAGGGGTTCAAGCTGCAGCTCAGCCATCGACGCGCGCCTCGTCAGGAACCACCACCGTTTCGACGGCGGCGGGCGGCAGGTCGCGCGGCGCACCGGGCCGTTCGCCGATCTGCTGGCGCCACATCGCGTAATACAGGCCCTTGACCTCGAGCAGCGCGTCATGCGAGCCGCTTTCGACAATGCGGCCTTTTTCGAGCACGAAGATGGTGTCGGCGTGCATGATGGTCGACAGCCGGTGCGCGATCAGGATCGTGATGCGGGTGCTGACGGCCGAGACCTGGCGCACGGTGGCGGTGATCTGTTCCTCGGTCAGCGAGTCGAGCGCCGAGGTGGCTTCGTCAAAAATCAGCAGGCGCGGCTGGCGCAGCAGGGCGCGTGCGATCGACAGGCGCTGGCGTTCGCCGCCCGAGAGCTTGACGCCGCTTTCGCCAATCGGTGTGTCCAGGCCCTCGGATGATTTCTCGAGCAGGTAGGCACAGGAGGCCTGCTGCATCGCGGTGACGATCTCCGCATCTGTTGCATCGGGTTTGACCAGCAGCATGTTCTCGCGAAGGGTGCCAGAGAACAGATGGGTTTCCTGCGTCACAAAACCGATCTGCCGGCGCGCCTCGTTGTAGCGCAGGTCGCCGGTCGAGATGTCGTTGTAGAACACCTCGCCGCTGGCCGGTGTGTAGAGGCCGACCAGCAATTTGACCAGCGTCGATTTGCCCGAGCCCGAAGGGCCGACAAAAGCAATCGTGTCGCCGAGCCCGGCGTTGAAGGACACACCGTCCAGCGCCTTGTCGGCGGCGCCCTTGTGGCTGAAACTCACATTGGCAAAACGCACATGGGTGACCGGGCCGACGGCGACCGGGGAGTCGGGCCTTCGCTCCACCGGCTTGGCCATCAGCGCGGCGAAGTTCAGCAGCGAGGCATCGGCTTCGCGCCAGGCGATGATGATGTTGCCCAGCTCCTGTAGCGGCGCAAAAATCGCCACCGAGATGAACTGCATCGCAATCAGTTCGCCGGTGCTCAGCACGTCGCGAAAGATCAGCCACAGCAGCGCAAACAGCACGGCCAGCTTCAGCAGGCTCAGCGTCGTGCCCTGCAGGAAGGACAGCAGGCGGATGCGTTTGACCTTCTGCATCTCGAGCCCGAAAATTTTGGTGGTCTGCGCCTGCAGCCGGCGGATCTCGGGAAAGGTCAGACCCAGGCTTTTGATCAACTCGATGTTGCGCAGCGATTCGGAGATGAATCCCGAGTTGCGGTTGGTCTCGCGCACGATGGAACGCTGCTGCGTCTTGATCTCGCGGCTGAGCAGCCCGGTCAGTCCGCCCAGCACCAGCACGCCGATCAGGAACACCGGGATCAGCATCCAGTGGCGTGTCAGCGCATACCAGCACAGGAAGGTGATGCCCACCAGCGACGCAAACACGGTGTTGATGAAGGCATTGATGAAACGTTCGCTGTCGGCGCGCACCTTCTGCAGCAGCGACAGGGTTTCGCCGCTGCGCAGGTCTTCGAACTCCTGGTAACGCAGGCGCAGCACCTGACGCAGCCCGTCATTGAAGATCTGTGTGCCGAGCTTCTGCACGATCAGGCGCGTCACATATTCCTGCAGCGCCTTGGCCAGGCGCGACAGCACGGCCACCCCCACGGCCAGTCCCAGCAGCTTCAGCACACCGGACACCAGCTCCTCGTCGGTCTTGTCGCCCCGGTTGATGGCGTAGCCGTCGATGATTTTTCCAAAAATAATCGGGTCGATCAGCGCCAGCACCTGGCTGGCGGCGGCCAGGACCAGCGCCAGCCAGGCCAGCTTTCGATGCGGTTGCAGGTAGCTCCAGAGAATGTGCATGGGCGCTTTCGGGGGGGACGGTGCTGCGTGGTGGGGCGGGGGTTCATTGTCCGGCAAACCACATCCCATATTCATGGGAGGACGATAGCCTGTTGTCAGCCTATTTTTGTCAGACAGCACGTCCATAATTTGGAAGGGTCCAGGCAGGATGTGTCCGCTCGGAAACCTGGCGCCTTTCCATTCCTGAAAAACTTATTTGCAACAAGGGAACAACCATGATTTCCATCATCAAGACGGCCGCAGCCAGACTCGCTTTTGCGCTGTTGCTTGCTTTGAGCGGCGCCCAGGCCATGGCGGCCGGCTCGCTCGCCATCGACACCTTGCAGGGTGAAAAGTACGGCTTTTCCTTCAACCATCCCAGCGTCGACCAGGCCGACGCGCGTGCGATGCGCGAGTGTGGCAATGACTGCAGCGTGGTGATGCGCTTCCGCGCCGAATGTGCGGCGTATGCGGCCGACCAGGCCAGGGGTTCCAATGCCTATGGCTGGGGTACCGGCGCGACCAGCGGGTCGGTGCAGCAACGCGCCTTGTCGGAGTGCCGCGCCAAGGGGGGCTCGAGTTGCAAGGTGCGCGCCTGGGGCTGCGATGCCGCCGTGGCGTCGTCCGCGCAGGATGCGCCTGCGCGTGACAACAACAATGCCGGCAATAACAACAACAGCCGGTCCCGCGATGCGGCGCCTTCGGAGTTCCAGATGCAGGGTGACTGGCTGGTGGACTATGCGGGCTCGGCGGGATTCCCCTACAACGGCACGCTGCGTGTGCAGGCGGGCGGCCGCGGCGTGATGGTGCTGGAGTTCACCAACAACCAGGGCATTTCCAAGAAGGTCCGGCAGGACGTCTCGGTCAGCGTGCGCGGCAACACCGTGGTGGTCCAGGGCAGCAACCCGGTTTATCTGCAGGGCTCGGGCAATTACAGCCCCGATACCTACACCCTGACCATTGCCAGCAACAACCTGCTGCGCGGCACCAACAACGACACCTCGGGCGCCGGCGGCGGTGTGGTGATCAGCCGAAGGTAAGCCGCGGCCCTACTGCGTCGCGCCCATCGCCAGGGCCGCGGCGCGTGACGCGGTCAGCGCCTGCACATCGGGCGCGGCCTGCGTCGGCCAGCCGGCCAGGTGCTGCTGCGCGATGTCGCCCAGCGCGTCCAGCCATTCCGGGCTGTTGTTGAGGCAGGGGATGTAGCTGAAGCTCTTGCCCCCGGCATGGAGAAAGGCTTCGCGCGCTTCCATGCTGATTTCTTCCAGCGTTTCGAGGCAGTCGCCGGTGAAGCCCGGGCACATCACATCGACGCTGCGCGTGCCGGCCTGCGCCAGCGCGACCAGCGTCGGCTCGGTGTAGGGCTCCAGCCACTTGGCCTTGCCGAAGCGCGACTGGAAGGTCACCACATACTGGCCCTTCGCCAGTCCCAGCGTTTCGGCCAGCAGGCGCGCGGTCTTGTGGCATTCGCAGTGGTAGGTGTCGCCCAGGTGCAGCGTGCGTTCGGGCACGCCGTGAAAACTCATCACCAGCTTGTCGGCGCGGCCCTGCGCCGCCCAGTGCGCCTGCACGCGCGCCGCCAGCGCCGCGATGTAGCCCGGGTGGTCGTGGTAGTTGTTGACAAAACGCAGTTCGGGTATGCGCCGCACTTTGGCGGCCCAGCTGTACACCGCGTCGAACACGCTGGCCGTGCTGGTGCCGCTGTACTGCGGGTAGGCCGGCAACACCAGGATGCGCGTGACGCCTTCGGCCTTGAGCGCGTCCAGTTGCGAGGCGATCGACGGATTGCCGTAACGCATGGCATAACGAACCGCGACGTGATGGCCACGCTCGCCGAGGGTGCTGGCAAGCGCCGCGGCCTGCGCTGCGGTCCACACTTTCAGCGGTGAGCCTTGCTCGGTCCAGATGCTGGCGTATTTGGCCGCCGACTTTTTGGGCCGCACCCGCAGGATGATGCCGTGCAGGATCAGCCACCAGACCGCTTTGGGAATCTCGATCACGCGGTGGTCGCTGAGGAACTGCGCCAGGTAAGGTCGCAGGGCCGCGGCAGTGGGCGCGTCGGGCGTGCCGAGGTTGCAATACAACACGGCGGTGGCCGATGCGGGTTTTGCCGGCTGGCCGTGGGTAAAGGTGGGTTCCGGGGCGAAAGTCATGGGTTATTCTCCCCTACCTATGCTTGACCTGACAATTATTAAAGCCATAACCCTTGACCTTGACGATACCCTCTGGCCCGTGTGGCCCGCGATAGAGCGGGCCGAGGCCGCACTCGATGAATGGCTGGGCCGCCACGCGCCCATGACCGCCGCGCTGTTTGCCAATCCCACTGCCAGACACGACATTCGCGAGCAGATCGTCCGCACCCGCCCGGAATTCAAACACAACCTCAGCGCGATACGGCGCGAAGCGATTCGGCTGGCGCTGTACCGATCGAAGGAAAACCCCTTGCTGGCCGACGATGCCTTCGAGGTTTTTTTTGCAGCGCGTCACGAAGTCACCCTGTTTGACGACGCGTTGCTGGCGCTGGAGTTCCTGTCCGCGCGTTACCCGGTGGTGGCGCTATCGAATGGCAATGCCGATGTCGGGCGTGTTGGCCTGGGCAAGTATTTCCGCGCCGCCATCAGCGCGCAGCAGTTTGGCGTGGGCAAGCCGGACCCGCGGATTTTCCACGCGGCGGCCGGCGCGGTCGATGTGCCTGCGCACAACGTGCTGCATGTGGGTGACGATGCCACGCTGGACGTGCTGGGTGCGCTCAACGCCGGCATGCAGACCGCCTGGGTCAACCGTTCTGACCATTTGTGGGTGCATGAGGCCTCGCCGCATGAAACCGTGACCACCCTGACCGAGTTGTGCGACCTGTTCAAGGCCACGGAGAAACAGCCATGACGCTGAAAATTTACGGCATCGCCGCTTCGCGCACATCGCGCCCGCTGTGGGTCGCGCAGGAGCTGGGCCTGGCGTACGAACACATTGCCCAGGTCTACGAGGGCGGCGCCACCCACACGCCGGCGTTTCTGGCGCTCAATCCCAATGGCCACATCCCGGTGATCGACGATGACGGCATCATCGTCTGGGAGTCCATGGCCTGCGCGCTCTACCTGGCCGAGCGCTACCAGGCGGCGGACGGTTCGTCGCTGGCGGCGCAGAACCATGCCGAACGCGCCGAGATCCTGCGCTGGACCTTCTGGGCGGTGACCGAGTGCGAAAAAGATGCGCTGAGCTTCCTGATGCACCGTGTGGCGATGGCGGAAGCGCGGCGCAGGCCCGAACTCGCGCTGCAGGCCGACCGTCGGCTGGCGCCGGTGCTGCAGGTGCTGGAGCAACACCTGCAGGGCCGCAGCTACATCGCCGGTGAGCGTTTCACGGTGGCCGACATCTGCGTGGCCTCGGTGCTGGCCTGGGTCCAGCGCGCCGATGCGATGGCGGCCTGTCCGCGCCTGGCCGACTGGCTGCAGCGCTGTACCGCGCGGCCCGCGCAACTGCAGGTGCGCGTGATGGCGCGCAACCGGGTCCAGGCCTGATCCTTGCCGTTTCAAAATGAAATAGGCCCTCAGCCCATGACTGGCGGGGATAGGTAGCTATTTATTTGATAGCAATTCGGGCTGCCTGCAGGCCCGAGCGAACCGCGCCTTCCAGCGTTGCCGGGTAGGGGCCGTCCACATAATCGCCGCAGGCCAGCAGCCCGGGCGCGATGTGCGCAGCCGGCCGCAGCAGGCCGGGCAGGCAGGCGAAGGTCGCGCGTTTTTCCACAATCGTTTGCACGATCTGCGGCGCGGCCAGGCCCAGTTGCTGGCGCGCCTGCATCAGCACGCGCTGCGCCAGGGCCGCGCTGTCGCCCTGGCTGGCGCTCACCACAAAGGCCAGCAGGCCGTCCGGACCGCCGAGACGAGCGCGGTCGAACACAAACTGTGCGGGAGCCTCACCCTCGGGCGCGCCCGCTGTCAGGGCGAGCATGGGTTGCGCCAGGCGGGTGCCGGGCGACCAGACATACACCGTCGTGATGGCTTCGAACTGCAGCGCCCGCGCCCGGTCCGTCCAGGTCTGGCAGGGCAGGCCTGTTGCCTGTACCAGCCGCGCCGCCTCGGCCGGCGGGCAGGCCAGCAGCACCCGCTCAAACGTTTCGCCATCGACCTGCCAGCCGGTGCCGGCCGGTGACAGCGCCAGCACGCGTGTGCCCAGGCGCAGATCGGCGCCGCGCTGCGCCAGCCAGGCCAGGGCCGCGTCGGGCAGCAGCGCGCCGAGGTCGGTGCGCGGCAGCAGCAGGTTGGAGCCGCCGGACTCGGAAAACAGCGCATCGCGCAACACGCGCAGGAACACCTGGCCGCTGGCGCGATCGGCCGGCGTGTTTAATGCGGCCACACACAGCGGCTCAATCAGCGTGGCCTTGACGGGAGGCGTCAGGCGTTTGCACAGCGTTGCGACCGACAGATCCGGGCTGCAGCGGAAACCGCCGAGTTGCCATTGCACGGCAGCGCGCAGCAGCGACAGCTTGTCGCGCCAGGACCAGCCGCGCGCGCGCAGGATGCCGGCGAAGGCATCCAGCGGCGTTGGCAGTGCCGGAAAGGCGATGCCGCTGCCGTCGGGAAACTGCAAGGTCAGCGGCAGTCGTTGCAGCAGTGTTTGGACATCGAGGCCCAGATCGCGCATCAGCTTCAGCGTTTCGCTGTAGGCGCCAATCAGGATGTGCTGGCCGTTGTCCAGTGTCAGCGGCGTGCCATCGGGCCACTGGCCGTCCACGCGGCGCGCACGGCCGCCGGGCACACGTCTGGTTTCAAACAGCGTGACCTGGGCGCCCACGCGTGTCGCCTCGACCGCTGCCGCGCAACCGGCCCAGCCCGCCCCGACAACCGCAACCTTCACACCACTTTTCCAAAAGCCTGGGTTTTCCACGCCAGCCAGAACTTGCGCAGCGGGGTCAGGCTCACGCGCTGGTGCAGCACCTGGTAGTTGTCGGCGGCGATTTCGCGCAGCAGCGTGCGGTAGATGCTGGCCATCATCAGCCCGGGTTTTTGCGCGCGGCGATCGGCCTCGGGCAGCAGCGCCAGCGCTTCGTCGTACAAGGCGAGCGCGCGTTCGGTCTGGAATTTCATCAGCGCGGTGAAGCGCTCCGAGTACTGGCGCTTGAGGATTTCGTGCGCCTTCACATCGAACTGCTGCAATTCGTTGACCGGCAGGTAGATGCGGCCGCGCAGCGCGTCTTCACCGACGTCGCGGATGATGTTGGTCATCTGGAAGGCCAGGCCCAGCTTGTGGGCGTAGGCCGTGGTGGCTTCGTCGGTCTGGCCGAAGATGCGTGCGGCGACCTCGCCGACAATGCCGGCCACCAGGTGGCAGTAGGTCTTGAGGTTGGGGAAGTCCAGATACCGGTTTTGCGCCAGGTCCATCTGGCAGCCCTCGATCACCGCCTGCAGGTGCCGTGCCTCGATGCGGTAGGTGGGCGCCAGTGGCATCAGCGCCTTCATCACCGGGTGCGTCGGCTCGCCGGCATAGGACTTGAGCACCTCGGTATGCCACCAGGCCAGCTTGGTGTAGGCCACGCCGGGGTCTGTCACTTCATCGACCACATCGTCGATCTCGCGGCAAAAGGCATAAAAAGCCGTGATCGCGGCGCGCCGTTCCTTCGGCAAAAACAAAAAAGCGTAATAAAAACTGCTGCCGGACGCGGCGGCTTTCTGCTGGACGTATTCCTCAGGGCTCATGCCGCAATTGTTGCATGGGCAAATGCGGACACATTGCCCAAAGCGATCATTGAGTTGTCATCCCGGACTTGATCCGGGATCCATGCTGCATGAACGATTGGCGCAGCCCGCGTGACATGGATGGCGGCTCAAGGCCGCAATGACATAAAGATGAGGGTGTCCGTTGTCATGGCAGCAGGGCCTTGCAGAAAATCACGATGGCATCCCACGCGTTCAGCTTGGGCCGCTGTGCGAGGGTCCGGTGGTCCATGGCCTGCATCTTGTCGAGGATGCGCAGCCCGCCCTGGATCACGCAGCGCAGCTCCAGGCCGGCGCGCCAGCCGTCGAAACCGCCCACCTGCCGTGCCACCGTGGCCGGAAGCTGGCTGCCCTGCAGCATCCTGGCCCTTGCGGAACGGGCGCAGGCAGCTATCAATTTGGTAGTGGCCGGGTTGACCTCCAGGCGCAGCAGCTGCGCCTCGTCCACGCCGTGGGTGGCCCACAGCGCACGCGGGATATAGATACGGCCCCGCGGGATGTCCACGCTGGTGTCCTGCCAGAAGTTGATCAGTTGCAGGGCGCTGCAGATGCTGTCGCTTTGGGCCAGCGAGGGTTCATCGTGGACGCCGTAGAGGTGCAGCAGCAGGCGCCCGACCGGGTTGGCCGAGCGGCGGCAATAGTCCAGCAGCTCGGCCTCGCTGGCGTAACGCTGCTTGACCACGTCCTGTTCGAAGGCGCTGAGCAGGTCGGCCAGCAAGGCCACCGGCAGCCCGAATTCGGCGATCACCGGCTGCAGCGCGCCGAAAACCTCGGGCCAGCGCCCCGAGCCGGGCCGGCCTGCGGCGGCCGCCAACAGGTCTTCGCGGATCGCGGTCAGGTCCTGCAGGCGCTGGGCAGGAACAGCGTCACCTTCGTCGGCGATGTCGTCGGCGGTGCGTGCAAACCAGTAGATCGCGGTGATCGCCGGCCGCAGGCGCGGTGGGCACAACCAGGAGGCCACCGGGAAATTTTCATAGTGCTGCGAGGCGGGCTTCAGCGCCAGGGGCGTGCCGGAAGAAGGGGCGGGGCTCATCGCCGGATTGTCGCTTGACAGCGCTGGGGAATTCCCCTAGATTACTAACCAGTCAGTCAGTAGCGTGACACTTCATCCCGCTTCCGCCCGATTCCAGCCACCGCTTTGCCCTTCTACATCATGCACAAAACCGCCTTTGTTCTTCTCGGCAGCGCCCTGGTGCTGGCTGCCTGTTCCAAGTCCGCTCCGCCTGAGGAGCCGGTGCGTGCGGTCAAGGTGATCACCGTGGGCACCGATTCTTTCACGGCCAACTACGAGTTCGCCGGTGAGGTCAAAGCCCAGGTGGAGTCCCGGCTGGGTTTCCGGGTCGGCGGGAAAATCATCCGGCGCCAGGCCGAGCTTGGCCAGCAGGTCAAGGCCGGCCAGGTGCTGGCGCAACTGGACCCGCAGGACTACAAGCTGGCTGCCGATGCGGCCCGGGCCCAGGTGGCGGCCGCCGCGACCCAGCGCGACCTGGCGGCCGCGGACTTCAGGCGCTACAAGGAACTCAAGGACCAGAACTTCATCAGCGGCGCCGAACTCGAGCGCCGCGACACCACGCTGAAGGCCGCGCAGGCCCAGCTCGAGCAGGCGCAGTCGCAACTGGCGGTGCAGGGCAACCAGGCCAATTACGCGGCGCTGGTGGCCGATGTGTCGGGGGTGGTGACCGCGGTCGAGGCCGAAGCCGGCCAGGTGGTCACGGCCGGCGCGCCGGTGCTGCGTATTGCCGCCGACGGCCCGCGCGATGTGGTGTTTTCGGTGCCCGAAGACAAGGTCGCCGCGATCCGGGTCGGCACGCCGGTCAAGGTGCGGGTCTGGTCGCAGGCCGGCGAGTTGAGCGGCCGGGTGCGCGAAGTCTCTGCCAGCGCCGACCCGGCCACGCGCACCTACCCGGTGAAGGTGGCGCTGGATACCAAGGAGCCGCCGGTGCTGGGCGCCACGGTCTATGTACAGCCGCAGGGCCTGGGCGCGACCGGCGTGCAGGTGATCAAGCTGCCGACCAGCGCGCTGCGCCAGGAAGGAAAAAACAGCGCGGTCTGGGTGCTCGACAAGGCCAGCATGACGGTGCGTTCACAAACCATACAGATCGCCACCGCCGACGGCAACGAGGCGGTGATCGCCTCGGGCCTGCAGCCCGGCATGCTGGTGGTCAGCGCCGGCGTGCATGTGCTGTCGCCCGGGCAAAAAGTCACGATTTATCAGCCAAAAACGGCTGTAGCCCCTGTCCCGCCTGCCCAGACAGCTATCAATCCGATAGCGTCCGCCGCGGCCGCCACCCCTGCCGCCGCGCCGGCGAAGTGAGGCGGCCATGAACCAGGAACAACCGAAAGACGGCTTCAACCTGTCCAAATGGGCGCTGGACCATCCGGCGCTGACGCGCTACCTGATGGTGGTGCTGATGTTGCTGGGTTTTGCCGCCTACTTCCAGCTCGGCCAGGACGAGGACCCGCCGTTCACCTTCCGCGCGATGGTGGTGCGCACTTACTGGCCGGGCGCCACCGCGCAGCAGGTGGCCGAGCAGGTGACCGACAAGCTCGAACGCACGCTGCAGGAAGTGCCTTATGCCGACAAGATCCGCAGCTACTCCAAGCCGGGCGAGTCGCAGATCATTTTCCAGATCAAGGATTCATCGAAAGCCGCCGACGTGGCCGGCGTCTGGTACGCGGTGCGCAAGAAGATCGGCGACATGCGCGGCACCTTGCCGGGCGGGGTGGTCGGGCCGTTTTTCAATGACGACTTCGGCGACGTGTATGGCGTGATCTACGCGCTGCAGTCCGACGGCTTCAGTTATGCGGAACTCAAGACCTTTGCCGACGATGTACGTCAGCGCCTGCTGCGTGTGCCCGACGTGGCCAAGGTCGAACAGTTCGGTGTTCAGGACGAAAAGCTGTTCATCGAAATTTCGCAAAAACGCCTGGCCCAGCTCGGGCTGGATTTCAACCAGGTCCTGACCCAGCTCGGCCAGCAAAACGCGGTGGAGTCGGCTGGCGCCATCCAGACACCGCTGGACGTGGTGCAGGTGCGCGTGGCCGGCCAGTTCGAGGCGGTCGAGCAGTTGCGCGCCATGCCGATACGCGGCAACACGGGCAGCCAGCTGCGCCTGGGCGACATCGCCGAAATCAAGCGCGGTTATGTCGATCCGCCGGCCGTCAAGGTCCGGCACCAGGGCCGCGAAGTGATCGCGCTGGGCGTGTCCATGGGCAAGGGCGGCGACATCATCGCTTTGGGCAAGGCGCTCAAGGTTGCGACGGCTGGCATCAGCGCGAATCTGCCGGCCGGCATCGAGCTGGTGCAGATCCAGGACCAGCCCACTGCGGTGGCGAGCTCGGTCAACGAGTTCGTCAAGGTGCTGATCGAGGCGGTGGTGATCGTGCTGGCGGTGAGTTTCATCGCCCTGGGTTTCCACCGGCGCCCCGGCCAGCACCCGCTGTGGAAACGTTATTACATCGACATGCGCCCCGGGCTGGTGGTGGGCATCACGATTCCGCTGGTGCTGGCGGTGACCTTTCTGGCGATGAACTACTTCCACATCGGCCTGCACAAGATCTCGCTGGGGTCGCTGATCATTGCGCTGGGACTGCTGGTGGACGACGCGATCATTGCGGTCGAGATGATGGTGCGCAAGATGGAAGAGGGCTACGACAAGGTGCGGGCCGCGACCTTTGCCTATGAAATCACCGCCATGCCCATGCTGACCGGCACGCTGATCACGGCGGTGGGGTTTTTGCCCATCGGTCTCGCGCAATCGACCACCGGCGAATACACCTTTGCGATTTTTGCGGTGACGGTGATTGCGCTGGTGCTGAGCTGGATCGTCTCGGTGTATTTTGTGCCTTACCTGGGCACGCTGCTGCTGAAGGCCAAACCGCTGCCCGAAGGCGCCGCGGCCGGCCATCAGGAGCATTTCGACACGCCTTTCTACAAAACCTTCCGCCGCGCGGTGAACTGGTGCGTCGAGTACCGCTGGATCACGATTGGCGCCACGGTGCTGTTTTTTGCGCTGGGCATTGTCGGCATGGGCAAGGTGCAGCAGCAGTTCTTCCCGGACTCGAGCCGGCCCGAGATCATGGTGGACATCTGGTTCCCGGAAGGCACTTCGTTTGCCGCCAATGAACTGACCGCCAAACGCGTCGAGGAACGCCTGTTGCAGGAACAGGGCGTGTCCTCGGTCAGCACCTGGGTCGGCTCCGGCGTGCCGCGTTTTTACCTGCCGCTGGACCAGGTGTTTCCGCAGAGCAATGTGTCGCAGTTTATTGTGCTGCCCAAAGACCTGAAGGTGCGGGAGTCGCTGCGCATCAAGCTGCCGGCGCTACTGGCCCAGGAGTTCCCGGAGGTGCGTGGCCGCATCAAGCTGCTGCCCAACGGGCCGCCCGTGCCCTACCCGGTGCAGTTCCGTGTGGTCGGCACCGACCCGCTGGTGCTGCGTGAACGCGCCGACGAGGTCAAGGCGGCCATGCGCCAGAACACCAATATGCGCGGCGTCAACGACAACTGGAACGAGTCGGTCAAGGTGCTGCGCCTGGAAGTGGACCAGTCCAAGGCGCGCGCGCTGGGCGTGACCAGCCAGTCGATTGCCCAGGCCTCCAAGACCATTTTGTCCGGCAGCACGGTGGGTCAGTTCCGCGAAGGCGACAAGCTGATCGACATCGTGCTGCGGCAACCGCTGGACGAACGCAATGCGATCACCGACATCGCCAATGCCTACCTGCCGACGGCGTCGGGCAAGTCGATTCCGCTGACGCAGATCGCCAAGCCGGTGTTCACCTGGGAGCCGGGCGTGATGTGGCGCGAGAACCGCGACTATGCGATCACGGTGCAGGGCGACATCGTCGAGGGGCTGCAGGGCGCGACGGTGACCGCCCAGCTGTTGCCGAGCCTGAAGGCGATCGAAGTCAAGTGGCACCAGAACGGCATGAGTGGCTACCGCATCGAAGTGGCCGGCGCGGTGGAGGAAAGCAGCAAGGGCTCGGCCTCGATCGCGGCCGGCATTCCCATCATGCTGTTCCTCACCTTCACGCTGCTGATGCTGCAGCTGCACAGCTTCAGCCGCGCCATGCTGGTGTTCCTGACCGGGCCGCTGGGTATCGCCGGTGTGGCCGGCGCCCTGCTGCTGCTCGGACGGCCTTTCGGTTTTGTGGCGCTGCTGGGCGTGATCGCGCTGATGGGCATGATCCAGCGCAACTCGGTGATCCTGATTGACCAGATCGAGCAGGACCGCGCGGCCGGCATCCCGGCCTGGGACGCGATTGTTGAATCGGCGGTGCGGCGCCTGCGCCCCATCGTGCTGACGGCCGCCGCGGCGGTGCTGGCCATGATCCCGCTGTCGCGCAGCGTGTTCTGGGGGCCGATGGCGGTTGCCATCATGGGCGGCCTGATCGTGGCGACGGTGTTGACCCTGCTGGCGCTGCCGGCGATGTACGCCGCCTGGTTTCGCGTCAAACGAGAAACACCCGGCGTCGTAGCGGCGTAAACCGGGCCGGACGACCGGCGGCCGTAGAGGGCGCGGATACAGGCTAAAATAGAAAGTTGACCGATTTCAGGCGGGGGTCCGTAAGCCTAAAGCTGAGGATTCCCGTTTTTGTTTCCGGCGCGCGGGTGGCGAAATTGGTAGACGCACCAGGTTTAGGTCCTGACGTCCGCAAGGATGTGCGGGTTCGAGTCCCGCCCCGCGCACCACCAGTGAGATTTTTCAGGACGTTTGCCGCGGGGCCCTGCCGCCGCAGGCATGCGTCTTTTACACATCCTCGATATTAGGAGTAGATCATGGCCGTGACTGTTGAAACCCTTGAAAAGCTGGAACGCAAGATGACCCTGACCCTGCCGGTCAACACCATCCAGTCGGAAGTCGATTCCCGCCTGAAGCGGCTGGCGCGCACGGTCAAGATGGACGGTTTCCGTCCGGGCAAGGTCCCGATGAATGTGGTGGCCCAGCGTTACGGCTACTCGGTGCACTACGAAGTGATGAACGACAAGGTCGGCGAGGCCTTCTCGCAGGCTGCCAACGAAGCCAAGCTGCGTGTGGCCGGCCAGCCACGCATCAGTGAAAAGGAAGGCGCGCCCGAGGGCGAGCTGGCTTTTGATGCGATCTTCGAGGTTTATCCCGAAGTCAAGATCGGCGACCTGGCCAATGCCGAAGTTGAAAAGCTGAGCTCTGAAGTCAGCGACGAAGCCATCGACAAGACCCTGGACATCCTGCGCAAGCAGCGCCGCACCTTTGCCCAGCGCGCCGCGGACGCCGCAGCCCAGGACGGCGATCGCGCCACCATCGACTTCGAAGGCAAGATCGACGGCGAAACCTTTGCCGGCGGCAAGGCCGAGGCTTTCCAGTTCCTGGTCGGCGAAGGCCAGATGCTCAAGGAATTCGAAGACGCCGTGCGCGGCATGAAAAGCGGTGAAAGCAAGACGTTTCCGCTGAGCTTTCCGGCCGACTACCATGGCAAGGACGTGGCCGGCAAACAGGCCGACTTCCTGGTGACGGTCAAGAAGATCGAGGCGGCGCACCTGCCCGAAGTCAACGAAGCGCTGGCCAAGTCCCTGGGCATCGCCGACGCGACGGTGGAAGGCCTGCGCGCAGACATCCGCAAAAACCTCGAGCGTGAAGTCAAGTTCCGCCTGCTGGCCCGCAACAAGAACGCGGTGATGGAAGCGCTGGTGGCCAACGCCGAACTCGACGTGCCGCAGGCGATTGTCCAGGCCGAACTGGAACGCATGGTGGAAGGTGCCCGCGCCGACCTCAAGCAGCGCGGCATCAAGGACGCCGACAAGGCGCCGATTCCCGACGACATCTTCCGCCCGCA
>PNNC01000122.1 GCA_013824015.1 Polaromonas sp.
CCAGAGGGTCGGGCGCAGGCGTCATGCCGCGTACCGGTGGGTACTTGCTCGCCTCGTGGTGCGCGACCATTGCCTCGGTGTAGCAAGTGACGATGGCGTCGATCACTTGCAGCGCCTCGGCTTCGGAGTAGTCGCCCAGCGGCTTGGTGAATCCAATCTCGCCCGCAGCCTCGCCGAAGGCCTTGAGGCACTTCTTCATCGCGGCCAGTTCGACATCAGATGGATCGATCATGGCGACCCCCGTACTGTCGACGCGACCTTCCTTGACCCGCAGCCAGTTGCCGTACAGCGCATGAAACGCGTTTTGGCAGCGTTGTGAGCAGAACACCCAGTCGATGGGGTAGCGCCGGGGATTGCCAACACCGTGACGGTTGTCGGTGTGGCCGAATCCCCGGGCCTGTCGTTTGCAGACCCAGCATTTCATCGGCCTCCCTCACTGTGCCCAAGACGGCTTACCCGTCACGGGTGCGCGTTGCGGAGTCGGTGCCTGATACGCAGGCGCAGCGGCCTGCGTCAGAGCGCCGGAATTTCCAGTTCCCGGAGCCTTGGACGGCACGCCCATCAGCTTTGCGTAGTCGGAGTGATCGGGCTCGACCGCGATCTTGACCACGTTGCGGTCTTGACCCTTGCTGTCTTTTTCGATGTCCACGCGTGCCAGAAACTCCAGGCCATCCAGTTCATGAAAGCCCTGGATGCGACGCGCAGCGGCCGCCTGCGGACTGTTGTCCTGGGGGTGGACGTTGCGGGCGCTGTTAAGCGCGGCGCGGATGAAGCTGCGCCCCATCTGGCCCCAGGTCGGGCCCTTCTTGGAGTGCAGACCGATGTTCGACCACATCTTGCGCTTGGCGTGATCACCAGCCGTGACCACGAACTCGGCTGCGAGATAGATGGAGCCGGTCTCGAAAGACTCGGTGGCGTAGCCGCCGCCCCAGCCTTGTTCCGGGTCGTCATAGCCACCGGGCTTGATGGTCATGCGCACGGGCACGACCGCGCCCTTGGGGATCAGGTCAAAACCGGACTGTTGGGGATCGGCATCTTGGAAATCAAAATAGTTGGACGACATGGTGATTACTCCTTGGATTCGGTGGTGTTTTCAGTAGTGGGGATGCCGCTGCTGACGGGCGCTGGCGACTGGCCAGCACACTTGGCGATCAGCGCGCCCAGATGCGGCGGCTCCAGCAAGTCGAGGCGACCGCTGCGGTCTTTGGCCGGGAAGCCATAGGGATTGACGGTGTGCGTGACGAAGGCGCGGTAGGCGCTGCCGTCGTCAGCCTTGATCTCGGCCAGCGTCACGACCTCATCGACGATGCCGGGCAGTTCCAGACTGGTCTTGCTGCCTTCGATCTGCGGGACGAACACCTTGCGGTTGTAGTCATCGAGGCGTTCGTCGAGGATGGCCACGAACACCACGTTTTTGCCGCGTGCGTGCTGGAGGTGGGTCAAGGCGCTGACCATTTCCTGGCCGAGCAACCCATAGGCTGCGCGCAGATCGGGCTTGCCGGAGCGGTCGCTGGTGGCACCAGGCTGTGTCTTGCACCACGCAAAACACTGCCGTGACAACTGCGTGATCGAGTCCAGGAAGAAGGTCTGGTAACGGTCCAGCTGCGCCGGGTGGCCGAATTTCTCAATCACGTGGTCGTAGTGCGCCTGCGAAAAAGCGCTCTCCGGCGGCAGCGACTTGTCCGGGCCCGCGAGGAACACGAAAAAGTCGCGGCTTTCCGGCCACGATGCCGGGCGGATGGTGTCGCCCGGCCAGTCGGCCACGGCGAGATCACCCGCCTCAATATCGAGGAACAAGGTGGTGGCAGGGTCGAGGTCTTTGAGCCGGGTGGTCTTGCCGATGCCGGATTTGCCCAGCATCAGCAACTTCACACCCTTGCGTTCGGCCAAGCGCTGCTGTGCGGAAATGATCGGGAGGGACATCACGCCACCTCCTTCAGTTGTTCAGCGACCGCCGGATTCCAGAGGATCTGGTAGCCGCTGTGGCCGTTGCGCGAGTACGGCATGGCTTCGGCCCATGCTTCACCGGCCTCAGTCAGCTCCCACTCGTCCCGGTCGTTGCGGAGCTGAAGGCCACTGGATGCCAGCAGCTGGTTCGTGGCCTTGGCTGAGCGATTCAGCAATTTGCCGAGCTGTGTGGCGTTAAGCGAGCAGATCGGCTCATTGGCGGCAGGCAAAGCGCGGCGCAGCACTTCCGTGGTCAGGCCGGTGTTTTCCTGAATGCAGGTCAACGTGGCAGCCATTGCAATGCCGGTCTTGACACCCGGCACCTTGGCGACCGCTTCGCCGATCAGCAGGATCGCAGTGACACGGTCATGGGTCGGCGCGGGCAAGGCTGCCACCGTGGTGGCGGCCGAATACCCGCCTGTCTTGCGGATCGCAGGCAACACTTCGCTGGTGATCCAGCGCTTGAAACGCTTGGCGGCATCCTTGGTGCTACCGAGGATCAGGGCGTAAAGGCCCGATTCATTGACGTGGTTCTGGCGTTGACGGCCACCCGCCGTAAGGGTCTCCAATTTCTGGAGATCCTCGGCATCGACGTGGGACTTGATCGCCTGAGACGGATTGCCCATCTCCAGGGCGTCGCAGACATCGGTGGCGTTGAACCACGGCAGCCCGAGTTCATCGACCTGGACGCGCACGGCGTGCGCTTCGAACTGGAAGGGAATGATTGCGCTCATGATCAGCCCTCCCACGACACGTCGGCGATACGGTCGACTCCACGCGCGGCACGTTTGCGCACCTCGGTGTGGAGTTCTTCCAGCGCGGTGCGGCGGCGACCGAGCGCCAGCGATTCCGCGTTGGCTGTCTGGATGGCAAAAGCCAGCTCGTCCACAGTGGCGACATCGAGCGGGACAACGACATACTGACCGTCCGCGCGGCGATACCGGATTTCGTCAGGGAGGTGTTCGCCGTAGATGGACGGCAGCTGTTGACGCAGCGAGGCGATGAGATTGGTGCTCATGGTCATTACTCCGAATCGATGGAAAGGGTGAAAGACGGCTTGCCGGAATCCACAGTGCGAGCGGCGGCGAACTGCTGTTGCAAAGCAGGCGGCCAGTTCGTGAAGCGGGATTCGGAGACGGACAACTTGATGTCGAGGTAACCCTCGACCTTCTCGCCTGAGGCGACGATGCGTTCAGCGATCTCAGCCAGTTGCTTCTGATCCCAGCTGACCCTCTTGGGTAGCTCGAACTTCAGGTGCAGCGGGCCATCGCTGATGTGTGCGGTGCCGAAGTCCCGGCCGGACTCGCGCAGCGCGGTGCGTGCCTGCTCGCCGTAGCACTGATCCAGTGCCGCATCGAACTTGGTGCGCGCCTTCTTCAGCCAGTCGATGGCTGCATCGAGGTTCTTGTCGATCTCGTGCTTCTGCGCGGGCGGCAATGCGGCCAGTTGGCTGACCGACATCTCGGCGATGTCGGCAGGGAAGATGGTGATGTCATTCATCGCATCTCTCCTCAAACCGCCGCGCGTTCGGATGTCGAGTCGTGCAGCGCTTCGCGCTCAAACTCGAGGATCGCGTCGACCGGGTAGCCGACACGCTTGGACAGCTTCAGGTAGCGTGGACCGCGACCCTCACTGCGCCAGCGCTGCAAAGTCTTGGGGCTCACGCCCCAGCGTTGCGCGAGCTCGTTTTCGTTGAGCACGCGGCGATCACCGGGTGACATGGTGTTGATCGCCTGCTGTGGCGACCGGGGGATACCGCTGGTTGGTGTCTGCATGGAATGCTCCTGTGACGTTGTTGAGTAACAGGTGTCATTCCAAACTTCGGGTGGCGAACCTTTAAGGGACGCAATGGCGAACCACGACGGAACTCCAGGTTCGCCAATGGCCCAGTGCAGAAAAGCAAACGGCGAGCACATGGCTCGCCGTCATCGGGTGTGTCTGGAAGCAGATCAGGCGTGGGAGAAACCGAGCAATCGACGCTGCGCAGCCCAATCGCGCGGCAGTTGCTCTTGGCGGCCACGCAAGGTGTGCAGATTCAGGTGGCGTGGCTGACGTCCTTCGAATATCGCCTCCACGATATCGGGGGCCAACATGGTCATGCGCAAGACCTCGGCAGCCCAGCCCGGTTCCACTTTGAAGGCGTGCGCCAAGTCCGTTGTCGTGGAGTAGGTGCCATCGTCGATCAAGCGCTTCCAGTAGAAGGCCTTGCCCAGCGTTTTGATCATCGGCACATCGAAGCCACCGATTCGGTCCGCGATCTCGGGGGCTGGCGGTATCAGCAGCTTCCGGTTCTGGCGGCGCTTGATCGTCAGGGGCACCAAGGTGACCCGCTGCCCCTCGCTGACATAACTTCGCGCCTCGGCTCCAATCTCGATGCGGACGGCGCGCTGGCGCTGGTGGGTCGTGGCATTCATGCCAAAGCCTCCTCGACACGCTCTTGGGACTCTTCGATCAAGGGATGCGTGCTGATGTCCGCACCGAATCCGATCCAACCGTCCTCCCGCCAAACGATATCCAGGCCGTGCCCGTGTAGTTGCACGCGTTCGATCAACAGCCGTGTGATCCGTTGCTGCTCGGCGGGGAACAGTTGCGACCACACGTCACCGATGCGCTGCATGGCGACCACCACCTGTGCCTCGTCCAGCGTCGACCCCGCCGGATGCTGCTGGCAGGATCTCCACACTGCGATCAGCATTTGCGGCGATGAAAGCGCTGCATGGATTTGTGCCAACACGGCGTTTTCGATCTCGGCGGCTGGCAGGTGGCCCACGTCCGGGGTATGCGGAGACAGGCTGGCACCTGCGTTGCGCCGCTTGTGCAGGTAAGGCACGTAGTAGCGGTACTGCCGACCGTTTTTCTTCTTGACGAAGGAGTGCAACATGCGTTGGCCATCCGGTGCGAACAGAAGTCCCGCCAGCAGTGCCGGATGCTTGGCTCGGTGTTCGCGCGGTGCCTGCTTTCGCCTCTCAATGAAGGCGTGTGCCGCGTCCCACAATTCTTGAGAAATGATAGGGTCGTGCTGGGCCAAGTACCACGTCTCGTGATTGCAGATTTCACCGAGGTAAATGCGGTTACGCAGCAAGGTAAAGAGGTACTGCTGATCGATGCTGCGCCCCAATCTCTCCCGGCCGGACTGGGTGACCCATGCCTTGGTGGTATGTCCTTCGATATCCAGTTCGCGGACGAGTCGGGCAGCCGAGCCATGCTCGGCATAGCGGCGGAAGATGTCACGTACCAGCGCAGCTTCACGGTCGTTGATGACGAGCTTGCGTTCGACCACGTCGTATCCGAGAGGCGGGACTCCGCCCATCCACATACCTTTGGCCTTGCTGGCGGCGATCTTGTCGCGGATGCGTTCGCCGGTGACCTCGCGTTCGAACTGCGCGAATGACAAAAGGATGTTGAGCGTCAATCGGCCCATCGATGTGGTGGTGTTGAACTGCTGCGTGACCGCGACAAAGGAGACGCCGTTGCGGTCGAAGACCTCGACCAGCTTTGCGAAGTCCGGCAGGCTGCGCGTGAGGCGGTCGATTTTGTAGACAACCACGGTATCGATCTTCCCCGCCTCGATGTCGATCATCAATCGGCGCAACCCGGGCCGTTCCATGTTGCCGCCAGAGTAGCCGCCGTCGTCGTATCCGTCGTCGACGGCTATCCAGCCTTCATGCCGTTGGCTTGCAATGAAGGCCAAGCCTGCATCACGCTGTGCCTCGAGGCTGTTGTATTCCTGATCGAGGCCTTCGTCAGTGGACTTGCGGGTGTAGACGGCGCAGCGCTTCTTTGGCGTGACTGCGGGAATCTGGTTTCGACGCACTGAGCTCATGCTGACCCTTTCTTCGAAGCTGGTGCCTTCAAACCAAAGAACACCGGGCCTGACCAATGGCTGCCTGTGATGCGTTTGGCCACAGCGGACAAGCTCTTGAAGCGTTGCCCCTGGTACTCGAATTCATTCGATCCGCGCACCAGCACACGATGTTCAATGTCGTCGTAGATGCGTGTCAGGACGGTACCGGGCAGTAGGCGTTGGCTATCGCCGCGCAGTTGCTTGGGCAAGATGCCGGTTTCGCCAACCTCCTCGAGCTTCTTGCGCAGTGATGGTTTCAAACCACCAAACGCACGCTCTTGCATCCGGTAGGCCAGGCGACTTTCCAACCAGACCCGATGGTGGTGATTCGGCCGTTCATCGAAATGGTCGTCCCAGAGAGCCCAAAGATCATCCATCGAAAGATGGGGAATAGCCGCGACGCGGGCGGCGACTGATGCGGGCGTGGGTGAGGTTGCGTGTGCTGTCATGGGCGAACTCCGTTGTTGTGATCGGGGTTCGCATTCACGCGCTGTTGGCCGGGGAAGCCAAGGCAAACGTGCTCGCTGTTTTGGGGGATGTCGCGCGATTGGCGGACACGAAGGCGCAGCAGCGCGGCAGCCAAGAGATCAGCGATTTCTTGATGCCCGTGCCGTGGCCGGTCAGGTGATGTGCAAATGGAGATAGGTTCGATTTCTGTCATGGCAAGCGTTCCGATGGAAAACGCTGCTCATGCTAGAAACCAAGGGCACTTCGCGTAACGTGATTTAGCGTGAGTACGCGGGTTTGGCGCTATGTCTCTTTGGGCCTATACCAAGCCGCGCGCTGGCCATTCACTTCCCGATACCGAAGCTCGAAAAGGCGGGATTCGTGCACGACCTGCCGCCAACTGCTGCACCCATACTTGGCCGGCAGTTGATCGGGATGCCTTTCTGCAATCCATCGTCCAGCAGTAGCGACCGGCGTCCACTCGTCGACAGCCAACTGATCTGCTGCTTCACGCAATGCGCGAACAATTCCGGCTGCGGGCCAATCCACCGAGCCATCCGGCGCTATGCCGTTGATCACCAGATCGCGGAAGGCATCGGACTGGGCAAACTCCGCCGCCAGACGACGGGCCTGATCCATGTGCTCCGCCCAGCCTCGCAGTTGCTCAAAGTGTTGATCGACGCGACTGTAGGCCGCCACCAAGGACTCTTGCGCGCCACGGCATCCGGCCAGACTCCAAAGGTCGTGCTGGTCGATAAAGTGGTGCACCAGGTTGTTCCGCAACAGAACCAGTTCCTTCAGATCGTTTTGCGTCGTATCGAAATCCGCGGCAGACATCCGCAAGCTCATCTTCATCTTGAACGAGATGATGTTGTCGGGCGCATCTGGTTCGGCGACCTCGTCTTGGTCGCCGCTGGTGACATACGTTCCGAGCAGCGTGCCAACCAACGTACCCAGAGTCTTGTTTGCGGCATCCGCAATGCGCTCCGCCTGGTTTGATTCGAGGGGTGATCCTGACGCGGAGATTTCGTGGTGGGCCACGATGGCCTTCATCAGTTGCTCGTACTGCTGCAGACGCAAGAGACAACGACCCAGCATTCGCTGCACCTCGCGTTGCAAGGTCTGCAGTTCTTCATCTATGGGTTGGATCGGCAAGCCTGTCATCGAGGGACTCACCGTACTGGCAATTGCCCGTTCGAGACGAACTGATCGAAGCTGTCAAAGCTCTCGCCGTCTTGCCAAGACCGATCCCATGACCGTGGTTCAGCACTTTCCAGTAGCAGAAGGGTCAGGACGCGATCTCCTGTGGTGTAGCTGTGCTTGAACTCGCGCAACTTCATGTGTGGTGCCTCCTCCGGGCACCAGATCGCGGCAGACATCTCCGTGCCATCCCACTCCTGCTCAACGGTGGAATCAGCAGCCAGGGTGCCGGGTAATGGTTCCTGCGGATCGTCAGTGCGCCGAATGCGGGCGCGCGTCTTGACCGCGCTGCTGCTGCGCCATTCGTACTTCACGAAACCGTTGTCCCAATAGACAAGGATTGCTCGCTGCGTGGTGAATTTGATGAACCGAATACACAGCGCCTCGAACGACACCTGGAACCGTTTGGCAAGGGCGCTCAGGACATGCAAGTCGATGCGCTGGTTTGAGATCCACTCGCGCAGCAAGTCGCCAGGCATCAGCAGGTTGCTGGCAAAGTCGTCCGCCTCCCGTTCGATGACACGGATAGTGTCAGCGCCGGAGTACACGCTTTCCTTGTCGCAGTTGAAGCTTTGCCGCTGATCTCGGTGGAGGATGAAGTGGCCCAGCTCGTGGGCGATGGTGAAGCGCTGGCGTTCTGGATTGGCCTTGCCGTTATAGAAAATACCCCACTCGGCCGTGTCCTTTGGGTTGCGCACGAGCATGCCTTCGCAGGCATTGACGTCCAGCACCATCGGGGCTTTGATCTCCCGCACCCCTTTGCCGTAAGGAGTCTCCGGAAGCATCTGACGGACGACTTCCAAATCCACAGCATCCGGCATGCCGTCGGCGTGCCAGGCCCGCAACCATTTCAAGACGGTGCTGGCCGCAATAGATCCGGTAAGGGGCGGGGATGCGCTCAATTGTCAGACCACCTTAGCTCTTGTCGGGGAACATGATTTTGAGGGCCTGACGGTAGCGATCCTTCTCCTCGTCCGTCATTCCGGCGTACTCACGGAAGAAGGCCACATCTTCTGGGCTGGCTTGGGGAACCTGATCGACGGGCTCCCCCATTACATCCTCCATCGTCACGCCCAGCACCTTGGCTATCGCCTGAATTCGCTCGGCAGAAGGGCGCTGGCCGTCCTTCATCTCCAGTTCCCATATGTACGCCTTGGTACAGCCGACAGCGTCGGCGACCTGTTGCAAGGTCAATTTCTTCGCCTCGCGTAAGCGTCGCAGGCGTGCTCCGAACGCTGAAGCCATAGCGATGCTCCTGTAGGGGAAAACAGTCAGTTAACAAAAACAAGACCGCCAGTATAGCCGCGAGATACAAATGAGGTCTAGATGTGCCGCGTTGATTGACAAGCGGAAATCCGAGGTTCAGAATCGCGCTTGTATCTCGCTACTTTACTTGTGCGAGGTGCGTGTTTAGTAACCCAGTCGCTGGCCAGTGCAGTCCGTACATCGGTCGCAGACCTTCGACGCCGATCCAGAAAGGACGATCAAGATGAAGAAGACCTTTGTCGACGTGATGCTCGAGCTGCCGGTGGACGCCACGCTGCGCGACTTCCTGACCACCCACAGCCTGCCTGTGCCCCATGGCTTTGCCTGGGATGACACACCTGAGACCAGCCAGTTTCTGGTCGAAGCGGTTAAGGTCTGGCCCGACATTGCTGCCCGCGACCGGATGACAGCCAACCTCATGGCCAGCGTTCAGTTGGGTGATGCGGCAGGCAAGCAGGCGATGTTTGAGGCGGCCGTGGCCGATGGTGCTGCGCTGGCGGGCTTGGCGCTGTGTGCAAGTGACGTCCACCGTTCCTTCTGGCTCTACGTCCACCACCCGGCGCTGTTCGAGCGCGCCTATGACTTCAGCTTTTGGGAGCAGCATGGGCAGCAGACGCAGCAATACGATCTCGGCTTGAAGCGCCAGCCGAACGGTTCGGATGCCAATCTGACTGCGTTGCGTCACGCCATCTCGGCCTTCTACAAGCGCGAACTCCAATGTGGTGACGGCAGCGTGGCGCACTTGGTCGAGCGCAGCCCAGGGGTGTTCCTGTTGTCAGTCCATGTCAAGGACATGGCGATGCTGCGACTGGAGTTCGAGGGCGCAACCCTGAAGCGCAGGGTCGGCAACCCCAACATTCACATGGTGCTGGAGTACGCCAAGTCCACCGGTGTCGTGCGCACGCTGGTGCGCGGCGGCGCGAAGTACCAGCAGATGCTGGTCGAGGCCTTCGCGGAGCATGTGCTGGGCGTGAAAGCGAGCGCTCACAAAATCAAGTCGCCGACGCTGGATTTGTCGATGCTGCGCACCGGATTCGATGTGCCGGAGGTCTTTGAGGACGGCTTCTCGATGGTTCAGCTGAAGGCACTCACCCTGCTCAGCCCCGACACGGCGCTCAAGATCGAATGCACGGCGATGCAGTCCAGCCAGCAACGCTCGGTGCACGACCTGCTGAAGGAGAAGCTGCCTGGCCCGCTGGAGGGGCAGTGGGCGGTGACGGCGGCGCAGGTCAATCTCTATTACCCGCCCGAGCCTGGCAGGACACGCCCCAAGGTGGTCACCATCGAAGTAACCAGCAAAGGGCGGCTGAACCTGCACAAGTTCGACGCCAAGATGCAGGCACAGCTGGAAGGCTACCTGGTTGCGGTGGGCATCTTGCAGAAGGGCCAGACTCTCAGTGCACAGGAGTTGCCGCCGGAGACCGACGCAGTCAGTTCCTCATCGGCCTTCGAGGATTGACCAATGGCGACGCACGATGCCTGGGCCCTGGTTTGCCGCCTGTTCGCGGGCGGCACGCCGGTGCTGCGTTCCACGCTGTCGCCACGAGAGGTATCGGCTTTGCCTGTGCTCGGCAAAGCGGTCAGGCCAACAGTGGTGGATCAGTCTTTTGTGCTCTGCCCCCACTGCCAGCAGCACCGGGCGCAGGTCTGGAGTGATGGTCGGGGCGGCCGGATCTGCCGGTGCCCGGATTGTGGCCAGGTGCCCGTCGAAGCAATCGACGGTGCGGCGTTGGCCCTGGATGAAGACTGGCTGCGGCAGAAAATGCGCCTCGCCCTCGACATCGAGAGCCGCGACGACATCGATGACTTGGGCGACGGAGCCTGGCGAATCGGTGACGCCCGCCGTTCTCCGGTGTTGCTGGCCCGAGATCTGACACGAGTGCTGCATGAGCCGAACTTGCTGGATCGAGTGCGCGTGGCGGGCAGCAGCATCCGGGTCATCACTCCCAGGCCGCGCACGACTCGCGGATCGCCATTCGGCTCAGGAGTGGAATGGCTGGCGCTGGAAGAACGATTCACGTTCTATGGCGGCGGGATCGCCTTCATCCCTTCGATACCGTCTGTAGCGCCAGCAGTGGCCGATCCGGCCGCACCTGTGAACGGGCCATTCTCGGCGGACTTCAAGTGGGCGACGCTGCCGGACGTGCAGGCAACGCCGATCCGGTTCACCGATGGTCAGGCCAAAGTGTTCGAGTCGCTGTGGTCGTTCAAGGGGGTCGAGGTGGACGGCGAAAGGGTCATGCAGCGTGCCGGCCAGAAGAGCGACAAGCCAATTGACCTGTTCAAGATCAAGTCGAAGGACAAGGGCAAGCCGGAGCACGAGGCGAGGCTGGCGGCCTACGGAGCACTCGTCGTCACGCAGCAACGCGCAGGCTTGTACTCCATGCCTTGCGCGGCGGCTGTGTTGGCGTGATGGATTGCTGCTCCAAGCCCACCCGACAACGAATGGCAATGGCACGCGCGCAAATGATGGTCGCAAAAGGCCATGTGCGTGTGCCACGGCGAAGAAGTTAGCGCCGATTTCGAGAGAAGAGAGGGCGGAACGGAGGGCAACCGGGGATGTTCCTGCCAGGCCACAGGAGCCTGGTCGCACACGCAGAATGTGCGGGAACCCCGCGTGTCATGCGGGAAGCACAAATGAAAACGCCCAACTGAGAACAGTTGGGCGCTGAATTTTGGTGGCCTGGGGCGGAATCGAACCACCGACACGCGGATTTTCAATCCGCTGCTCTACCAACTGAGCTACCGGGCCTTGGTAAGCCGGCGAGTATAGCAGTATTTTTGGGCCGAAATCTCAGTGCGCGTTGCGCTTGCTGCGGGCCAGGTCCACCCCGAGCTGCTTGAGCTTGCGGTAGAGGTGGGTGCGTTCCAGGCCGGTCTTTTCGGCCACCCGGGTCATGGAGCCGGACTCCTTGGCCAGGTGGTATTCGAAGTAGGCCTTCTCGAATTCGTCGCGGGCTTCGCGCAGCGGGCTGTCCAGATTGAACAGCTGCTGCGACTGCGGCCCCAGATCGCCCAGGCTGCCGGCCAGCGGCAGGGCTGCTCCGGCCACGCTGGCGGTCATGGCCTGTTCGACCGTGAACTCGGTCACCAGGCCGCCCGGGCGCACCGCCGCAGCGGCCAGGGCCGGCCCGGCCTTGACCGGTGTCTTGTTCAGCCCCTGGTCGACCGCCTTGAGCAGCTTCTGCATCGTGATCGGCTTTTCCAGGAAGGCGCTGGCGCCGATGCGGGTGGCTTCCACGGCGGTGTCGATGGTGGCGTGGCCGCTCATCATGATGACCGGCATGGTCAGCAGGCCGTTGCTGGCCCACTCCTTGAGCAGGGTCACGCCGTCGGTGTCGGGCATCCAGATGTCCAGCAGGACCAGATCGGGCCGCAGGCTGGCCCGGATCTGGCGGGCCTGGGCCGCGTTCTCGGCCAGCTCGACCGCATGACCTTCGTCGTTCAGGATCTCCGAGAGCAGGTCCCGGATGCCCAGTTCATCGTCCACCACCAGAATCGTTGCCATGTCACCCTGTCTGTCGCCCGAAAGGCTGTTGTCAATTCGCAACTGCGAATGATAACGAGACTTGGGCGCCGGTGACGCGGCCCTCCACGACCCGGTTGCTCAGGTCCACCCGGCCGCCGTGCTCGTCCATGATCTTCTTGACCACCGCCAGCCCCAGACCGGTGCCCTTGCTCTTGGTCGTGACATAGGGCTCGAAGGCGCGCTTGAGGATGTGATCGGCAAAGCCCGGGCCCTGGTCGATGACGCTCAGCCGCACCCACTGTCCGCTGTCGGAGCGCCGGGTGCGCAGCAGCACCTCGCCGGACTGCGCCCCGATGGCGTCCTGCGCGTTCTGCACCAGGTTGTGCACGATCTGGCGCACCTGCTGGGCGTCGGCCAGGGCCATGGGCAGGTCGTCGGCCAGCTCCAGCCGCACCGGCACATCGGCATGGTCGTACAGCGCCAGGATGTCGCGCAGCAGGGCGTTCAGGTCGACCGGCACCAGCTGCGCGGCGGGCAGCCGGGCGTAGTCGCGGAACTCGTTGACCAGCCGCTTCATGGCGTCGACCTGATCGACGATGGTCCGCACCGACTTGTCGAGCACCGCCTGTTCGGGCGCGGCCACCTTGCCGTCGAGCTTCATGGCCAGGCGTTCGGCCGACAGCTGGATGGGCGTGAGCGGGTTCTTGATCTCGTGCGCCAGGCGCCGGGCCACCTCGCCCCAGGCCTGGGCGCGCTGGGCCGAGACCATGTCGGAGACATCGTCGAACACCAGCAGGCGTTCGTTGCGCGGCAGCAGCGCGCCGCGCGCGATCAGCGTGATGCCCTGGTGGAACGGCGTATTGCCGCTGGCCGAGAGCTCGAACGACTGCTGCCAGTAACCGCCTTCGTGCGGCGTCTGCTCACCCAGGAAACGTTCGAACTGCTGCAGCACGCCGCTGCCGAAGGCCTCCAGCCCGGGCAGCTCCACCAGCGGGCGGCCGATGTGCAGCGCCAGCGGAATGTGCAGGATGCGTTCGGCCCCGGGGTTGACGCTGCGCAGCCGCCCTGCTTCGTCGAGCACCACCACGCCGGCGGTCAGGTTGTCCAGGATGGTCTGCAGGTTGTCGCGGGCAGCGTCGACCTCGGACATGCTGCGCTGCACCGCCGCCCGCGCATCGGACAGGTCCTGGGTCATGTGGGCAAAGGTGCGGGTGAGGCCGGCGAGTTCGTCGCGCGAGGTGAGCGCCTGCTTGGGGCTCAGGTTGCCGGCCGCGACCTCGCGCATGCCCTCGGCCAGCACCAGCAGCGGCCGCACCAGCTGGTTGCCCAGCAGCACCGCCAGCAGCACGGCACCGAAGACCGCCAGGAACAGCGCCAGCGTGAGCGTGCCGATGTACATGCGGCGCAGGCCCTCCCGCGCCAGGGCACGTTCCTGGTACTCGCGGTTGGCCAGCTGCACCGCCAGCGCGTCGACCACCAGCGCCGAGGGCAAGGGCGCCACCGCCTGCAGGTACCGTGGATCGCTGCCAAAGGAAAACGGCGGCGGCGGGACCAGCGCCGTGACGCGGATGCGCGCCTCGCGCGCGGCCAGCGCGGCGTCCAGCTCGCTGTCGGCACCTTCTTCCAGGCCCTCCACGGTGGCCACCACCCGCGCCTCGCGCACATTGCGCAGCAGCGCCGCTGACGGACGTTCAGGACTGATGTCGAAGCGGGACACACCCGCACTGCCCAGCGGCCGGCCGCTGGCGCCCCACAGCACCACATCGCTGGCACCGAGCTGGTTCCGCACGTCGTCCAGGGAAAACACCGCCGAGGTGTTCGAGAGACGCGAGAGGCCGTCGGCCGCCACCCGGGCCTTGTTGGACATGTCGGCGGTGAGCGTGTCGAGGGTGGTGCGGCCGAGGTTGAGGCCGGCATTGAGCGCGGACTCCACCCGCACGTCGAACCAGCTCTCGATGGATCGCGAGACGAACTGGTACGACACGGTGTAGATGAGCAGCCCGGGCAGCACGCCCACCAGCCCGATGATGCCGGCCAGCTTGATGAGCAGCCGGCTGCCGAACTTGCCGCGCTTGAGGCGCAGGAACAGGCGAACGGCCAGCCAGCCGATGACCAGCAGCAGGAACCCGGCCACCGCCACGTTCACCGCCACCAGCCAGGTGAAGTTCTGTTCGTAGAGTGCCCGGTTCCGGGTGGCCAGCGTCAGCAGGAACAGCAGCACCATGCCGACGCCGGTCATGAAGACCAGCGCTGCCCCCACGGCCCAACGGGCGGCCACGGCCTGACGGCGGGGGTTGGGTGCGGTGCTCACGGTGCAGGCCGGCGGCGGGTCAGCGGTCGGGTTCGACGGCGTCGGGCACGGTCAGCCGCTGCTGGAACTGGACCGTCCAGTCCGGGTCGTTGCCCAGGCCGATCTGGAATGGCCGGGGCAGCAGGCTGAGGTCGAGCCGGAACGCCACCTCGACCCGGTGGGTCTCGCCGGGTTCGATCTGTGCGGCATCCAGCAGGCGCCAGCGGCCGGGACGGCCGATGCTGGCCAGCGCATCGGCCAGGGAATCGTGGTTCTGGTGGGCGGCGTACTGCAGCCCGGCCCCGCCGCCAGCGGCGCCGGCATCGGTGGACAGGCTCACGCGCCAGCGGCGGGTCAGGGGCTGGTAGGCCAGCCGCAGCACCCGTACCGCACTGACCAGGCGCTTGTCGGCCCAGTACCAGCGGGACCGGGTGACATCGGCCTGCCAGACGAAGTACAGGGGCACGCCTCGCACCAAAGCATCTTCGACGTCCGGGGTGGCGCCCAGTCCTAGCCGGGCATTGAGGTAGAGCCCTTCGGCGGTGCGCTCCAGCGCCATCTGCTGGACCTGGGGGTTGGCGCGCGCATCGGCCAGCAGGCACAGGCCGATCAGCAAAGCCCACGCACCGGCCGCCAGCCGGCGCCAGACCGCCTGCCACACCCGGATGGGCACCCGCCCGCCCTCAGGCAGCGGGCTTGTCGAGCCGGGCGTAGAAGAAACCGTCATGTCCACCCGGCGGATTGTCGTTGAACTGCCCTGACGGCCTACCCGCCCCGGGCAGCAAATGGCCGGCACAGGGATGCCGGCGGGCCTCGGTGTGGCGCGCGAGAAACGCTTGCACCTGATCTTCGCCTTCTGCCCGGAACACCGAACAGGTCGCATAGAGCAGGCGGCCGCCCGGTCGGAGCAACGGCCACAGCGCCTCCAGCAGGCGGCGCTGCTGGGCCGCCAGGGCCGGCACATCGGATTCGCGGCGCAGCCAGCGCACATCGGGGTGCCGGCGCACGATGCCCGATGCGGTGCAGGGCGCATCCAGCAGGATGGCGTCGAAGGGCTGGCCGTCCCACCAGTTGTCCACCTCCGCCGCGTCGGCGGCTTTCACCCGGGCCTGCAGACCCAGGCGCTCCAGGGTCTGGTCGATGCGGCGGGCCCGGCCGGCATCGGCATCCAGCGCCAGCAGGTCGACATCGGCCCGCTCCAGCAGGTGGGCGGTCTTGCCGCCGGGGGCCGCGCAAGCGTCCAACACCCGGTGCTGCGGACCCCATTCACGACCGTCCAGCAACAGGCCGGCGGCCATCTGGGCTGCGGCGTCCTGCACCGAGACCAGCCCTTCCTGCCAGCCGGGCAGGCTGTCCACCGGACAGGGCTGCGCCAGCACCAGGCCATCGTCGCCGGTGGGCACCGCGGCCATGCCGATCTCTGCGAGGCGCGCGGCGTAGGCCGCCCGGTCGGTGCGCCGCCGGTTGACGCGCAGCGTCATGGGGCCGGGGTGCTGGCTGGCCTCCAGCACGCTCTGCCAGTGGTCCGGGTGGTCCCGCCGGACCCGCTCGATCCACCAGCCGGGGTGGTTGTGGCGGGCCTCCGGCAGGTTCTCCACCTCGGCCATCAGGTCCTGGTGTTCGCGCAGCAGGCGCCGCAGGCAGGCGTTGATGAAGCCGGCCTGGCGCTGCAGCCGTCGGTGCTGGCGCGCCGCCTCCACCGCCTGGTTGACCACCGTGTGTGGCGCATAGCGGACACCGTCGGCCGGCGCCACCAGCAGGCCCACGGCCGTGACCAGCAGGGCCTGGACCGCCGCTTCCGGGGGGCGATCGGCCAGCCGGGACACCAGCGCGCGGGCCAGCCCGAGGTGGCGCAGGGCATGGAAGGTGAGCGACTGCACACCGGGCCGCTGGGCGGCAGGCACCTCGGGCAGGGTGTCGGACAGCGATCGCCCCTGCTGGACCTGGCGCACGGCCTCGGCGGTGTGTTGCAGCAGCAGGGAGAGTGCAGGTGTCGTGGCCCGGGTCGCGGGCGTCTGTTCGGTCATGCGGTGGGGTCGGTGACGGCGCGGCGGTCGGCCCCGCCCAGGGGAAGGGGCGCCATCGGGCGGCCGTAGATGCGGCGGATGCGCTGGGCCAGGGGCGGGTGGGCATCGAACCAGTGGCGCAGGCCGCCGGCCTCGCTGCCCAGCAGCAGCATGTGCTGCACCTGGGCCGAGCCGGTGCGGTCGGCATCGCCGCGCTCGCGCTGGGCCAGGGCCTTGCGCAGCACACCACCCAGGGCGTCGCGGCTGCGGGTCCATTGCACCGCGCGGGCGTCGGCCAGGTATTCGCGCTGTCGGGCCACGGCGGCCTGCAGCGCATGGCCCGCCATCCAGCCCGGCCAGCCGGCAGCCATCAGGGCCAGACCGGCCAGGGCGGCGGCGTGGCGGCGGCCCTCGTCGTCCGCCTCCCACAGGTCCTGGCCAAGCCGATAGACCATCTCCAGCCCGAACACCATGCCGCACAGGCGCATGTTCAGCCGGGTGTCGCCCTCGCCGATGTGGCTGAGCTCATGGGCCACCAGGCCCTGCATTTCTTCGCGGCTGAGGTGGTCCAGCGCGCCCTGTGTGACGGCGATGGCGGCGTCGCTCGGATCCCAGCCGGCGGCCAGCGCGTTGATGGCGCCCTCGCGCGGGAGCACCAGCGCGGCCGGGGCGGGCAGGCCGGATGCGATGGCCATCTCGTCGACGATGTGCACATAGCGCTGCTCGTGAAAGTCGCCCGAGGGCCGGGCTTCGCGGGCACCGAGCTGGCGGGCCAGCGCCGCGCCGCCGGCGCTCTGCAGGCGCGAGGTTTCCAGCCACCAGCCGCCGAGCACGAAGAGCAGCACCACGGCGGTGTTGATCTCGATGAAGCGGGCCGGCAGGCTGAAGGGCCCGGGCATCCAGAAGGCCCAGCTCAGCCCCCAGGCCAGGGCGAGTGCAGCATTCACCGCGACCACCAGCAACAGCACGGTCAGGCCGAACAGCACCAGCAACCGACGCGTCTGACGACGGGCTTCGGCCTGGGATTCAAAAAAACGCATGCGCGAGGCGCCCTCAGAACTGGACCTTGACCGGCTGGCGCTCGGCCTCGCTGGTGGTCGAGGCCAGCATCTCCTGCGGCATCAGGCCGAACAGGCGGGCCACGATCAGCGCGGGGAACTGGCTGGCGGCGTCGTTGAACTGCAGCACCTGGTCGTTGTAGGCCTGGCGGGCGAATCCGATCCGGTTCTCGGTGCTGGCCAGCTCTTCGCTGAGTTCGCGCAGGTTCTGGTCGGCCTTGAGTTCGGGGTAGTCCTCCACCACCACCATCAGCTTCGACAGCGCGGCACCCAGCGTCTGCTCGGCGCCGGCCAGCGCCGCCAGGGCCTGGGCACTCAGGGGTGCAGCGGCGGCGGCCTGCTCGGCATTGCGGGCCTGGTTGCGCGCCGCGATCACCGCTTCCAGCGTCTGCGATTCGTGCACCAGGTACTGGCGGGCCACCTCGACCAGATTGGGGATCAGGTCGTGCCGGCGCTTGAGCTGCACGTCGATCTGGCCAAAGGCATTGGCGATGGCGTTCTTGAGCGTGACCAGGCGGTTGTAGGCGCCCACCGCCCAGAACAGCACGAAAAGGCCGGCAGCCAGCAGGATCCATTGGGTCATCGACATGGAACAACTCCCGGAGGTATGGCTGAAGTGCGGGCCAATATAGCGCAGGCCCATGGCCAGAGCGGAGACAAAAAAGCCCCCTGCCTTTCGACCGGGGGCCTTGGGGGCCTGAGCGGATCAGGCGCCGTTGCAGGCGATCAATCGACCATCACTCGGCCGATTCGCTGGCGCTGGAAGCGTCGGCCTGGTCGGCCGCCAGCGACAGGGCGTCGGCCTCGGCGATGGCACGGCGCTCTTCGTCGTCCATCTTCTCCTTGACCTTGCGCGCCTCGTGGTAGGCCATGCCGGTACCGGCCGGGATCAGACGACCCACGATCACGTTTTCCTTCAGACCACGCAGCTCGTCGCGCTTGCCCATGATGGCCGCCTCGGTCAGCACCCGGGTGGTTTCCTGGAAGGAAGCCGCCGAGATGAACGAGTCGGTCGACAGCGAAGCCTTGGTGATGCCCAGCAGCACGTTGCTGTAGGTGGCCGGGATCTTGCCGTCGGCGCGCAGGGCGTCGTTGGTGTTGAGGATCTCGGACCGCTCGACCTGCTCGCCGGCGATGTAGGACGAATCGCCCACGGCGTCGACCACGACACGGCGCAGCATCTGGCGAACGATCACCTCGATGTGCTTGTCGTTGATCTTCACGCCCTGCAGACGGTAGACGTCCTGCACCTCGTCGACGATGTAGCGGGCCAGCTCTTCCATGCCCAGCAGGCGCAGGATGTCCTGCGGGTCGGCCGGACCGTCCACGATGCTTTCGCCGCGGTTGACCACCTGGCCTTCGTGCACCAGGATGTTCTTTTCCTTGGGGATGAGCTCTTCCCAGACCTTGCCTTCCGGATCGGTGATCTGCAGGCGGATCTTGCCCTTGGTCTCCTTGCCGAACGACACGGTACCGGTCATTTCGGCCAGGATGCCGGCGTCTTTCGGGGAACGGGCTTCGAACAGCTCGGCCACACGCGGCAGACCGCCGGTGATGTCGCGGGTCTTCTGGCCTTCGACCGGGATGCGGGCCAGCACTTCGCCGGGGCCCACTTCCTGACCGTCACGCACCTGGATCAGGGCGCCGACCTGGAAGCCGATGGTCACGGAGTGGTCGGTGCCCGGGATCTTGACTTCCTGGCCCTTGGCGTCGACCAGCTTGACCTGCGGGCGCACCACCTTGGTGGCGCCACGGCGCTTGGGATCGATCACCACCAGCGTGGACAGGCCGGTGACATCGTCCACCTGCTTGGCCACGGTCAGGCCCTCTTCCACATTCTCGAAACGCACCTGACCGGCGAATTCCGTGATGATGGGTCGGGTCAGCGGGTCCCAGTTGGCCAAGATCGTGCCGGCCTTGATGGACTGGTCGGGCTTGATGGTCAGGATGGCGCCGTACGGCACCTTGTGACGCTCGCGCTCGCGGCCATGCTCGTCGGAGATGATGATCTCGCCCGAACGCGCAATCACCACCAGCTCGCCCTTGGTGTTGGACACGTAGCGCATGGTGGCGTTGAAGCCGATCACGCCGCTGGACTTGGCTTCCACGCTGGAGGCCACCGCCGCACGCGACGCCGCACCACCGATGTGGAAGGTGCGCATGGTCAGCTGGGTGCCCGGCTCGCCGATCGACTGGGCTGCGATCACGCCCACGGCTTCGCCGATGTTCACCAGGCCGCCACGGCCCAGGTCACGGCCATAGCACTTGGCGCAGATGCCGAAGCGGGTCTCGCAGGTCAGTGCGGTGCGCACCTTGACCTCATCCACACCGGCGGTCTCCAGCATGTCGAGCAGGTCTTCGTCCAGCATCTCGCCGGCCGGCACCAGGGTCTTGCGGGTCTCGGGGTGGATCACCTCTTCGGCGGTCACACGGCCCAGCACCCGGTCGCGCAGCGACTCGATCACCTCGCCGCCCTCGACGATGGCGCGCATCAGCGTGCCGTTGGAGGTGCCGCAGTCGTTCTGGTTGACCACCAGATCCTGGGTCACGTCCACCAGACGGCGGGTCAGGTAGCCGGAGTTGGCAGTCTTCAGCGCCGTGTCGGCCAGACCCTTACGGGCGCCGTGGGTCGAGATGAAGTACTGCAGCACGTTCAGACCTTCACGGAAGTTCGCCGTGATGGGGGTCTCGATGATGGAGCCGTCG
>PNNC01000047.1 GCA_013824015.1 Polaromonas sp.
GAGGACATCACCCTGGGCGACATCTACAACGCACTGGATGCGCCAGAGCTGTTTGCGATGGGCAACCGGACCGAGGCGCCTGGCTGTCTGGTCGAGCAGGCGGTGAATGCGGCGCTCGACAGCGCCTTTGCCGAGGCCAGGCAGGTGCTGCTGGACCGGCTCGGTGATGTGAGCCTGGCCACGCTCAGTCAGGACTTCCATGCGCGGCGGCAGGCGCGCGGCGCCACGCTGGCCGCGGCCATGGCCCACAACGCATGAGCATCCACACCGCTTACACCGATGCGGCGGCCGTCGCGGCCTATGCCGAGGGCCCGCCGCGCATGGTGCCGGGCTTTGCCGACATGCAACGCATGTGTTTGCTGCTGCTGGCGGAACACGCGGCTGCCGATGCCCGCATCCTGGTGCTGGGTGCGGGTGGCGGGCTCGAGCTGGAGGTTTTTGCGAACGCGCAGCCGCAGTGGCAATTTGACGGCGTGGACCCCTCGGCCGAAATGCTGCAACTGGCGCGGACCCGGCTGCATATTCATTCGCAGCGGGTCCGGCTGCACACCGGCACCATGGACATCGCGCCGGCCGGGCCCTTCGATGCCGCGTGTTGCTTGCTGACGCTGCACTTCCTCGCGCGCGACGAGCGGCGCCGCACGCTGGCCGAAGTGCGCCGGCGGCTCCAGCCCGGCGCGCCTTTTGTGGCCGCGCATTTCAGCTTCCCGCAGGAGCCAGGGGTGCGCGAGCGCTGGCTGGCGCGCTGCACCGCCTTTGCGATTTCTTCCGGCATTGATCCTGACAAGGCCCGCGCCCGGGAAAAAGGGCTGGGCGCGCAACTGCCGATTCTGTCGCCCGAAGACGATCAATCGCTGCTGCGGGAGGCCGGCTTCTCCGGCGTCGAACTGTTTTATGCGGCCTTCGGATTCCGCGGCTGGGTCGCCACCGCCTGACAAAAACGCATTGCGCGCCCCGCCTCACTTCGCCGAACGCGCCACACCCCTGTTCGCGCGCGGCGCCAACTCACCGGCCGCTGCGGCGCGCAGCAAGCGCTGAAAGGTCGGGCATTCGGCATGGCTGGGCGCAGGGCATACCGCGGCGTGCCTGAGGCCGTTGCGCATCGCCTTCAGGCGCTTGATCGTCTGGTCCAGCTCGTCAGCCTTGGCGCTGAGCGACGCCCTGTCGATGCTGGCCTGGCCGTCCGGCGAAAACATGGCGGCGATGTCGTCCAGCGAAAACCCGGCGGCCTGCCCCAGCGATATCAGCGCCAGCTGGTCCAGCACGCCCGGCGCGAAGGTGCGGCGCAGGCCCTGCCGGCCGACCGAAGCGATCAGCCCCTTCTCTTCGTAATAACGCAGCGCGGAGGCGGAAAAACCCGACTTTCTGGCGACTTGGGCGATGTCCATGAAAAAACCCCTTGACTTCAAGTTGACTTGAACTTGTAGAGTGCCTCCATCGTCACTTTTCGTCAATGGGAATCCCATGAACACTGTCACTTCAAATGCACAGCACATCCTGCTCATCGGCATCGGCGCCACCGCCGTCATGGACGCCTGGCTGCTGCTGCTGCAACGCCTGGGTGTGCCCACGCTCAACTTCGCGATGATCGGCCGCTGGGCTGGCCACTGGCGCCGTGGCGTCTGGACACATGACGCGATCGCCAGGGCGGCGCCGGTGCGTGGCGAACTCGCTTTGGGATGGCTGCTTCACTACGCCACCGGCATCGCCTTCGCGGGTTTGCTGGCCGGCATCGCCGGCAGGGACTGGTTGCAGCAGCCGACGCTGCTGCCGGCGCTGTGTGTGGGCATCGCCACAGTGGCCGCGCCGTGGCTGGTGATGCAGCCCGCGATGGGCGCCGGCATCGCCTCCGCGCGCACGCCGGAACCGGCGAAGAACCGGCTCCGGAGCCTGGCCAACCACGGCATTTTTGGACTCGGCCTCTACCTGGCCGCCGTCTCCATCGCCTGGATCTCGCGATGAAGACTTTTTTCAGAGATTCATTGACCTCACTTGAAAGGGACAACACTCCATGAACAACAGAAACCTTGCCGTCATTTATCACAGCGCCCACGGCCACACGGCCCACATCGCCGGGCACATCCTGGCCGGTGCGCGCTCGGTTCCCGGCATCACCGCGCACCTGCTGCAGGCCGAAGAACTGACCCGCACGCCCGAACACCTGCGGGACTACGACGGCTTCATCTTCGGCACACCGACCTACCTGGGCGGGGTCAGCGGCAGCTTCAAGACCTTCATGGACGCCACTGGCCGGCTCTGGAAAAGCCACGCGCTCAAGGGCAAGCTGGCCGCAGCCTTCACCGTATCCTCACTGCCTTCGGGCGACAAGCAATCGACGCTGTTGTCCCTTTTCGTCTTCGCCATGCAGCACGGCATGGTCTGGGTCGGCAACGCCATCCTGCCCGAGCAGCACGCAGGCGTGCCCGAGCAGGAAGCCGCCAACCGGCTCGGCTCCTGGTCGGGGATGATGGCGCAGGCCGGGCATTCGGCGCCGGCGGATTCGTTTGCGCCCGGAGATATCAAGACGGCGCGGATGTTCGGAACCCATGTCGCCGAAACATTGCTGCGCATGGCATGCTCTGAGCAAATGGAAACAAGCACATGATTCCCCGCAAATTCGAACCCATCCTGTTCGGCCTGATCCTGTCAGGCCTGATGTCGCTGCTGGTCTCGGGCATCGCGACATGGCGCGCCGCCGGGCTGGGGCCGGGCTTTCTGCCGCTCTGGGCAAGTTCCTGGCTGACCGCGTGGCTGTTCGCCTTCCCGGCGGTGCTGCTGGTCGCGCCGCTGGCGCGCCGGCTGGTTCGCCGCCTGCTGAGCCCGGAACCGGAGTGAAACAGGCACGCGGCACCACCGCGAATGCTATTCATTCAATAGCTGCGCGCCCATGCCGGTCATGCGCCAGAGCCCGATTTGATTCAGAAGCCTCAGAGGCCGCGCTGGTTCACCCGTTTCGACAGCGCTTCGGCGCTTTCCTTGCGCTCGCTGTACCTGTCCACCAGATACGGCGACACATCACGCGTGAGCAGCGTGAACTTCATGAGTTCTTCCATCACGTCGACCACGCGGTCGTAATAGGCCGAGGGTTTCATGCGCCCGGCTTCGTCGAACTCGAGGAAAGCCTTGGCCACCGAGGACTGGTTCGGAATGGTCAGCATGCGCATCCAGCGGCCCAGCACACGCAGCTGGTTGACCGCGTTGAAGGACTGCGAGCCGCCGCTGACCTGCATCACGGCCAGTGTTTTGCCCTGGGTCGGCCGCACGGCGCCGTCGGCCAGCGGGATCCAGTCGATCTGGGCCTTCATGATGGCGGTCATGGCGCCGTGCCGCTCGGGCGAGGTCCAGACCATGCCTTCGGCCCATTGGGCCAGCTGGCGCAGCTCCTGGACTTTGGGGTGGCTGTCGGGTGCATCGTCGGGCAGCGGCAGGCCGCGCGGGTCGAAGGTTTGGGTTTCCGCGCCCATGGCCTGCAGCAGGCGCGCGGCTTCCTCGCTGAGCAGGCGACTGTAGGAACGTTCACGCACCGAACCGTAAAGCAGCAAAATGCGCGGCGCATGGGCCGAGGGCCGGAAGGCTTGCAGGGCGCTGGCCGTGGGCAGCGCGAACAGGCTGCCGTCGAGGTTGGGAAGGTTCTCAGGCGCCGGCAACACGTTCCCCCTTGTCGTTGATCAGCTGCTCGCCGTCTTCCTTGGTGAAAGCGCCCTGCTGGGGCGTCGGCAGGATGTCCAGCACGGCCTCCGACGGCCGGCACAGGCGCGTGCCCAACGGCGTCACGACGATGGGGCGGTTGATCAGGATCGGGTGGGCCAGCATCGCGTCCAGCAACTGATCGTCCGTCAGCGCCGGGTTGTCGAGCTGGCGTTCGGTATAGATCTTTTCCTTGGCCCGGATCAGGTCGCGCACCGGTATGCCCATGGCGCTGATCAGCTGCTGCAGCGTCTCGCGGCTGGGCGGGGTTTGCAGGTAGGCGATGAGCTCGGGTTCGGCGCCGCTGTTGCGGATCAGCGCCAGCGTGTTGCGCGAGGTGCCGCAGTTGGGGTTGTGGTAAATCGTGATGTCGGCCATGTGATTTTTCCTTGCGGGATTGCATCAATTCGATAGTTCAATTATATTTGAATTATGGAAACAAAAACCCTTGACGAAGTCTCAGCGGTCCGCGCGCTGGCCGCGCTGGCCCAGGCCCAGCGCCTGCGCACCTTCCGCGCGCTGGTGGTGGCCGGGCCCGACGGCCTGACGCCGGGCACGATTGCCGAGAAACTCGAGGTCACACCCAGCGCACTGTCCTTCCACCTCAAGGAACTGGCCCATTCCGGCCTGGTCAGCAGCGAACCGCGCGGCCGCAACCTGATTTACCGCGCCGACTTCGGGCAGATGAACGCCCTGCTGGCTTACATGACCGAACACTGCTGCCAGGGCGAGACCTGTGAGGTCGCCGGCGACGCCGCCTGCACCACCTGCTGACCGGGGCCGGTAATGAACCTCGCCGAAACCCTGAACCTCGGCTGCCTGTGCCGCACCCTGAACCCCGAGCGCCTGCGCCAGCAGCTTGAAACCGACCCTTGCCTGCAGGGCATGCTGGACGGGCTGACCGCCACCCACCCGCACCTGTTTTCTGAAACCGCCGTGTTTGTGGACCCTGGCATGCGCACGGCCGTGGGGCAGGCGATTGCGGCGATCGAGCGTGTGGTCGCCCTGCCCGCCTACCAGCAACTGGCCCTGACCCACGCGCCCGACATCGCCCGCCACGACTTCGGTCCCGCCGGCGTGTTCATGGGCTACGACTTTCACCTGGGCGAGCACGGCCCGCGGCTGATCGAAATCAACACCAATGCCGGCGGCGCACTGCTCAACGCGGCACTGGCACGCGCCCACCGCGACTGCTGCGAACCGATGCAGGGCCTGATGGATGCGTCCAGCGACCTGACACATATCAACCAGAGCTTTGTGGCCATGTTCCGCGCCGAGTGGCAGGCCCAGCGCGGCACGCAGCCGCTGCGCACGGTGCTGATCACCGACGACGCGCCCGATTCCCAATACCTGGCGCCCGAATTTGCGCTGGCCCGGCAGCTGTTCCTGGCGCACGGCATCACCGCCGCGGTGGGCGATGCACGCGAGCTGTTGTGGAAAGACGGCGCGCTGTGGCACCCGGCCTTGCCGGGCGTGGCTGTCGATCTGGTCTACAACCGCCTGACCGACTTCAGCCTGTCCGATCCGACCCACGAGGCCTTGCGCAGCGCCTATGTAGCCGGCGCGGCGGTCGTCACGCCGCATCCGCGTGCTCATGCGCTGTTCGCCGACAAACGCAACCTGATCACGCTGGGCGACGACGCGCTGCTGGCGTCCTGGGGCGTGTCTGCCGGGGACCGGCGCATCCTGCAAGCCGTGGTGCCGCACACCGAACGGGTGACCGCCGACCATGCCGATGCGTTGTGGGCCCGGCGCCGCCAGCTTTTCTTCAAACCGGTCGCGGGTTACGGCGCCAAGGCGGCTTACCGCGGCGACAAACTCACGCGCGGCGTCTGGGCCGACATCCTCGCCGGCGGTTTCATCGCCCAGGCGCTGGTGCCGCCCAGTGAACGGCTGGTCGATGTCGATGGGGTGCCGACCCGGCTGAAGCTGGACCTGCGCGCCTACACCTTCCGCGGCCAGGTGCAGTTGCTGGCGGCGCGCACCTACACCGGCCAGACCACCAACTTCCGCACGGCGGGCGGCGGCTTTTCTCCGGTGGTGGTGCTGCCCGCGATCGCGCTGGATGGGGACACCCGCCCTCTCCCGCCCCTGGCCGTCTGCCTTCCCTCCTCTTGAAACTTCAACCTGGAGCCTGTCATGAAACGTTTTCACGTCCACATGCATGTCCAAGACCTCGGAAAAAACATCGCCTTTTATTCCGCCATGTTTCACCAGCCTCCAGCGCGCATAGAGAGCGATTACGCCAAGTGGATGCTGCAGGACCCGCCGGTCAACTTCGCCATCTCCACCCGCGGCAGCGCCAGCGGCGTGGACCACCTGGGCATCCAGGTGGAAAGCGCCGATGAGCTGGCCGAACTGCGGGCCCACGCCAGGGATGCCGACCTGGCGCTGCTGGACGACGGCGAAACCACCTGCTGCTACGCGCGCAGCGACAAATACTGGCTGACCGACCCGCAGGGCGTGGCCTGGGAGCAGTTCCACACGCTGGACGGCATTCCGGTGTTCAGCGAGCAAAAACATGAAACAAATTCGGCCTCAGCCCCTGCCTGCTGTGCGCCTGCAGCTATAAAAAGTGTAGCAATCCTTCCATCCAAAACCTGTTGCTGAAAGAAGCCCATGACCGATCGCGTGATCAACGTGCTGTTCCTCTGCACCCACAACTCAGCCCGCAGCATCCTGGCCGAAGCCACCCTGAACCACATGGGCAAAGGGCGCTTCAAGGCCTTCTCGGCCGGCAGCAGCCCGCGCGACAAGCAGCAACCGAACCCGCTGGCGCTGAAGGTGCTGGCCAACGCCGGCATCGCCACCGACGGCCTGCGCAGCAAAAGCTGGGACGAGTTCGGCAAAGCCAATGCACCCTTGATGGATCTCGTCATCACGGTCTGCGACAACGCCGCCGGCGAAGTCTGCCCCTACTGGCCCGGCCAGCCGGCCACCGCACACTGGGGTTACCCCGATCCCTCCGAAGTCTCGGGTGATGAGGCGCAGAAGCTCGATGCTTTCAACCAGACCCTGATGGCGATACGCCGCCGGCTGGAGCTGCTGGTCAACCTGCCGCCCGACAAGCTGGAACGCGCCATGGTGCAGCAGGCGGCGCGTGATTTGTCGCGTTCATGAGCGCGCCGACCGTCGCGGCGCCGCAACTGACGCAGCGGCTGTTCGCCGAATTCCTCGGCACGGCGGCCCTGCTCTGCGCGGTGATTGGCTCTGGCATCATGGCCGAACGCCTGGCGGGCGGCAACACCGCCATCGCGCTGCTGGCCAACACGCTGGCCACGGTGTTTGCGCTGTACGTGCTGATCGAAACCCTGGGGCCGGTCAGCGGCGCGCACTTCAACCCGCTGGTGACCCTGGTTGTGGCATCAAAAATGCCTGCAGCCCATGGCGGTTGGGCGCAACCAGCTCTCTTTTTCATAGCAGCGCAGCTCACGGGTGCCGTCGCGGGGGCCTGGCTGGCGCATGCGATGTTTGACCTGAGCGTGTTCCAGTTCAGCGGCAAGTTGCGCGGCGGCTGGGGTCAGTGGCTGGCCGAGGCGGTGGCGACCGCCGGGCTGGTGCTGGTGATCCTGCGCGCGCCGCCCGGCAAGGCCGCGGCGCTGGTGGCTTGTTATATAGGCGCGGCCTACTGGTTCACCGCCAGCACCTCGTTTGCCAACCCGGCTGCGGTGCTGGGCCGCATGCTCTCGGACAGCTTCGCCGGCATTGCGCCCGCCAGCGCCGCCGGTTTTGTGATCGCCGAAGCCGCCGGCGCAGTGGCCGGCGTGCTGCTGAGCCGCGGCCTGGGTCCCACAGCCACCGATTCCCGCACGGCTTGAACATCATCGCTGCCCGCCCCAGCCGCCCATGAAGGCGAACCGCAGCCTCACCATCACCAGCCTGGGTATTGCGCAGACGCTGGCCTGGGCGTCGAGCTACTACCTGCCGGCGATGCTGGCGACCTCGATGGCGCGCGACCTCGGCATCAGCACGCCGACGGTGTTCCTCGGCTTTTCGCTGGCGCTGGTGGTGTCGGCGCTGCTCGGCCCGCTGGCCGGAAAACTGATAGACCGCTACGGCGGCCGTCCCGTGCTGGCGGCCACCAGTTTCGTCTTTGCCGCCGGCCTGGCCGGGCTGGCCATGGCGCAGGGACCTATCGGCATGATGATCGCCTGGGCCGTGCTCGGCGTGGCGATGGCAGCCGGCCTCTACGAAGCCGCTTTTGCCGCGCTGGTGCATCTTTATGGCAAGGACGCACGCGGCGCCATCACCGGCATCACGCTGTTCGCCGGTTTTGCCAGCACCGTGGGCTGGCCGCTGTCGGCCTGGCTGGAACTCGAATGGGGCTGGCGCGCCGCGTGTGGGGTCTGGGCCGGCCTGCATCTGATCGTGGCCTTGCCGCTGAACCTGCTGCTGCCCGCATCGCCCGTCACGCCGGCCGTGCAGGCGACGCCTGCGGCAGACCCGGCGACCGACATCACCCGCGCGCCGGCCAGCACACAACACCCTCAACGCACCGCCGTTCTGCTGGCCTTCGTGTTTGCCGTGACCTGGTTCATCAGCACCGCGATGGCGGCGCATCTGCCGCGGCTGCTGCAGGTGCAGGGCGTGCCGCTGGCCACCGCGCTGCTTTTCGCCGGGCTGGTCGGGCCGGCGCAGGTGGCCGGTCGCCTGCTCGAATACGGGCTGCTGCGCAATGTCCATCCGCTGCTGTCGGCGCGGGTGGCGGGCGCCATGCACACGCTGGGCGCCATGGTGTTCCTGGCCATCGGTGTGCCGGGCGGCGCGGTTTTCACCGTGCTGCACGGCGCCGGCAACGGCGTGCTGACGATTGCCAAGGGCACGCTGCCGCTGGTGCTGTTCGGCGTGAAGGACTATGGCGTGCGCCAGGGCCTGCTGATGGTGCCGGCGCGTTTTGCGCAGGCGCTGTCACCCTGGCTGTTCGGCCTGGCGCTGGATAGTTTCGGCGCCGGTGCGCTGTGGTTCTCCGCGGCGCTGGGCGCGCTGGCGTTTGCGGCGCTGATGGCGCTACGCGACAAGGCGGCTGGCCGGCCCTGAGTTGTTCAGCCCAGCCACTTCTGCAAAAACTGCGCATGGCCCAGCGCCGGGTCCAGCTGGTAGCCGGCGAAGCCGATGCGTTCATACAGCCTGATGGCCGGCGCATTGCCCTGCAGCACCTCCAGCGTGAGTTTGCAGGCGCCGCGCTCACGCGCGATGGCTTCGACCTCGGCCAGCATCTTTTCGCCGACGCGCCGGCCGCGGTGGCTGGCCAGCACCACCACGTCGTGCACATTGACCAGCGGACGGCAGGCGAAGGTGGAGAAACCCTCGAAACAGTTGACCAGCCCGACCGGCTGCGCCCCGTCGAAGGCCAGCACGCTGAAGGCCTGCGGCCGCGCGGCCAATGCCGGCACCAGATGCTTTTTGGCAAAGTCGGCCAGCGGCTGGCCGCCGCCGGCCGGGTCGCGGGCGTAGGCATCCAGCAAATCGACCAGCGCGCTGGCGTGCGCTGCCTGCTGGTAGTCGGCGCGGAAGATCTGGAGTTCGGTGGCGGCAGGCTGGGTCACGGGGTTCTGTTGGCGTGGCGGAGAAGCGGCGATTTTACCGGCGGCCCTGGCGGCCGGCCGTCATTCATGCATCAAATCGGTCTCCAGCCCCTGTCCAGAAAGGGCAAGCAGCTAGCAAATTCATAGCACTTCGACGCCGGCGCCGACGGCCGGCCGGCGCGCACGCGCAGGCGCCGCTCTTTACCGGAGGTTTACGCCGGCCTGTCAACCGCTACACCTGCCGCTGAAAGCTTGCAGTGATAATTCCTGACAGGGGTGGCGACACCTGCGCGCGCCAAGCCGCCGGCGCGCAGCGACACCTGCCCCGCCAGAACAAGAAACATTGCTGTTGAACAGCGGCACCAAGGACAGCTGATGGATCCAGAATTCGATACCCCGCCCGCCGGCGCCCCCACCCCGCCCCGCCCACGCATGAGCCGGCGCACCCGGCTGGCCGGCAGCCTGATCGCGGTGCTGGCGCTGGCCGGCATGGGCTGGCTGGCCTGGCACTACACCCGTCCCGCCACCGAAACCAGCACCGGACCGGGCGGCGCGCGGCGTGGCCCGCCCGCCACCACCGTCGGGGTTGCCACTGCCGAGCAGGCCAGCATCCCGATCGTGCTGGACGCGCTCGGCACGGTGACGCCGCAGGCCAGCGTGCGGGTGCGGCCGCAGGTCAGCGGCGTGATGCAGAAGGTGCTGTTCAAGGAAGGCCAGATGGTCAAGGCCGGCGAGTTGCTGGCCACCATCGACCCGCGCCAGTTTGAACTGGCGCTGCAACAGGCCGCCGGCCAGCGCCAGCAGGGCGAAGCCCAGCTCGACAGCGCCCGCGTTACGCTGCAGCGCTTCCAGACCCTGCTCGGCCAGGATTCGATTGCCCGCCAGGAGGTCGATTCCCAGGCCGCGCTGGTCAAGCAGCTCGAAGGCGCGGTGGTGATCAACCGGGCCAACGAAGGAACGGCGCGCCTGAACCTCGGCTACACCCGCGTCGTCGCGCCGGTCTCGGGCCGTGTCGGCCTGCGCGCGGTGGACGTCGGCAATGTGGTCAGCCCCAGCGATGCCAACGGCATTGCGCTGATCACCCAGGTCACGCCGATCGACGTGGTGTTTGCGATCCCGCAGGACCAGGTCGGCGAACTGCAGCAGACCGCTGCTTCCGGTGCGCAGATGAAAGTCACCGCGCTGGACCGCACCCGGAGCACGGTGCTGGACACCGGCGTGTTCGCCTCGCTGGACAACCAGGTCGACACCACCACCGGCACCGTCAAGGCCAAGGCCCGCTTTGCCAACAGCCAGCTCGCGCTGTTTCCCAGCCAGTTTGTCAATGTGCAGGTCCAGGTGCGCACGATAAGTGACGCCGTGGTGGTGCCGGTGACGGCGCTGCGCCTGGGCGCCAGCGGCGACTATGTCTATGTGCTCAACGGCGCCGAACGCACCGTCAGCCTGCGGCTGGTCAAGCGCGGGCCGGCCACCGTCGACAAGGTGGTCATCGCCTCCGGCCTGAAAGCCGGCGAACGTGTGATCACCGAAGGCGCCGACCGCCTGAAGGACGGCGCGCGGGTGGTGCTGCCGGGTGATGCACCGGGCGCCGGTGGTGGCGCGGGCCGCCAGGGCCGCCGTCCGCAGGGCGCGGCCTCGGCGCCGCGCGGCAGCGATGCCGGCGCGCCGGCGCCACAAGGCGGGGCCTCCGGCGCTGCGCCTGCCTCCACCGCGCCGCCACCCGGCCCGCCCGTGGCACTGGCCCCGCCAGCCGCTGCGCCGGGCACAGCCGCTACCGCTTCGCCCGCCGCCGCGCCCAGCGCCGAGCAGCTCCAGCGTTTCCTCGACCAGGTCAAGGATGACCCCGAGGCGCTGGCACGCCGCCAGTCGCTGGTGGCCAAAATCAAACAGGGCGATCCGGCGGCGCTAGCACGCTGGCAGCAGATCATGGAACGGCGCCGCGACAACAACCGGGCGCCGGCGCAGTGACGGGCGCCAGGCACACAACCGCATGAGCCCGTCCAGTCCCTTTATCCTGCGGCCGGTCGCGACCGCGCTGCTGATGGTGGCCATCGTGCTGGCCGGCCTGGTCGGCTTCAAGTTTTTACCGCTGTCGGCCCTGCCGCAGGTCGACTACCCGACCATCCAGGTCCAGACCCTGTATCCCGGCGCCAGCCCTGAAGTGATGGCGCAAACCGTGACCGCGCCGCTGGAGCGCCAGTTCGGCCAGATGGCCGGGCTGCAGCGCCTGAGCTCGACCAGCGCGGCCGGTGTGTCCATCGTGACCCTGCAGTTCGGCCTGGGTCTCGCGCTGGACGTGGCCGAGCAACAGGTGCAGGCGGCGATCAACGCCGGCGGCTCCTTGCTGCCGGCCGACCTGCCGGCGCCACCGGTCTATGCCAAGGTCAACCCGGCCGACGCGCCGGTGCTGACGCTGGCCATCACCTCGGACAGCCTGCCGCTGACCGAGGTGCAGAACATCGTCAACACGCGGCTCGCGCTGAAGATCAGCCAGGTCAGCGGCGTCGGCCTGGTGTCGCTGAGCGGCGGCCAGCGCCCGGCCGTGCGCATTCAGGCCGACACCCGTGCGCTGGCCTCGTACGGGCTCGGGCTGGACTCGCTGCGCACCGCCATCAGTTCGGCCAATGCCAATGCCGCCAAGGGCAGCATCGACGGGCCGACACGCTCCTACACCATCAACTCCAACGACCAGCTGCTGGCCGCAGCCGATTACCAGAACCTGATCATCGCCTTCCGCAACGGCGCGGCGGTGCGGGTCAAGGACGTGGCCCAGGTGGTGGACAGCGCCGAGAACATCAAGCTGGGCGCCTGGTCCGGCCTGAAACCCGCGATCATTTTGAACGTGCAGCGCCAGCCCGGCGCCAATGTGATCGCCACGGTGGACGCCATCAAGGCGCGCCTGCCCGAGCTGCAGGCCGGCCTGCCGACGGCCATGAACGTCGACATCCTGAGTGACCGCACCACCGGCATACGCGCTTCGGTGCTGCATGTGGAGATCGAGCTGCTGCTGGCGGTGGTGATGGTGGTGCTGGTGATTTTTGCCTTCCTGCGCAACATTCGCGCCACCGTGATCGCCAGCCTGGCGGTGCCGATTTCGCTGATCGGCACCTGCGGCGCGATGTATTTGCTGGGCTACAGCCTGAACAACCTGAGCCTGATGGCGCTGACGATTGCCACCGGTTTTGTCGTCGATGACGCGATCGTGATGATAGAAAACATCGCGCGTTACATCGAAAAAGGCGAGGCGCCCATGGCCGCCGCGCTCAAGGGCGCGCAGCAGATCGGCTTCACCATCATTTCGCTGACGGTCTCGCTGATCGCGGTGCTGATCCCGCTGCTGTTCATGGGCGACGTGGTCGGGCGGCTGTTTCGCGAGTTCGCGATCACGCTGGCCATCACCATCCTGATTTCGGCCGTGGTCTCGCTGACGCTGGTGCCCATGATGTCGGCACGCTGGTTGAAGCCCCACCCCGTTCACCCTGAGCCTGTCGAAGGGCAGGCCCCGGCTTCGACAAGCTCAGCCCGAACGGAAAAAGCTTGGGGCGCGCGGCTGGAGAAGTTTTTTGACAACGTGATCACACGTTACGACCAGTCGCTGACCTGGGTGATGCGCCACCAGGGCGCGACGCTGCTGGTGGCGCTGGCCACGCTGGTGCTGACGGTGCTGCTGTACCTGGTGATTCCCAAGGGCCTGTTCCCGACGCAGGACACCGGCCAGTTGCAGGCGCGCATCGAAACCTCGCAATCGGTCTCCTACGCACGCATGGCCGAGCTGCAGCAGGCGGCGGCGCGCGCCATCCTGGACGACCCCGACGTGGCGACGCTGAGTTCCTTCATCGGCGTGGACGCCGCCAACAACACCATGTTGCACACCGGCCGCATGCTGATCAACCTGAAAAGCAGCCGCAGCGGCAGCCAGCAGGAAACCATGGACCGGCTGCAGCGCCGCGCCGGCGAGGTGGCCGGCGTGACGATGTATCTGCAGCCGACGCAGGACCTGACCATTGACGCCGAAACCGGACCGACCCAGTTCCGCGTCTCGATCGAGGGCTCGGACACCGCCACCGTTTCGCTGTGGGCCAACAAGCTGGCGCAACGCATGCAGGAGCTGAGCGCGCTGCGCAACATCTCGTCGGACGCCGGCGCCCAGGGCAGCTCGGCCTACATCAAGGTGGACCGCGACACGGCTTCGCGGGTCGGTGTCACCACCTCTTCGATCGATGACGCCTTGTACAGCGCCTTCGGCCAGCGCATCGTCTCGACGATTTTTACCGAGACCAACCAGTACCGCGTGATCCTCGAAGCCATGCCGGACCAGCTCAGCACGCCGGCCTCGCTGGGCAACCTGCCGCTGCGCACCGGCTCGGGCACCACCACGCCGCTGAACAGCATCGCCAGCATCATCGAGCAGCCGGCGCCGCTGCAGATCACGCGGGTGGCGCAGTACCCGGCGACAACGCTGGGCTTCGACACCGCGCCCGGCGTGTCGCTCGGCAAGGCGGTGGACCAGGTCAAGCAGGCGGCCAAAGACATCGCGCTGCCGGCCAGCGTGACCATGACCTTCCTCGGCGCCGCCGGTGCCTACCAGGCCTCGCTGTCGAGCCAGCTGTGGCTGATTCTGGCCGCGGTGATCTGCGTCTACATCGTGCTCGGCGTGTTGTATGAAAGTTATATCCACCCGCTGACGATTCTGTCGACCCTGCCCTCGGCCGGCGTCGGCGCACTGCTGATGCTGATGATCAGCGGCTCGGACCTCGGGGTGATCGGCATCATCGGCATCATCCTGCTGATCGGCATCGTCAAGAAAAACGCGATCATGATGATCGACTTCGCGATCGACGCCGAGCGCAACGAAGGCAAGTCGCCACAGGAAGCGATCCACCAGGCCGCGCTGCTGCGCTTCCGTCCGATTTTGATGACGACGCTGGCCGCGCTGTTTGCCGCCGTGCCGCTGATGCTGGGCTGGGGCGAAGGCGCCGAGCTGCGCCGGCCGCTGGGCCTGTCCATCTTCGGCGGCCTGATCGTGAGCCAGGTGTTGACGCTGTTCACCACGCCGGTGATCTACCTGGCGTTTGACCGGATGGGACAGAGGTTCAGGCGGAGGGGTTCTGTGTGAACGCCCTCCTCTTCAGGGATGTCATCCCGGACTGGATCCGGGATCCATGCTCGGTGACCCACACTGCACCTGTGAGCCAACAAGCCGGGGGTTGCCCGGCGGCAACTCACTTTCTTTTGCTTCGCCAAAAGAAAGTAAGCAAAGAAAAGGCGACCCTACTGTCTGCGTCCCTTCGCTTCGCTACGGGAAACCTGCGGTGCTCGGTCCAGCCGGGGTCGAGCTCGAACTCGCCTTCGGCTCAGACAATCGCTCGCCCTGATCCGTCTGGCCCTGCGCTCCTCGGCGCATACAGAAGGGTGGTGGGGCCGGGAGCGGGAACGGATTCGGGATCGGGCGCCGGCGAGGACGCGCTTTGCGCGTCCTCGCCTCCCCGTGTCCGCGTTGGTATTCGTTTTCCCCACCCGTCGGGCCGGGCCGAGGAGCGCAGCCGAAATCGGATCAGGGCGAGCGATTGTCTGAGCGAAGCGAGTTCGAGCTCGACCCCGATTTCGGCGAGCACCGCAGGTTGCCCGCAGCGAAGCGGAGGGACCCGGACCATCGGGTCGCCTTTCTTTGGGGTACTTTTCTTTGGCGACGCAAAGAAAAGTGCCTCGCCCGCCGGGGCGAGACCCGGCTTGCTGGAAGACCCAGAGCCGCGCAAGCTTGCACAGGCTTCGCCAGGCTCAGCCCGAACGGCAAAAAATTCTCCCCCCGGCCAGCAGACCCCGCGATCACTACCAACAGGGGTTCACAGTGCAACCGCCCTGCCGGCGGCAAAGGGAGCCGACACGTGAATCTGTCGGAGCCATTTGTCCGCCGCCCGGTCGCCACGGTCCTGTTGACCGTCGGTCTGGCGCTGGCCGGGATCGGGGCCTTCTTTGTGCTGCCGGTCTCGCCCTTGCCGCAGGTCGATTTTCCGGTGATCTCGGTCAGTGCCTCGCTGCCGGGCGCCAGTCCGTCCACCATGGCCAGCAGTGTGGCAACGCCGCTGGAGCGGCGGCTCGGCACGATTGCGGGCGTCAACGAAATGACGTCCAACAGCAGCAACGGTTCGACCCGCATCAACCTGCAGTTCGACCTGAACCGCAAGATCGATGCGGCGGCGCGTGAGGTGCAGGCCGCGATCAATGCGTCGCGCGCCGACCTGCCGGCCACGCTGCGCAGCAACCCGACCTACCGCAAGGCCAACCCGGCCGCGGCGCCGGTCATCATCCTGGCGCTGACCTCCAAAACCCGGTCGCCGGGCCAGATCTACGACGAGGTCTCCAACCTGGTGCAGCAGAAGATTGCCCAGGTCCAGGGCGTGGGCGACGTCGAGCTCGGCGGTGGCTCGCTGCCTGCCGTGCGGGTGGACCTGCTGCCGTTTGCGCTGAACCGTTACGGCGTCAGCGCCGAGGATGTGCGCGCGGCGCTGCAGGCTTCCAACGCGAACCGGCCCAAGGGCGCAATCGAGGGCAACGGCCAGCGCCTGCAGATCTATTCGGGGGCCAATACCGCCAGCGGCGGGCGCAAGGCCGCCGACTACCGCGACCTGATCGTGGCCTGGCGCAACAATGCGGCCATCCGCCTGAGCGATGTGGCTGAGATCGTGGACGGCGTCGAAAACATTAACACGCTGGGGCTGTTCAATGGCGAGCGGGCGGTGATCGTGCTGGTCACGCGCCAGCCCGATGCCAACGTGATTGCCACGGTGGACGGCGTGCGCGCGCTGCTGCCCGAGCTGCAGGCACAACTGCCGCAGGACGTGCAGCTGCATGTGGCGTCCGACAGCACCAACTCGATCCGCGCCTCGCTGCACGAGATCGAGATCACACTGCTGATCTCGATTGTGCTCGTGGTGCTGGTGGTCAGCGCCTTCCTGCGCAGCGCACGCGCCACCATCATCCCCGCGGTGGCCACCGTGGTGTCGCTGCTGGGCACCTTCGGCGTGATGTATTTTCTGGGCTTCAGCCTGAACAACCTGAGCCTGATGGCGCTGACCGTGGCCACCGGTTTTGTGGTGGATGACGCCATCGTGGTGCTGGAAAACACCAGCCGCCACATCGAGGCCGGCATGGACCGCTTCAAGGCCGCGCTGCTGGGCGCCCGCGAGGTCGGCTTCACCGTGCTGTCGATCAGCCTGTCGCTGGTGGCGGTGTTCATCCCGCTGCTGTTCATGGGCGGCCAGGTCGGCCGGCTGTTCCGCGAGTTCGCCGTGACGCTGTCGGCGGCGGTGCTGATCTCGCTGGTGATCTCGCTGACCACCACACCGATGATGTGCGCCTGGCTGCTCAAGCCGCAGGCGCAGGACAAGCCGCCTGGCCGGCTGGCGCGCTGGTTCGAAAACGCCTTCAAGCGCGTGCACCGCGGCTATGAACTGAGCCTGGACTGGGCGCTGGCGAGCCGCGGCATCGTGATGCTGAGCCTGGTGGCGGTGATCGCGCTCAACGTCTACCTGTTTGTCTCGATTCCCAAGGGCTATTTCCCGCAGCAGGACACCGGCCAGATCAGCGGCGGCATACGCGCCGACCGCAGCATCTCCTTCCAGGCCATGCAGACCAAGCTCAAGGCCATCGTCGACATCATCCAGGCCGACCCGGCCGTCGACACCGTGGTGGGGTTCACCGGCGGTTCGCGCGCCGGCGGCGGCTTCATGTTCATCAACCTCAAGCCGGTCGGCCAGCGCAGCGACAAGGGCCAGGCGGTGATCGCGCGGCTGCGGCCGCAACTCGCGCAGATCACCGGCATCAGCATCTTCCTGAACCCGGTGCAGGACCTGCGCGGCGGCGGGCGCTCCAGCAACTCGACCTACCAGTACACCCTCAAGAGCGACAGCAGCGCCGAACTCAAGCTCTGGGCCACGCGGCTGGCCGAGCAGATGAAGCTGCAGCCCGAACTGACCGACGTGGACACCGACCAGCAGGAAAACGGCGTCGAAACCATGGTCACGGTGGACAAGGACAGCGCGGCGCGGCTGGGCATCAGCTCGCGCGACGTCGACAACGCGCTGTACAACGGCTTCGGCCAGCGCCAGGTCGCGACAATTTATGCCGACCTGAACCAGTACAAGGTGATCATGGGTGTGGCGCCGCGCTACATCCAGAGCCCGGAGTCGCTCAAGGACATCTATGTGCCGGCGCGCGGCGGCACGGGCACCACGCTGGCCAGCGCCGTGCCCGGCGCCGTCACCACCGTGGTCAATCCGGCGCTGCGCGACCCCTCGTCGGGCCAGGCCCTGAGTTCGGCCCTGACCACCATGGTGCCGCTGTCGGCGATTGCGAAGTTCAGCGAAAACGCCACTGCCGCGTCGATCAGCCACGAGGATGGTGAACTCTCGACCACGGTGTCCTTCAACCTGGCCGAAGGTGTGCCGCTGAGCGACGCGCAGGATGCGGTGAAAAAGGCGGAAGCCGAAATCCGCCTGCCCAACAACGTGCGGGGCAGCTTCGCCGGCACCGCGCTGAGCGCGCAACAGTCGCAGCAGGAGCAACCGCTGCTGATCCTGGCGGCGCTGATCGTGATCTACATCGTGCTGGGCATTCTGTACGAAAGCCTGGTGCACCCGATCACCGTGCTGTCCACCCTGCCCTCGGCCGGTGTCGGCGCGGTGCTGGCGCTGCTGATGTTCAAGATGGAGTTTTCCATCATTGCGCTGATCGGCGTGTTTTTGCTGATCGGCATCGTCAAGAAAAACGCCATCATGATCATCGACTTCGCGATCGAGGCCGAGCGCTCGCGCGGGCTGTCGGCCGTCGATGCGGTGCGCGAGGCCTGCCTGCTGCGTTTCCGGCCCATCCTGATGACCACGCTGGCCGCCATCCTGGGCGCGCTGCCGCTGGCCATCGGCTTCGGCGAAGGCGCCGAGCTGCGCCGCCCGCTGGGCATCTCCATCATCGGCGGGCTGATCGCGAGCCAGTTGCTGACCCTGTTGACCACGCCGGTGGTGTATGTGCTGATGGACAAGCTGCGCCGACGCGGCACATCCGAGCACCATCTCAGCCGCCATCCTGATGACCCCAACGCGCCGCCGCCGAACGCGCCGCTGCAACTGCAATGACCGCCATGACCCTCCAAAACCTGCCCGCGCGCTTGCCGCGCCACCTGCTCGCTCCCCTGGCCCTGGCCCTGCTGGTCGGCGGTTGCGCCGTGGGTCCCGACTACCAGCGGCCGGCCACCGCTGAAGTCAGCGCTTTCAAGGAAGCCGGCGACTGGGTCAGCGCGGCGCCCGCCGACATGCTGGACCGCGGGCCCTGGTGGACGCTTTTTGGCGACCCGGTGCTCAATGAGCTGGCGGCGCGTGTCGAGGTGTCCAACCAGAATGTGGCCATCGCCGTCGCCGCCTATGCGCAGGCGCGTGCGCTGGTGCGCGAGCAGCGCGCCTCGCTGTTCCCGCTGGTCACGCTCAATGGCGGCGCCTCGCGCGCCCGCAGCGGCGGCAACACAACAACAGGCACCACCGGCCGTGTCGGCAACAACTACCAGCTCAGCATAGGCGGCAGCTGGGAGCCCGACGTCTGGGGCCGGCTCGGACGCGCGGTCGATGGCGCTTCCGCGGGCGAACAGGCCAGCGCCGCCGACCTCGCTTCGGCCAAACTCTCGGCCCAGGGCGAACTGGCCGCCAACTACTTCGCGCTGCGCCAGACCGACGCGCAAAAGGTCTTGCTCGAAAGCACGCTGGAGGGTTACCAGCGGTCCGTCGAAATCACGCAAAACCGCTACACCGCTGGCATCGCCGCCAAAACCGATGTGCTGCAGGCGCAAACCCAGCTGGCCAACGCGCAGGCTGACAACGCCGGTCTGCAGCGCCAGCGTGCCCAGCTCGAACACGCGATCGCGGTGCTGGTCGGCGAGGCGCCGGGCAACTTCTCGCTGGCGCCGGTGGCCTGGAAGCCGGCCGTGCCCGAGATCCCGGTCGGCGTGCCGTCCACCCTGCTGCAACGCCGGCCCGACATCGCCGCCGCTGAACGCCGCGTGGCCTCGGCCAACGAGCAGATCGGCATCGCCAAAACCGCTTATTACCCCAGCCTCTCGCTGAGCGCGTCGACCGGCACCGGCGCCAGCCGCGTCGCGGACCTGTTCTCGGCGCCCAGCCTGATCTGGTCGCTGGGCCTGTCCGCCGCCCAGGTGCTGTTCGACGCCGGCACCACCCGCGCCCGCGTCGATGGCGCAAGCGCTTCCTACGATCAGGCGGTCGCGCGCTACCGCCAGACCGTGCTGGTGGCCTTCCAGGACGTGGAAGACCAGCTCGCAGCAACACGCGTGCTGCAGGTCCAGCAGGAGCTGCGGCGCCAGGCCTCGGAAGCCGCTGACCAGGTCGAGCAGCAGGTGCTGAACCGCTACCGTGCCGGCCAGGTCGGCTACACCGAAGTGATCGCCGCCCAGGCCACAGCCCTGAACGCCCGCCGCGCGCTGGTGCAGGCGATGGCCGATCGCCAGACCACCGCGGTGGCGCTGATCCAGTCGCTCGGTGGCGGCTGGCAGGCTGCGTCGCAGCCTTGACCATGCTCCTGTTTTGATAGCTGATGGCCCTTTATGGACATGGGCTGAAGGCCGATTTGGTACATAAGTCGGCGACCTGACTGGCTCGATGCGCGCCGGGACAGGAATCGTCTTTGACTCAAGGGCCGGTGGTCCGCCTGCTAGCCGGGTCTCGCCCCGGCGGGCGACTCACTTTCTCTTGCTTCGCCAAGAGAAAGTAAGCAAAGAGAAGGCGACCCGATGGTCTGGGTCCCTCCGCTTCGCTGCGGGCAAGCTGC
>PNNC01000087.1 GCA_013824015.1 Polaromonas sp.
AGCCGGTGGTGCCGGCCACCAGGCAGTGCGGCATCTTCGCGAGGTCGGCCACCACCGGCGCGCCGCTGATGTCCTTGCCCAGACCGATGGTCAGCATGGACTTGGCCTCGTTGTAAACCTGCGAGCCGAGGATCTCGCTGAGCTTGATCGACTGGCGCTTGGCGTTGGGCAACTCCAGCGCCATGTAGTTCTTGCCGGGGATGGTCTCGATCACGCGGATGGACACCAGGCTCAGCGCGCGCGCCAGGTCCTTTGCCAGGTTCACGATCTGCGCGCCCTTGACGCCGGTGGCCGGTTCGATCTCGTAACGCGTGATCACCGGCCCTGGCGCCGCGGCGACCACACGCACCTCGACGCCGAAGTCCTTGAGTTTTTTCTCGATCAGGCGCGACGTCATCTCCAGCGTTTCGGGCGCCACGGTTTCCTGCCGCGTCAGTGCACCGTCGAGCAGGTCCACCTGGGGCAGCTTGGAGTCCGGCATTTCGCTGAACAGCGGCTTCTGGCGCTCCTTGGCCACCCGTTCGCTCTTGGGAATATCGGCCAGCGTCGGCTCGATCAGCACCGGAACCGGATGGTGCTCTTCGATGTCGATCCGTTCCTCGTGCAGGGTTTCCTCGCGCTCTCGCGCCGCCACGCGGCCCACGGCCAGGTCTTCGGCGATCTCGCGTTTTTCCCGGCGTGACTCGATCAGCTCGTCGATCGAGGCACCGATACGCTGCGCCACCTGCGCCCACGAAAAGGCAAACACCACCGATACCGCGATCACCCCGATGGCAATCCAGACCAGACCGGAACCGGTAAAGCCCAGCCACTGCACGCTGGTCGGACCGGCCAGGTAGCCCAGCACGCCGCCGGCGTGGCCAGGCAGCTTGAATTCAAACCGGTACAGGCGCGACCACTCCAGCGCGGTGCTCGCCAGCAACAGCAGCGCCAGGCACGACCAGAAACGGACCCGGCTCAGCACTGTGCGCGCTACCGGCTGGCTGCGCAAACCGCGCGCCAGCGAGCCCAGCCAGGCGCGAAAACCGGCGGCCAGGGCCCACCACACCGAAAACCCAAAAAGGAAATAGCTGGCATCGGCCAGGTGCGCACCCAGGCGCCCGCCCCAATTGCGTGCGGCGGCGTCGGCGACATCCCTGCTGCCAGTGGTCGACCAGGCCGCGTCCTGTGGTGAATAACTGATCAGTGCGCCCAGCCAGAAAACCAGCGCCAACAGGCCGAGAATCAGGCTGACTTCATGGGCAAAGCGTTTCATGCCGCCGGCAGCAGGCGCGGCGGCCGGAGTTCTGGTGTTCAATGTGTCGAGGGAGTAAGTCATAAAACCAGTGCTGAGCTTAACCCAGTTGAACAGGCACCCATGACCGCAAACGCAGCGAAAACCAGCAGATCAACCCAGCGTGTTGAGCCTGTCCTTGACCCACATGGAGCCATCAACACGTGTCTCGATGTAACCGCGCTCTTCCAGGTCTTTCATGACGCGGCTGACCATCTCGCGCGATGCGCCCACCATCTTGGCCAGATCCTGGCGCGACACCTTTTCGCGGATCACCGTGTTGCCCTCGCGATCCGGCACAGCGGACTCGAGCAAGGCCCTGGCCACACGGCCATACACATCCATCAGGGCCAGCGATTCGATCTTGCGGTCAGCGTGCCGAAGGCGCTGGACCAGGCCCTTCATGACGGCATAGGCCATGGAGCTGTTTTCCGGCAGGCAACGTGCAAATTCAGGCCGGCCGACGACCAGGACGTCGGTCTGGACTTCGGTCCGCACGGTGGCCGAATGGGGTTCGCTGTCGATCAGGCTCATTTCACCGACGTAGTCACCGGGGTGCAGCGTGGCGAGGATGACCTCCCGGCCCCGGGCATCCGTGGTGACGACACGGGCACGGCCCGTCAGCAAGATGGCCAGGGCATTGGACTGCTTGCCCTGCTCGACAATCGCTTCGCCGCGCTTGTAACGGCGCTTGATCACCGCCGCGGCAACAGCTTCAGCCTGGGGAGCGGTCAACATCGAAAACAGGGGAACACGCCGGATCAGTTCCAGGTTGGACACCATCGTGGACATATCAAACTTCTCCTGATTGCGCCGCCGAAGGGGCTTCGCTCGAGTTCTTACAATGCATGTGTTGTACCAGCCAAATTCCAGGCCTCGGGGTTTCAAATCCGCCGGCCAGCCTCAGCTGTCTGCAACTCTAACTGAGTTCCCATGCTTTCCGAATCGGATTTTCACTTATGAAACACGCCAAAGTCCTCATTCTGGGTTCAGGCCCTGCCGGTTACACCGCCGCCGTGTATGCAGCGCGCGCCAACCTCAACCCGGTGTTGATCACCGGCATTGCGCAGGGCGGGCAACTGATGACCACCACCGACGTGGACAACTGGCCGGCCGACGCGGAAGGGGTGCAGGGTCCCGATCTGATGCAGCGTTTTCTCGCCCATGCCGAGCGCTTCAAGACAGAGATTGTTTTTGACCACATCAACCAGGTCGATTTCAGCCAGCGTCCCTTCACACTGACCGGCGACAGCGGCACCTACACCTGCGACACGCTGATCATTGCCACCGGTGCTTCAGCCAAGTACCTGGGCTTGGCCTCGGAAACAGCCTTCATGGGCCGGGGCGTCTCCGGTTGCGCCACCTGCGACGGATTTTTCTACCGCGACCAGAAAGTCTGTGTGGTCGGGGGCGGCAACACCGCCGTGGAGGAGGCCCTCTATCTCTCCAACATCGCCAGCAACGTGGTGCTGGTCCACCGGCGCGACAAGTTCAAGGCCGAGGCCATCCTGATCGACAAGCTCCACGAAAAGGTCGCCGCGGGCAAAATTGAGCTGAAACTGCACCAGACCCTGGAAGAGGTGCTGGGCGACGCCGCCGGCGTCAACGGCGTGCGCCTCAAAAGCACCCAGACCGGCGCCACCGAGGATATTGCGCTGCAGGGCTGTTTTATCGCGATCGGCCACCAGCCCAACACCGACATCTTTGCGGGGCAGCTGGACATGAAGGACGGCTACATCATCACCAAAACCGGGCTGCAGGGTTTTGCCACCATGACCAGCGTGCCCGGCATCTTTGCCGCCGGCGACGTGCAGGACCATGTCTACCGGCAGGCGATCACCAGTGCCGGCACCGGCTGCATGGCAGCGCTTGATGCGCAGCGCTTTCTGGAACAGAGTTAAGCCCCCGCGCTTCTCGCTTCGCAAGCCTTCGGCGGTGCGCTGCCCCCTCACAAGGAATGGGGACGCTGCGCCGGGGCACCGGATCCGCGGCCCCGGCTGGATTTTTTCCGTGGGCGGCGAGAGAGCAGGCAACAGGCCGGCCCGGAACGTGAGACTTGAGGGTGGTTGATTTTCAGGCTATAATCTATGGCTTAGCTGCGCATCCTCCGGGGGCCGGCATCCGATTTCTAATTTTTTACGGAGAGTGCTCATGGCACGCGTCTGTCAGGTAACGGGCAAAGGCCCGATGGTGGGAAACAATGTTTCTCACGCCAACAACAAGACCAAGCGCCGGTTTTTGCCTAATCTGCAATACCGCCGCTTCTGGGTTGAAACTGAAAACCGCTGGGTGCGCCTGCGCGTGACCAGCGCCGGTTTGCGCCTTGTTGACAAACTCGGCATCGATGCCGTTCTCGTGGACCTTCGTGCCCGCGGTGAAATCTAAGGAGTATCACCATGGCTAAAGGCGCACGCGAAAAAATCAAGCTGGAATCGACTGCCGGCACGGGTCACTTCTACACGACCACCAAAAACAAGAAGACCACTCCTGACAAGATGCTGATCATGAAGTTTGATCCCAAGGCACGCAAGCATGTGGAATACAAGGAAATCAAGCTGAAGTAATTCAGACTGGTTCCAGCGCTGCCCGTCAGCGTTTTCCAAAAAACCCGCTGGCTTCCGGCGGGTTTTTTTATGCCCGTGTGGTTCCGGCCGGACACCCCTGCGCCTGGGGCCGGGACCGGTGCCGGCTTTCGCCCCCCTCCCCCCAATCCTCCCCTGGCATGTGTGCCTGTCCGGTCTGCCGCGCCGCCCGCCTGACGATGCCGGGCCATCTCCACCAGCGAACCACGGCCATGAAAAAGGCTGCAGCAGCAATGAAGCTGGTGCAGCCTGGTGAAGGCCCGCCAGAGCGGGCGACGATTGATCTCAGGCGCGCGCCGCGCGGAGATTCATCGAGAAGTCACGCAGCGCGGTGATGCCGCTTTCTTCAGCACGGCGACACCAGGCCTGCAGATCGGCGGCCAGCTGTTCGCGCGACGCGGAGGTCGACAACCACATCTGGCGCAACTCTTCCCGCATGGTGACCATCTTGTCGAGCACCGGGTGCTCGGCGCGGGCCTGGGCGATCTGTGGTTTGGCCGCAGCAGGCACCTTGTCGTCATCGCGGTGCAGCCAGCGGTTGGCGGCCTTCAGCACCGAGATATCGGCCTTGCGGGCCTTGAGCGCTTCGAGCTCCATCTGGCCGGCGCGGCGGAGTTCACGCGCGAACCCGGCCATCACTTCGTAACGGTGTGCGATCAGCGCTTCCAGCGTCTTCTCGTCTGCCACAGGCTGGATGGAGCCAAGCGTCAGCTTGGGCGGCACTTTTTTGACGGTCGCCAGACCGACTTTTTCCATGGCGCGGATGTAAATCCAGCCAATGTCGAACTCGTAGGGCTTGACCGAGAACTTGGCCGAGGTCGGGTAGGTGTGGTGGTTGTTGTGCAGTTCTTCGCCGCCAATCATGATGCCCCAGGGCGAAATGTTGGTGCTGGCGTCAGGCGCCTCGAAGTTGCGGTAGCCCCAGTAGTGGCCAATGCCATTGATGATGCCAGCGGCCGTGACCGGAATCCAGGCCATCTGCACCGCCCAGACGGCCAGGCCGGCTGCGCCGAACAAGGCCAGGTTGATGATCATCATCAGACCCACGCCCTGCCAGCTGTAGCGGGTGTACAGGTTGCGCTCCAGCCAGTCATTCGGCGTCCCGTGGCCGTACTTGACCATGGTTTCCTTGTTTTTGCTTTCGGCGCGGTACAGCTCGGCACCCTGCCAGAACACCTTCTTGATGCCGTAGGCCTGCGGGCTGTGCGGATCCTCGACGGTTTCGCATTTGGCGTGGTGCTTGCGGTGAATGGACACCCACTCCTTGGTGACCTGTCCGGTGCCCAGCCAGAGCCAGAAGCGGAAAAAATGCGACGGGATGGCGTGCAGGTCCATGGCGCGATGCGCCTGGTGGCGGTGCAGGTAAATCGTCACGCTCGCAATGGTGATGTGCGTCGTCACCAGTGTGTACAGCACGATTTGCCACCAGCTGGCTGCAATCAGGCCGTTGGCCAGCCAGTCAAGGGCGGCGTCAAACAAAATCATGAGAGTCCTTTAAACAATCTGTAACCGCGTCCTGCAACCCATGTCAAAACCGTGCCGGACAAGCTGTCTATTGTAGGCGGGGCGCCTTAAATCACCAAACCAGAACGGTGAAGAAACCCGCAATTGCGGTAAAAGTCCGGTAAACCCACAAAATGCATCAAAAATATGGCATTTCACGGCTTCATGATGCCAACATCGTCAAACTTTTTGCCAAACTGCGGCAAAAAATCCATCTGTTTGATGCAGATAAGGCCACAGGCGCAGGTAGGGCCCGCTGCAAAGTCTGGCAGCGCCCTCCACCCCCAAATGCGTCAAAACCTTACTGGTTTCAAGAGGTGTGAATTCTTTATTCGCGGCAGTGAAAGCCTCGGCAATCGCCTCGTTTTCGTCGCGCAACACGCTGCAGGTGGCATACACGAGCCGTCCGCCCGGTTTGAGCAGGCGCGCAGCGCTTTGCAGGATGGCCGCCTGCTTGGCGGTCAATTCCTCGATCGCTTGGGGCGTCTGGCGCCATTTGAGGTCGGGATTGCGCCGCAAGGTCCCCAAGCCCGAGCACGGTGCATCGATCAGCACCCGGTCGATCTTGCCGGCCAGGCGCTTGATGCGGTCGTCGCGCTCATGTGCGATCGCCACCGGATGGACATTGGACAGGCCGCTGCGCGCCAGCCGCGGCTTCAGCGCATCCAGCCGATGGCCGGAGGTGTCAAAAGCGTACAAACGGCCGGTATTGCGCATGCTGGCGCCCAGCGCCAGCGTCTTGCCGCCGGCGCCGGCGCAGAAATCCACCACCATCTCGCCGCGTTTGGCATCGACCAGCAGGGCCAGCAGTTGCGAGCCTTCGTCCTGCACCTCGATGGCGCCCCGGGTGAAGGTGTCGAGCTTGTTCAGCGCCGGCTTGGTCGTCAGGCGCAGGCCCCAGGGCGAGTATGGCGTGGCCACAGACTTGATGCCCGCCCGGGCCAGCTCCTTCTGGACTTCGGCACGCTTGTCCTTCAGGGTGTTGACACGCAGGTCCAGACCAGCGGGCGCATTCAGGCTGTCGACCAGGGGCCAGAAGTCGTCGCCGAGCTGGGCCTTCAGCGGCTCGACCAGCCAGGCCGGCAGGTTGTGCCGGTGCAATTCCATCAAGTCGTCCGGCTTCACCTGGTCGCAGCGCGCCAGCCAGTCCTTTTCCTGGTCGCTGAGTGCTCCCAGCAGGAAGTCGCGCTCTGCAGCGAAACCAAGGATGGCCAGGCGCCGCTCGGTCGGGCCACTGCCGTGCTGGGCCAGGTAGGTATAGAGGTTTTTCTTGCGCAGCACGCCGTAAATGGTCTCGGCGACCGTGGCGCGCTCGCGCGGGCCCAGGCGTTGCTCACGGAAATGGCGCGACACCACCATGTCGGCAGGGTGGTCGAAACGGAGAACCTGCTTGAGGAGAACAGTACAGCTGTCGAGTAAGGCGTTAGGATGCATGGCCCCATTGTCCCACTGCAGGCGCTTGCGCCCCCCAAGAATCTGGATGACCATGTCCGACGACCTCCCACCCCTGATCGAAACCCCGCCCGGCCTGTACCGCCATTACAAGGGCCTGCTGTACGAGGTGGTGGGCACGGTGCGGCACAGCGAAACCCTGGAGCCGATGACGCTGTACCGCGCGTTGTACGGGGAAAAAGGCTTGTGGGTGCGGCCGGCAGCGATGTTCAATGAGGCGGTGGTGATCGATGGTGTGAGGCAAGCCCGCTTCGAAAAACAGCCCGCCTAGGCGCTGCGCGTCCCCGTCGCCGATAATCGTGGGTTATGTCCGAAACCTCCGAAATCGAAAAACAGGTCAAGCGCCGCCGCACGTTTGCCATCATTTCCCACCCCGACGCCGGCAAAACCACGCTGACTGAAAAGCTGCTGCTGTTCTCCGGCGCGATCCAGATTGCCGGCAGTGTCAAGGCGCGCAAGGCCGCGCGCCATGCGACCTCCGACTGGATGGAAATTGAAAAGCAGCGCGGCATCTCGGTCGCTTCCTCGGTCATGCAGATGGAATACCGCGACTGCGTGATCAACCTGCTCGACACCCCCGGCCACCAGGATTTTTCGGAAGACACCTACCGTGTGCTGACCGCCGTCGATGCGGCGCTGATGGTGATCGACGCGGCCAACGGTGTCGAGCCGCAGACGCGGCGCCTGCTGCAGGTCTGCCGCGCGCGCAACACGCCGATCCTGACCTTTGTCAACAAGATGGACCGCGAGGTGCAGGACCCGATGAGTGTGATGGACGAGATCGAGCAGGAGCTCGGCATGACCGTCGTGCCCTTCACCTGGCCGGTCGGCATGGGCAAGCTGTTCCACGGCGTGTTCGACCGGCGCGAAAAACGCATGCGTGTCTTCAGCCCTGGCGAAGACAAGGCCGGCGGCGACGATGAAATCCTGGCGGGTCTGGACAATGCCGAAGCGGCCAGGCGTTTCGGCGCCGAATTCATCCAGGCGCAGGGTGAGCTCGAGCTGCTGGAGGGCGCTTCGCCCGAGTTCAACCGCGCGGATTTCCTGAGCGGCAAACAGACGCCGATGTTTTTCGGCTCGGCGATCAACAACTTCGGCGTGCAGGAAGTGCTGGACGCGCTGGTCGACCTGGCTCCCGCGCCGGCCGAACGCGCCGCCCTGCAGCGTGTGGTGCAACCCGCCGAAAAGAAGTTCTCCGGCGTGGTTTTCAAGATCCAGGCCAACATGGACCCGGCGCACCGCGACCGCATCGCGTTTTTGCGCGTCGCCAGCGGCGAGTTCACCCGCGGCATGCGGCTCAAAGTCGTGCGCAGCGGCAAGGAACTGCGTCCCAACACCGTGGTGAGTTTCATGAGCCAGCGCCGCGAACTGCTGGACACCGCTTTTGCCGGCGACATCATCGGTATTCCCAACCACGGCGTGCTGCAGCTCGGCGACACGCTGACCGAGGGTGAAGCGCTGCAGTTCACCGGCCTGCCGTTTTTTGCGCCCGAGATGTTCCGCGCCGTCGAGGTGGCCGACCCGCTGCGCAGCAAGCAGCTGCGCGCCGGCCTGACCCAGCTCGGTGAGGAAGGCGCGATCCAGGTGTTCCGGCCGATCGCCGGCTCCCTGCTGTTGCTGGGCGCTGTCGGCCAGTTGCAGTTTGAAGTCGTGGCGCACCGCCTCGAGCATGAATACGGTGTCAAGGCCCGCATCATGGGCAGCCAGTTCAACCTGGCGCGCTGGGTCACCAGCGATGACCCGAACGAGCTGAAAAAATTCATGGACGCCAACTCGCATCGGGTGGCGCTGGACGCGGTCGATGCGCCCACCCTGCTGGTGGACCACAGCGCCACCCTGCGTGCGGTCGAGCAGCAATGGCCCAAGATCAAGTTCCATGCGCTGCGGGAGCACGCCGGCCTGGTGTTCCAGTCCAAGATCTAGGCCCGGGCTTCAAGCCTTTTCGGCCTCCAGCCCATAGCGGACAAGCGCCGGCAGCTATTAATTCAGTAGCAAACCGGGGCTGACCATGGCCCGGTGCCGCGCCGCCTCAGGGCGCCATCTGCAGTTGCCGGGGCTCCAGCAGCAGAAAGCGGGCAAAGCGTCCTTTGGCGCGCTTGCCGTCATCACTGACGATGACAATACGCGCCACGCCATCGATCACGGCGGCACTCACCCCTTCTGCCCGCTCGAAGTGCTGCAAACCGGGGACCGCCACGCGGCGCGCCGACGACCCGGGCTGGCCGTTCCAGAACCAGAGCCCGAAGGCCTGGTCCGCCTGAGACGCGGGACCGCTGACCAGGAGGTAACCCTGGAGCGATGCGATCCAGGCCATGGCGCGAATACCCTGTCCGCCGAGGTCCAGCGTCAGCAGGCCGGCGGACAGGCGCGGAAGCTCACCGGCGTCAAAAATGCCCGACGGGTTGGCGATGCTGGCGATGATGGCCGCGCCGTCCAGCAGCGGGCTGCGAAACCCGACCAGCAGTTGCTGCCGATCGGGCGTGATCTCGAGCGCCTCGATATTGAGGCCGCCATCCGACTTGACGTCCTCAATCCGGGCCGCGGCGGCCAGCGCCGGGTGCGCAGCGATCAGGGCCGGCTTGAGCCCGCTCACCACCAGCGGATCACGAACGCGGTCTGCCTCGATCCGGAAACGCACCAGCTTGTCGCGCGACTTCTTTTCATCGCCCTCGTTATTGCGCGAATGCGAGGTGAGCGCATACAGGTTGCCCTGGGTGTCGGCCGTCAAACCTTCCAGGTCGTCGAGCTTCCAGAATGTGTCATTGCCCTCGAACCAGCCAGGGCCCATGGCCCGGCTCTCGACCATCCCGTCGGCGCCCAGAGTGACCAGGCTGAACGGGTGCGCCGGTTCGTCCTCCACCACCAGGAAACGCCCATCGGCAAGCTGCTGGATGGCGGAGGGTTCGTAAAGACCGGTCAATGGCTGGAACCGGGGCGGGACAGGCATGGCCATTCTCCAGGAGGGTCAGGCCTTCACTGTAGCGACAAATCCCTCAATTGGCCTTCAGAAAGTCCGCAACTTCCAGCAGGATCAACTCGTTGTCGTCGGCCTTGTTCGGCTCGCGACTGCTGGAAAACGGCAGGTTGTTGTCGTTGCCCACGATGATGTGGGTGGCGTCCACCACGTCCACGTTTTCGATCGTGAAGAAAGGAAAGGTCAGCACACCGTTGTTCAGCGGCTTGCGCGCCAGCTTGTTCGGGTCATTGATCGCCATCAGGTCGATGTAGGCGATCTTGCGCACCGCCGCGCCGACATTGGCGTCACTGAGTTCGACCTTGTAGACACGCTTGAATTTGGCGATGTCGTGAAAGCAGTCGGTGCGTTTCTGGCCTTCCGGGCAGGCCTTGTCGGCCGTGCCTTCGCCGTTGTCGCGTTCGATGATCAGGCCGGTCGTGCTGTCAATCATGTTGAAGTCGCCAATCGCGTGGCTGGCGCCTTCCAGCACATACTTCCAGTGGCGGCCGGTCCAGCTTTCGCTCTTGACGTCGAACTCGAGCACGCGCAGGTAATCCTTGCCGTCGAGCTTCTCATTGCCTTTGGTGGACGCATCCCACAAGGCGCCTTCGAGCAGCGCATACAGCTTGCTGCCGTCTTTCGATGCGGCCATGCCTTCGTAACCCTTGGAGCGGCGCACCTGGAAATCCACGGCGCCACCGGGCACGCCCGGCGTGGTCACGGCCGGATGGTCGGGCGAACGCACCGGTTTGCCGTCGACCAGCGTTTCAAACACCGCCAGCACGCGCCCCTTCATGTCGGCCTTGATCAGGAAGGGGCCGAACTCGTCGCCAATCCACAGCGCGCCACCGGCGATCTGGAAACTCTCGGTGTCGAAATCGCTGCCGGTCAGGTAACGTTGTTTCGTGCCTTCATGGACGATGCGGAACGGCACCTTCTTGTTGGGGTCGCTCAGGAAAATGGTTTCCAGCCGCTTCATGCCGCCGCCCTTGAAGTCCACCGCATAACGGTTCAGGTAAAGCATGGAATCGGGGGAGTTGGCCTTGGCACCGGAGCCGTTGTCGGTCAGGATCCAGAAGCTGCCATCGGCCATCTTCTTGATGCCGGAGTGGCCCTGGATGGGCTGGCCCTTGAAGGGCAGCGAAACACCGGTCGGGCGGCCCGCCGAGCGGCCTTCGACCGTGCCCAGTGCTTCGACGCGTTGACCGGTGGTGAATTTCCCGGCGTTTTTCAGGTCCTGCGGCGCGTCCTTGGGCGCGGCAATAAAAGACTGCGCAGGCAACAGCGCATGGCCCGCCAGCGTGGCCGGGAAGGCGGTTTGTGCGTGCAGGGGCGCGGCCAGCAGCGCGGCGGCGAACCCCGCAAACGCCGCGCGGGCAGCCAGGCGGCGGGTTTCAGTGAGAGCAAGACAGAGAGAAGACATGGTTCATCCGTTGTTGGTGAAGCACGCATGCTGGTTTATTCCTGTGACATCGTGATGACCGGGCGATCCCGAAGCGGACAACACGCACTTTTGCAATAAGCTATGCGGATGTTCAGACAGGGCAGCTTTCGCGGTTTCTGGCTGGTGCTGCTGGCCCTGGGGCTGCAAGCAGGCCATGCGCAGGACTTCGGCCGCCTGTACGAAGACAGCGTCACCATCACCCTGTCCGAACCGCTGCAGTGGGTGGCCGTGCCCAAAGGCAGCGTGGACTCGCCCGACGCGCTGACCGCCGGCGGTCCCCGGGACTTCCAGCCCTACACCCCCACCACGACGCTGCCCACCTCGCGCAGCCAGGATGTCTGGGCCACTTTTTCATTGCCGTCCACCGCGTCGCCGCAGACCTGGTTCATCCGCCTGCCCGGCCAGGCGCTGGTCCGGGCCAGCCTGTTTTCACGCGGCCCCCGGGGCGAATGGCTGATGCAGGCCGCAGGGGAAGCGATTGCGCCAGCGGACTGGTCACTGCCTACCCGCGTGCCGAGTTTTGAACTGCAGACCCGCCGGGACCGGGCGCAGACTTATTACCTGCGCTTCGAGAACAACCGTGCCCTGACCGACCGACCGATGCTGCTGTCGCCAGTCGCGTATGTCAATGGCGCGTCCCGCGTGGGCGTGGTGATCGGCCTGATGTGGGGCATGTTCAGTGTGCTGGCGGCGCTGAGCATTGCCGCGTTCGCGATGGCCCGCAACCGCGTGTTCCTGTGGTTCGGCGCCGTGGTGGTGACCCTGATGTTCACGCAGCTGGTGCTGATCGGCTACGGCAGCTGGCGCATGTGGCCGGGCAGCGCGCACCTGAACCAGGTCATGGGCTGGGTCTCGGCAGGGCTGAGCATGGCCGCAGGCGCGTGGTTCTGCGCCCAGGCCAGCTACGCCCGCAGCGGCCACCCGCACATCTACAAGCTGCTGCTGACGGTCACCGCGGGCAGCCTGCTGATGGCCGCCATGATGGCGATCCGGCAGGACTTCATCGCGCGCGACCTGCGCAACCTGTGGTTGGGGATTGCCACGGTGACGATTCTCGGCAGCCTGATCTGGATGTCGCTGCGCGGTCAGGCCTGGAACCTGCTCCTGTTGCTGGGCACCGCCCCCATCGCGCTGGCGGCACTGGCGCGCATTTTCTACAACGCCGGCTGGGTCATGAACATCGAGGCCGCGCAGGCCGCCGGTGTGTTGTCGGCCATGGTCGGCCTGCTCTGGGTCTTTTTTGTGCTGGCCTGGCGCAGCCGGGCGGCGCTGTTTTCCAACCATCGCATCGCCGCGCTGGCCAACTACGATCCGGCCAGCGGCTTGATGCTGCCGCGGGTGGTGGACAACCGGCTGGCGCAGATGCTGCTGCGCGCACGCCGCCGCCGTTCGGAATGCGGCATCGTGCTGCTGCGCTGGCTCGACCAGGCGCCCAGCCCGGACGAGTTGAACGACCACAAACGCAGCGTCGCGCTGTCGCGCATCGGTGAAATCCTGCGCCGCGCGGCGCGCGACATGGACACGGTGGTTCGTTATGAGGAAAACCTGTTCCTGATGCTGATTGAAGGCCCGGTCAACCGCGAAGCCGTCTCCGAGGTCTCGACCAAGATCCTGGCCGACTGCATCCGGCTGTCCGACAAGCTCGACGAGCCCAACGCCTTCAACCTGCACATTGCCATCTGGCACGGCACGCCGGAGCGCCACACCGGCCAGCAGATCATCGACAGCCTGAAAACCCGGCTGCGGCGCATGAGCCTGGGGCCCAAACGTTATGTGCAGTTCGTCGATACCGCCGGTGAACCGGTCAGCGAGCCGCCCGAAGAAAACATACGGCGGGTGGAACTGGTGGCCAAGATCAATGCGATCGAGGTTTCGCATCCGGCGCTGTACGGCAACAAGCGCGACCAGCCCGAATCCCGGGGCGCCCCGGTGGCCTGAGCCCGCGTCAGGCGGCGGGCAGCGGCAAGGCGGTCTTGTACCTGACCTGCTTGAGCGCAAAACTCGAGCGGATCTTGTCGATGCCCGGGATCGGCGTGAGCTGCTCGAGGATGAATTTCTCCAGCGCACCGATGTCGGCCACCGCCACCCGGATCAGGTAGTCGCTGTCGCCGGTCATCAGGTAACACTCCATCACCTCCTCGTGTTCGGCAATGCGCTGCTCGAACTCGGCCAGCGACGCCTTGTTCTGTGATCGCAGGCTGATCGAGATGAACACCGTCAGGCCCAGTCCCAGCGCGGCCGCATTGGTGATGGCCACATAACGGTCGATCACGCGCGCGGCTTCCAGCGCCTTCACGCGCGCCAGACAGGGCGAAGGGCTCAGGTGCACGCGCCGGGCCAGTTCCACATTGGACAGCGCACCGTCACGCTGCAATTCATCAAGAATCCGCAAATCAATGGCATCCAGATTCATATACCTTTAAATCCTTTATTGGCGGCATTTTATGCTTCAATAAAGCCAAATCTTGCGCATTTTGATCACACATGCCGCGCCGGGGTCCGTATATTGAGCGCATGAACGCACCCCTGCCCCTGCATACCCTGCTGCACGCCATGCCCACCTCCTCACAAGCCGACACCGATCCCCAGGAAACCGCCGAGTGGCGTGAGGCCTTCAGCGCGCTGGCCGCAAGCCAGGGCCCGGCGCGCGCGCGTTTTATGCTCGACGAACTGGCGCGGCTGGCGCGCGAGCAGCGTGTCGGCTGGACACCCGAGCTGTCCACGCCCTACGTCAACAGCATCAGCGTCAACGAGCAGCCGGTGTTCCCCGGCGACCTCGCGATCGAGGAACGCCTGGCCTCGCTGATGCGCTGGAATGCCCTGGCCATGGTGGTGCGCGCCAACCAGGCCGAGTCCGGCGGCTCGGCCGAACTGGGCGGCCACATTGCCAGTTATGCCAGCGCCGCCGATCTGTTCGAAACCGGCTTCAACCATTTTTTCCATGCGCGCGAAGGCCTGGGTGAAGGCCAGCACCGCGGCGACCTGGTGTTTTTCCAGCCCCACAGCGCGCCCGGCGTGTATGCACGCGCCTACCTCGAAGGCCGTCTCGACGAGAAGGACCTGGGTTTTTACCGGCAGGAGCTGTCGGCGCCGGCGCAAGGCGCGCAAGGCCTGTCGAGTTATCCGCATCCTTACCTGATGCCGGACTTCTGGCAGTTTCCGACCGGCTCGATGGGGATCGGTCCGATCAGCTCGATTTACCACGCACGTTTCATGCACTACCTGACGCACCGGCGCCTGCTGGACTGCACGGGCCGAAAGGTGTGGGGCGTGTTCGGCGACGGCGAGATGGACGAACCCGAGTCCATGAGCGCGCTGACACTGGCCGCGCGCGAGGGCCTGGACAACCTGGTCTGGGTCGTCAACTGCAACCTGCAGCGGCTGGACGGACCGGTGCGCGGCAACGGCCGCATCATTGACGAACTCGAAAAACTGTTTGCCGGCGCCGGCTGGAAAGTCATCAAGCTGGTCTGGGGCAGCGACTGGGACGGTCTGTTTGCGCGCGACCTCACCGGCGCACTGAGCCAGGCTTTTGCCCACACGGTGGACGGCCAGATGCAGACCTTCGCCGCCAAGGACGGGCGTTTCAACCGCGACAACTTCTTTGGCCAGAACGAGGAGCTCGCGCGGCTGGCGCAGGGCATGACCGATGAACAGATTGACCGGCTCAAGCGTGGCGGCCATGACCTGGTGAAAATCCACGCGGCCTATGCGGCCGCAGCGAACCACACGGGCCAGCCGACGGTGATCCTGGCGCACACCAAAAAAGGCTACGGCATGGGCAGCGCCGGCCAGGGCAGGATGACCACCCATTCCCAGAAGAAGTTTGACGAGACCGACCTGCTGGAGTTTCGCAACCGATTCAACCTGCCGCTCAGCGACCAGCAGGCCAAAACCCTCAGCTTTTACAAACCCGCCGCCGACAGCGCCGAGATGTTGTACCTGCATGCCAGACGCCAGGCGCTCGGCGGTTACCTGCCGAAACGCGAAAACATGGCCGACACCGTGGCCGTGCCGGCCCTGACCGCCTACGCGCAGTTCGCACTGGCGGCCGATGGCAAGGAGATGAGCACCACCATGGCTTTTGTGCGCATGCTCGGTGGCCTGCTCAAGGACGCGGCTCTGGGGCCGAGGATTGTGCCCATCGTCGCCGACGAGGCGCGCACCTTCGGCATGGCCAACCTGTTCAAACAGGTTGGCATTTATTCCAGCGTCGGCCAGAAGTACGCCCCGGAAGACATCGGCTCGGTGCTCAGCTACCGCGAGGCGCTGGACGGCCAGATCCTGGAAGAAGGCATCAGCGAAGCCGGCGCGCTGGCGAGCTGGACAGCGGCGGCCACCAGCTACAGCGTGCACGGCCTGGCCATGCTGCCTTTTTACATCTACTACTCGATGTTTGGCTTCCAGCGCGTCGGCGACCAGATCTGGGCCGCCGCCGACCAGCGCGCGCGCGGCTTCTTGCTGGGCGCCACATCGGGCCGCACCACGCTGGGCGGCGAAGGCCTGCAGCACCAGGACGGCTCCAGCCACCTGGTGGCGGCGACGATTCCGAACTGCAAGGCCTGGGACCCGGCCTTTGCCTGCGAGCTGGCGGTGATCCTGGCCCAGGGCATGCGCGAGATGATGGTGGAGCAGCAGGACGTGTTTTATTACGTCACGCTGATGAACGAAAACTACGCCCAGCCCGACCTGCGGCCCGGCGCGGAGCCCGACATGCTCCGGGGATGCTATCAATTCAATAGCTATCCGCCCATGAAAGACATGGGCCAGAGCCCGAAAAAGCTTCAAACCGTGACGCTGATGGGCTCCGGCGCGATTTTGACCGAGGTGATCAGGGCGGCGCAGCAACTGGCGGCCCAAGGCATCGGGGCGACCGTCTACAGCGTGACCAGCTGGAGCGAACTGGCGCGCGACGGCGCGGCCTGCCAGCAGCGCGCGCTCACCGGCGAAGCTGCGCCCGAGGCATTCATCGCACAGCAACTCGCAGCCAGTCAGGGCCCCATCATTGCTGCCACCGACTATGTGCGTGCCGTGCCGGAAAGCATCCGCGCCTTCCTGCCACCGGGCCGCAGCTACCTGACACTGGGCACCGACGGTTTCGGCCGCAGCGACACACGCGCCGCACTGCGCGGATTTTTCGGCGTGGATGCGGCCAGCATCGTGAACGCGGCACGGCACCAGTTGAATTTGTCATTGCGGGCCTGACGCAATCCACTGCCCCAGTCTTTCTCGAGGCGGCAGGAAAGTCATGGATACCGGGGCTAGCCCGGTATGACAAAAAGGCAAAAGCCCCCGCGCGGCGCCAGCCGTGCGGGGGCTTTCCATGTCAGCCCGCCCCGAAAGAAGCGGTGCGGAAATTACTTCGGCAGCAGCACCTTGTCAACCACGTGGATCACGCCGTTGGACTGGTACACGTCGGCAATCGTCACGGTGGAAGAGCCGCCTTTTTCATCGGTGACCAAAACCTTGCCGCCCATGGCCTTGGCCGTCAGCGTGCCGCCGGCCACGGTTTTCAGCGAGGCAGAACCCTTGCCATCGGCGATCGCCTTGGTCAGCGCGGCAGCGTCCATCTTGCCGGCCACCACGTGGTAGGTCAGGATGCCGGTCAGCATGCCCTTGTTCTCGGGCTTGAGCAGGGTGTCCACCGTGCCGGCAGGCAGCGCTGCAAAAGCGGCATTGGTCGGTGCAAACACCGTGAAAGGACCGGGGCCTTTGAGCGTGTCGACCAGGCCGGCGGCCTTGACGGCTGCGACCAGCGTGGTGTGGTCCTTGGAGTTCACCGCGTTGTCGATGATGTCCTTGGACGCGAGCATGGGCGCGCCGCCGACCATCACCTGCGCGAAGGAAGAAGCCGCCGTCATGGACATCATGACAGCCAGACCGATGGAAGCCAGTTTGTGTTTCGTTTGCATGTGAATACCCTTTGAGTAGAACAGCCGACATCCAGGATGGGACATCAACGGCTGTCTTCAATACGGGTACCCATGGCCCATGGATTCAAACCCCGCAGATGACTCGGGTATCTTTTTGTAAACAGCCGCTCAGGGCTGGCCCTGCAGCCAGTCGCGCACCGCCTGCGGATACAGCCGGTGCTCTTCGACCAGCACACGCGCGGCCAGTGTCTCAGCCGTGTCGCCCGGCAACACCGGCACCGCGGCCTGCGCGAGGATGGGGCCGTGGTCCAGCTCGGCCGTCACCTGGTGCACGGTGCAGCCGGCTTCAACGCAGCCGGCTGTTATCGCGCGCTGATGCGTGTTCAGGCCGGTGAAGGCCGGCAGCAGCGAGGGATGGATGTTGATCAGGCGCCCGGCATAGTGGGCGACAAAACCCGGCGTGAGGATACGCATGAATCCGGCCAGCACCACCAGCGCGGGCTGGTAGCGGTCTATCAGTTGCATCAGCGCGGCATCGAAGGCTTCGCGCGATTCAAAGCCACGGTGATCCAGCACTTGCGTCGCCACACCCAGCGATTGCGCCAGAGGCAGGCCGGCCGCATCGGGCCGGTTGCTGATGACGGCCGCGACCGTCGCGCCGAACTGCTGCTGCCAGCCTTGCTGCTGCGCGGCCTGGACAATCGCGGCCATGTTGGAGCCGCTGCCTGAAATCAGGATGACGATGTGTTTGGGATGGGGCATAAAACGGAAAACCTGCGCTGGATTATCGCGGTCACCAGCGGCGCGCCGGTCGCCTGGCCAGGGCAAACAGCGCCAGCGATGCCACGCCCATGCCGACCAGGCCCCAGAGCAGGCCGGTGTAGCCGCCTATCCCGACCAGCGCCCAGGCCGTCAGGAAGGGCGCGGCCGCGCGGGTGCACAGCGCAATGCCTGACATGGCGCCGCCGATGCGGCCCACATGTTCGCGGCCATAAAAATCCGGCACGATGTTGCTGCGCACGATGGTGATCAGGCCGTTCGCCACGCCGAACAGCACCGCAAACGCGAGCAGCACCGCGGGCTCGCGGCCCAGTGCAAACAGCACCAGCGACACGGGAAACAGCGCAAATACGGCGAGCCCCAGCGTGCGCTGGCTCAGCGAACGGCCCAGCCACAAAAAGGCAAAACGTCCCGCCACCTGCGCCGGGCCAAACCAGACCATCACAGCCACCGCCTGCGCCTGCGACAGTCCGCGCGATTCGAAGGCCGGCATCAGGTGCGCCCAGAGGGTCGAGATCGCAAAGATGTAGAAGGTGAAAGCAGCGGTCAGCAACCAGAAGGCACTGCCCTGCATGGCCTGGCGCAGCGTCGCCTGGTCCTGCGCGGCTTCCGCCGGTGCGGCGCCGGCTGCGCGTGGCCGCTTCCACGCACCACGCAACACCCAGGCATGGAGCGGCGCGACCAGCAGCAAGGCCAGCGCCATCACCAGCAGCGCGGGCCGCCAGCCGAGGCGGGCCTGCAACCAGGCCACCGCCGGAAACGACAGCGTGCTGGCAAACCCGCCGACCAGCGTGAGGGTGGTGATGCCCTGGCGGTAACGCTCCGGAAAACGTTTGGTGATTTCCATGAAGGCCGGCTCATACAGCGTCATCGCCATGGCCAGCCCCAGCAGGGCCCAGGCGGCATACAGCACCGGCAGACTGAAGGCCTGCGACCAGAGCGCACAGCCGGCCGCACCCAGCAAGGCGCCACCCGTCAGCACCGCGCGGCCGCGACCGCGGTCGATCGCAGCGCCCACCGCATACGTCGCCAGCCCCCAGACCATCAGGCCCAGCGTGAAGGCACCCATGATGTCGGGCTGGCTCCAGCCCATGTCGCGCTGCATCGGCAGCACAAACGAGGAAAAGCCGTAATACAACACGGCCCAGACAAGAATCTGGCCGACACTGAGGGCGCTGATGATGGTGCGGTAAGACGGCAAGATGCAGCGATTATCCGGGGGCGCGCGTGAAGCTCGCCGGCCCCGGGTTCTGCACGGCAGAATCGCTCGCTATTTGTCCCAACTGGGACATAAAATTCCGAACGACCGTGCTAAAAATACGAAGTTACCGAACCGATTGGAGACATGCCGTTTATGGATCTAGCTTTCACCCCTGAAGAACAGAAATTCCGCGAAGACATACGCGCCTGGGTGGGTGCCAACCTGCCGGCCGACATCTCGCACAAGGTCCACAACGCGCTGCGCCTCTCGCGTGACGACATGCAGCGCTGGGCCAAAATCCTCGGCAAAAAAGGCTGGCTGGGCCACGGCTGGCCCAAGGAATTTGGCGGCCCGGGCTGGAACGCCGTGCAGAAA
>PNNC01000081.1 GCA_013824015.1 Polaromonas sp.
GCGCCTGCGTTGCCCGGCCTGCGACTACACCCACTGGAACAACCCGGTGCCGGTGCTGGCCGCGGTGATCGAGCACCAGGGCAAGATCCTGCTGGCGCGCAACGCCGCCTGGGGCGCGAAGATGTATGCGCTGATCACCGGTTTCATGGAGGCCGGCGAAACGCCGGAAGGCGGCATCACGCGTGAGATCAAGGAAGAAACCAGCCTCGACGTGACCGACCTGAAGCTGATCGGTGTTTATGACTTCCAGCGCATGAACCAGATCATCATCGCCTACAGCGCGGTGGGTCATGGCGAGGTGAAGCTCTCGCCCGAACTGGTCGACTACAAACTCTATGCGCATGAAGACGTCAAATGCTGGCCAGCCGGTACCGGTTACGCGATGGCCGACTTCCTGACGTCCAAAGGCTACACGCCGCAGTTTGTCGAGTGGCAAAAGCGCGACTGAGGCCGTGCGCTGGCTGCCTTGCCCGGCTTCCGCTAGAATTTGCCTTGCTCCGGGGTGCAGCCTTGCTGGAAACAGCAAGGGTGGCTGAGATGGTCAGAACCAAACCCGCGAACTTGAATCGGTTCATACCGACGTAAGGAGAGCTGTCAGCAACCCGGTGCGGGGCTGTCACATCTTTCGGAGCACTTGTGAAACAACAGGCAACCGAAAGCGTGACGAATGGCTCCTTCTGCGTTGATTGCTGATTTGCTGGCTTTTCTGGCCAGCGACAACCCGTCTGATGAAGCCTTCGACAAGCAGGCGCTGGCGCTGTTTGCGCACCAGTTCCAGCACAACCCGCCATTCCAGCGCTTTTGCCGGCAACGTGGCAAAACCCTGCGCACCGTCAAAAGCTGGCGCGACATTCCGGCCGTGCCCATCAGCGCCTTCAAGGCCCTGACCCTGAGCTGCATTCCGGCCGATCAGGCCGAACGCACTTTCACAACCAGCGGCACCACCCAGGCCGAGATCAAGGGCAAACACCACCATCCGACGCTGGCGGTGTACGACGCGTCGATGATCCGCAACTTCCGCGAGCGCTTCATGGCCGGCAGCGGTGAGCGTCTTCGCATGGGCATCCTGTTTCCCGACGAAACACTGCTGCCGAACTCTTCGCTCGCGCATTACCTCGCGCTGGCGGTTAGCGAGTTCGGCACCGATAGCAGCCACTACCTGTTGTCGCAGCAGGGGCTGGACACGGCGCGTGTGATCGCGGAACTCGATCGTGCGCAGCAGACCGGCGAACCGTATGCGCTGCTGGGCGCGAGTTACAGCTTTGTGCACCTGCTCGACGAATTGCAGCGCCTGGGCAAAACTTTCAAATTGCCGGCCGGCAGCCGGGTGCTGGACACCGGCGGCTTCAAGGGCCAGTCGCGCGAGTTGTCCCTGCAGGACTTTTATGCGCAGCTCTCGGGCACGCTGGGCATCCCCGCCAGCCAGTGCATCAATATGTACGGCATGACCGAACTCAGCACCCAGTTTTATGACGATGGCAATGCAACCCTGCCCTCGGTCAAGTCCGGGCCGCACTGGATCAGGACCCGCGTGCTCGAACCGCTCAGTGGCGAAGAGCTGCCGCGTGGCCAGCAGGGCATCCTCGCGCATTGCGACCTCGCGAACTTCAATTCCGTCACCACCATCCTGACCGAAGACGTCGGTGTGGCGGTGGACGGCGCCTTTTTGCTGCTGGGCCGGGCCCAGGGCAGCGCGGCCAAGGGCTGCTCGCTGGCGGTCGAGGAATTTTTGCAGGCGGCCACGGCATGAGTTTGCTGCGCGAAACCGCCGGGTATTTGCCGGGCCTGCGCGCCGACGAGGTGGCGTGGCAGACCTTGAGCTTCGAGGGCCAGGGCGGTGGCGTCGAGGTGGCCGTGCCGGTGCTGAACGACGCGCAAATCGTCGCATTGACGCAGCGTGTGCGTAGCGCCAGCCGCAGTTACCTCCAATCGCTGACGGTGGCGCAGATCGTCGACACCATCGACCAGGCCATCCACCGCCTGCTGGACCGGCAGGACCCGTGGCGCCGCAAGGCCGACAGCATCTTGCCGCGCGTGACGGGTTACGACGCCGAGATGGTGCGACTGGGCCTGACCGGCTACCTCAAGACTTTCCGCAAACCGCAGTTGATGCGTTTTCTCGCGGAAGATTTCGGCAACCCGCAAGTGCTCGATGACTTTGTGCCGCGCAGCAAAGGCGGATTTTCCAAAGCCTTCGGTCCCGATGTGGCGGTGCATGTCTGGGCCGGCAATGTGCCCGGCCTGTGCCTGTGGAGTTTGATCTCGGGCCTGCTGGTCAAGTCCGGCAGCATCGGCAAGGTCGCGAGTGCCGAGCCGCTGCTGGCCGGCTGGTTTGCACAACTGCTGGTCGAGATCGATCCGAATCTCGCCGACTGCCTGGCGGTGGTCTGGTGGAAGGGCGGCGACGTGGCACAGGAGACCGTGTTCTTCGGACAGGCCGATCTGGTGCTGGCTTATGGCGGCACGGCGACACTGGCCGATGTGCGGCGGCAGGTGCCGGTCACCACACGTTTTCTGCCCTTTGGCCACAAGCTCAGCTTTGGCCTGGTGGCGGCGTCGGCGCTCGACGCACGCAAGGCGCCGCGCGCCGCGCAGCAGGCCGCTTACGACGTGGTGCGTTACGACCAGCAAGGCTGTTATTCGCCGCATGTGTTTTATGTCGCGCGCGGCGGCAAGATCAGCCCGGACGAGTTTTCGCGTTACCTCGCGCATGAACTGTCGGCGCTCGAAAAAAAATACCCGCGGCGTGCGCTGAGTCTGGGCGAAGCGGCCGACCTCGCGGCATGGCGCGGCGCCGAAGAAATCCGCAGCCTGTCGCCCGGCGGCCCGCAGCTCGCGGGTGAGGGCGCCTGGACCGTGGTTTACAACAATGCGCTGCAGCCGCTGGCACCGGGCGCGCTGAACCGCACGGTGCGGGTGGTGGCGGTCGATCAGCTGACCGACGTGATGCCGCTGCTGGCGCCGCACCGCGCGTTTTTGCAGACGGTCGGTGTGGCTGCAAGCCCGCGTGAGCTGTTTGCGCTTGCCGAGCAGCTCGGCCGCGCCGGTGTCACGCGCATTTGCGCGCTGGGCCAGATGAGCTCGCCCGAGGCCGGCTGGCACCACGATGGTCGCTTCAGCCTGCTCGACCTGGTGCAGATGGTGGACATCGACGGCTCGGCCGAAGCTGCTGCCGAAACCCTGGCGCCTTATGTCGACTGAAGCGCCGGCCTTTCTCGACATGCGCGGGGTCAGCTACAGCTTCCCGGCCTATCCGCGCGTGGTTCATCAGGTCGACTGGCAGATCGCACGCGGCGAGGTGCACAGCCTGGTCGGACGCAGCGGCTGCGGCAAGACCACCCTGCTCAAACTCGCGGCCGGGCTGTTGCTGCCCGATGCCGGCAGCGTCAGCGTTGATGGGCAGACCTTGCGCCAACCGGGCCCCCAGCTCGGTTTTGTGTTCCAGGCGCCGACCCTGCTCGAGTGGAAAACTGTTCTCGACAACCTCCTCTTGCCTGTCACCTTGCAGCGCCGTCCGCTGCCGGCCGATCACGCGCGTGCCGAAGAGCTGCTGGCGCTGATGGGGCTGGCCGGCCTCGGCGGGCGTTTCCCGACAGAGCTCTCGGGCGGCCAGCAAAGCCGCGTCGCGATTGCGCGTGCGCTGCTGCTGGGGCCCAGCTTGCTGCTGCTCGACGAACCGTTTGCGGCACTGGACGCGATCACGCGCGAGGAATTGCAGGACGACTTGCTGCGCATCTGCCGGCTGGCGCAGACCACGGTGTTTTTTGTCACGCACGACATCAGCGAGGCGGTCTACCTGGCCGACCGCGTGGCCGTGATGGCCGACGGACAAATCACCGATGACCTGGTGGTGGACCTGCCCTGGCCGCGCCAGCGCGCGCTGCGTTACGGCGCCCCCTTCAACGCGGTGTGTGCCCAGGTGCGGCAGGCCATGGACGGGGTGCTTTCATGTTGAGCCGCCTCGCCAGCCTGGCCCTGTTCGCGGCCATCGTGTTCGGCTGGGAGCTGCTGGCGCGCGGCGACCGCGTCTCGGCGCTGGTGCTGCCTGCGCCTTCGGTGATCTGGGACAGCTTGTGGAACGGGCTGCGCAGCGGTTATTTCTGGCCGCACATCATCCACACCGCCACCGAGCTGGCGCTGGGCCTGGCGCTTGGATGTATCGCCGGCTTGCTCGGTGGCATTGTGCTCGGCGAGTCGGTCTTTCTGCGCCGCCTGCTGTTTCCCTATGTGCTGGTCAGCCAGGTCGTGCCCAAACTTGCGCTGGCGCCCTTGTTCATCGTCTGGTTCGGCTTCGGCATGACATCGACCGTGGTGATCACCGCGCTGATCTGCTTTTTCCCGCTGATGGAAAACACGCTGACCGGCCTGCAGCAGGTCGAGCCACGCAAGCTCGAACTCTTCCGCATGCTGGGCGCCACACGGCTGCAGACCTTGCTGCGCCTGAAGATTCCCTCGGGCCTGCCGGTGATTCTGGCGGGCTTTCGGGTGGCCGTGGTGCTGGCGCTGGTGGGTGCGGTGGTCGGCGAATTTATCGGCGGCAGCAAGGGCCTGGGCGCGCTGATCATCGCCTCGCAGGGAATGATGGACACGCCGCTGATGTTTGCGGTGTTGCTGCTGATCACCGTGCTGGGGCTGGTGAGTTACCAATTGGCGATGGGCCTGGAGCGCCTGCTGCTCTGGCCGCATTTAAAAGAAAACACAAAGGACTGACATGATTCCCTTCACCTCCCTTCTCCGCACCCTGGCCGCGACCCTGCTTCTCGGCGCTGGCCTGGCCCATGCCGCCGACAAGGTGGTGGTGGCCGGCTGGAGCCAGCCGATCACCGAGATCACCAACCTGCTGGTCGAGGAAGACAAGGGTTTCTTCAAGGCGCGCGGCATCGAACTCGGCTATGTGCCGGGCGCCGGCGGCGGCGACGCGATCCGCAACATGCTGACCGGCCAGGCCACGGTGGCCTTCACCGACCCGGGTTCCTTTTTTGCCGCGCTCGACAAGGGCGAAAAGCTGCGCGCGATCTACGACATCTATCCGCAGAACGTCTTCAATGTGGTGGCGCTCAAATCCAGCGGCATCACCAAACCGTCCGACCTCAAGGGCAAGAAGATCGGCGTTTACAGCCTGTCGAGCGGCACCCGGCAAAACCTGCTGGTGCTGCTGCAGCAGGCCGGGCTGACCGAAGCCGACGTGACCATCGTGGTCACCGGCCTGCTGAACTTCGCGCCGCTGATGCAGGGCCAGGTCGATGCGACCGCCGCGACCGACACCGGCCTGCTGGTGGGACGCTCCAGAGGCCTGGCCGATGTCAATGTGATGGAAGTGCGTGAGCACCTGAATATTTCCAGCGACCTGTTTGTGGTGACCGAAGCCACCTACCAGGCGAAGAAGGACGTGCTCAAGCGTTTTCTCGCCGGCTACCGCGACAGCATGGCCTGGATGATCGCCAATCCCGACGAAGCCGCAGCGCTGGCCGTCAAACGCGCCATTGATGGCAAAAATCCTGCGGTGAACCGCGAGATCATCAGGCTGCGCAATGCCGCCAGCGTCTCGGCCGTGACCCAGGCGCGCGGCCTCGGTGCGCTCGACATGGCGATGTTCCAGAAAGCCGCCGACAGCTACAAAAAGCTCGGCATGATCCAGCGCGAGATCAAGGCGTCGGACGTGGTGATGCAGGACCTGCTGCCGGCCAAATAAGAGGAGTCGTGATGAAGTTCAAGGGCAAGGTGGTGCTGGTCACCGGCGCGGGCCGCGGCATAGGCGCGGCGATCGCGCGTGGCTTTGCGCGTGAAGGCGCGGCGGTGGTCGTCAACTACCTGCAGGACGCCACGTCGGCGGAAGCCGTCGCGGCCGAATGCCAGGCGCTCGGTGGCGACGGCTGGGCGCTGCAGGCCGATGTCAGTTCGCAGCCGGCCGTCACGGCGATGGTGGCGCAGGTGCTGGCCGAGATGGGTCGCATCGATGTGCTGGTCAACAACGCCTTTGCGTCCTACAGCTTCGACCCGGAGCAGCGCAAGCTGTTCTGGGAACTGGACTGGGCCGACTACCAGCGCCAGATCGACGGCGCGGTGCGCGCCACCTTCAACGCCTGCCAGGCCGTGCTGCCGCATTTCAAGCAGCGCAGCCAGGGCGCGATCGTCAACCTCGCGAGCGACCTGGTCGAGCGGCCCAGCGTGCCTTATCACGACTACAGCACCGCCAAGTCGGCACTGGTCGGTTTCAGCCGCAACCTCGCGGCCGAACTCGGGCCGCTGGGCATACGTGTCAACTGCGTGGCGCCCGGCCTGGTCTATCCCACGGCCGCCAGCCGGCAGACCAAGGAAGAAGTCCGGGATCTGCTGACTGCCCAGACCCCGCTGCGCCGCATCGCCACGCCCGACGATGTGGCCGGTCCGGTGCTGTTCCTGGCATCCGACTGGAGCGGTTTCATGACCGGGCAGACGCTTTTTGTTGATGGCGGGCTGGTGATGCGCTGATTTCCCCGGTCTGTGACTGTTTCAGGCCTCCAGCCCATGTCTCGCAAGGGCGGTTAGCTATCAAAAACAGAGCAATGCGCAAAAAACAGCGGCACCGGATGGGCATGCCCGCTGACACGCGCCGGCTGCGGCAAGGCCTAAGATAGGCTTTTTATTTGTCAACGGGGAATCCAGATGGCCAACAATTTGATTGAACAGATCCTGGCAGGCGTGTTGTCCAATGCAGCGGGCGGCCGCGGCCAGGCCGCTCCGAACAGCGGTGACGGTGGCGGCCTGGGCGATTTGCTCGGAGGCATGCTCGGCGGCGGTGCTTCAGCGGACCGCGGTTCCCCCTTCGGCAGTGGCGGCCTCGGCGATTTATTGGGCGGGATGTTGGGCGGCGCTGCGCCTGGCGGCGCTACAACCAAGCGCAGCGGTGGCGGCGGCGCGCTGATCGCCGTGCTGCTGCCGCTGGCGATGCAGTGGGTGCAGCGTAACGGCGGCCTGGGCGCGGTGTTGGGCAAGTTCCAGCAACAAGGCTACAGCCAGCAGGCGGCGTCCTGGGTCTCCACCGGTGAAAACGAAGCCATGCCGCGTGAGGCCATTGACGAGGTGGTCGGCCTGGACGAGCTCTCACGTTTGTCACAGCAACTGGGTGTGCCCGAGCAGCAGGTGGCCGAGGGCTTTGCGCAGATCCTGCCCGAGATGGTCAACCAGCTGACGCCCCAGGGCGATGTGGCCGGCGACGCCGACGACGCGCTGAACGAAGGCATGGCCGAGATGCAGGCGATGCTGGCGCGCTTGAGCCCCCGCTGAGCGGTGATCCGCGCGGATTGCAGGACTTTCTGGCCTCCAGCCCATGTCCATCGGGCGTGAGCAGCTATAAAAAACAGAGCACTTCGGGCTCGGGATGGATGGCTGCAGCATGCGACGGCCGCCTTGGTAAACTACAGGCCTGCCTTTGTAGCTCAGTGGATAGAGCGATCCCCTCCTAAGGGATAGGTCGCAGGTCCGATTCCTGCCAAGGGCACCATCTTTCAGCGATCGCAGTGCGGTCTCGCGGCTTGGGGCGAGCCTGCCGGTCCCGTCGCCCTCGGCGGGTGACAATGGGATGCGAGAATGAGGCCTTCGTCGAACCAGTGCGTGCCTTGAAAAACCAGCCCCAATACTCCGTACTCGCCGAGACGCTGATCCGCGAAATCAATGCCGGCACCTACCCCGTCGGCTCCCATCTGCCGCCCGAGATGACGTTGTGTGAGCGCTTCGCGATGTCGCGCAACACCGTGCGTTCGGCGGTGCGGGTGCTCAGCGACATGGGGCTGGTGTCGCGCCACCGCGGCATCGGCACCATCGTCCAGGCGCGCAGTGCGACGCCGCGTTACGTCCATGAAGTGGCCTCGCTGTCGGACCTGTTCCCGCGCATCGAACTCACCGAACAGACCGTGCTGCGCGCGAGCGACGTGGTGGCTGATGTGCCGCTGGCACAGGTGCTGGCCTGCGAGCCGGGTCAGAGCTGGGTCTGCTTTGAGACCATGCGGCATTCGCGCAAGGAGCGACTGCCGGTGGCCTATTCCCAGATTTATGTGCCGCCCGCCTTCCGGGCGATAGGCCCGCGGCTGAGCAAGCTCAGCCAGCCCTCGCATGAAGCGCTGGAAAAGATGTTTGGCGTGCAGGTTGCCGAAGTGATCCAGCAGACGGACGCGCAGATCCTGCCTGCCAACATCGCCAAGGTGCTGCATCTGCCGGCGCGTTCGGCCGGGCTGCATGTGATCCGCCGCTTCATCGATGGCAGCGGCCGCGTCATGATGGTCACGGACAACCGCTATCCCGCCGGGCAGGCCAGTTACCTCACGCGCTTGCGCCTGAACTGGCGCCCGCCGGCGGCCTGATGCCGCGGCCTATTCCGGCTTGACGCCGGCGTCAAGGGCCACTTTTTTCCAGCGGCCGATCTCGCTGACCATGAAGCTTCGCAGCTGCTCGGGTGTGCCCGGTGCCACTTCAAAACCCAGGGTCAGGAAGCGTTGCCGCGTTTCGGGTTCGTTGAGGATGCGGCCGATTTCCTCGTTGAGTTTTGCAATGACGGCGGGCGGTGTCCTGGCCGGGGCCATCATCGACGTCCAGCCGTCGACCCGCAGCGCGCCAAAGCCCTGCTCGGTGCTGGTTTCCACGTTGGGCAGGTCGGGCACGCGGCGCGCGCTGAGCACCGCCAGCGGTTTCAGGCGGCCTGAGCGCAGGTTGACGAGTTCTGCGCCCACGGTGTTGACGGTGATCGAGACCCGCCCCGCGGCGACGTCGGTGGTGGCCTCGACCACGCCCTTGTAGCTCACGCCCAGCATGTCGATGCCGGCCATCGACTTGAGCAGTTCAGCCGTGAGATACAGCGTGCTCGAACCCGTGCCGAAGCTGTATTTTCCCGGGTTGGCTTTGGCGAGAGCCACAAACTCGCGCAGGTTGTTGGCCGGAAAGTCCTTGCCGGCGCCGATGACCAACGGGGTGTTGGCGATCATGGTGATCGGCGCCAGATCGGCCACCGGGTCGAAGGGCAGCGACTTGAAGGTGGCCGGAGCCACAACCAGCGGCGCGGCGCTGCCCAGCAGCAGGGTGTAGCCGTCGGGCGCCGCCTTGGCGCCCAGGTCGGTTCCGATGTTGCCGCCCGCGCCGGGTTTGTTGTCAACGAGGACCGGCTGGCCCATGGAGGCGGTGAGCTTCTGGGCAATGACGCGCGCCATGATGTCGGAAGCGCCGCCCGGCGTGAACGGCACGATGATGCGGATCGGCCTGGTCGGATAGTCGATGGCGTGGGCAGCAGAGCCGGCGGCCAGCAGGGCGATGCAAAGCAGTAATCGGTTCATCGGTATCTCCTTGAATTGAAATGGTTGTCAGCGACTGCGGGGCAAGGCGGCGATCGCTTCGTCGCTCATGCCGAGCAGGCCGGACAGCACCTCGTGCGTGTGTTCGCCGAGCGCCGGTGGCGGCAGGTCGTAGCGCACAGGTGTCTCGGAAAAACGCAGCGGATTGGCCAGCGAGGGCACCGGGCCGTGGCCCACGTCGGGAAAGTTCACCACCATGCCGCGCTCGACCACCTGCGGCAGCCTGAACACTTCATCCATGGTGTTGATGAGCCCGCACGGCACGCCGGCGGTGTCGAGCGCATCGATCCAATGCTGCGCACGCCGGCTCTCGAGCACGGGTTCAAGCAGCGCGTTGAGCGCCTTCAGGTGTTTCACGCGCAGCACATTCGCGGCGAAGCGCGGATCTGCGGCCAGGCCGGGCAAGCCGAGCACCGTGCACAGGCGAACAAATTGCTCGTTGTTGCCAACGACCAGCATGATGGGCCTGTCCTGGCAGGCGTACCGCTGCGAGGGGGCGCCGGTCGGCGCCGCCGTGCCATGGCGCACTGGCGCTGTGCCCGAGACTAGGTAGGCCATTGCGGCATGCGACAGGGCGGCGATCTGCGAGTCGAGCAGCGCCACGTCGATGTACTGGCCAAGGCCGGAATTGCGTTCGCGATGCATCAGCGCCGCGAGGATGCCCTGGACGGCGAACTGCCCGGTCATGAGGTCGGACACTACAAGCTGGATGCGTTGGGGGCCGGCGCCAGGCGCGCCATCCGGCTCACCTGTCATGCTCATGAGGCCGCTCATGGCCTGGAAAATCGCGTCGTAGCCGGGACGGTGCCGCATCGGGCCGGTCTGGCCGAAGCCCGTGATGGAGCAGTAGACCAGGCGAGGGTTGAGCGCCCTGAGTGCTGCATGGTCCAGGCCGTAACGCGCGAGCGTGCCGACTTTGTAGTTCTCGACCACGACGTCGGCATCGGCGCAGAGCCTGCGCACGATGTCCTGGCCTTCGGCCGTGGAAATATCGAGCTCGACGGATTTTTTGCCGCGGTTTGCGCTCAGGTAGAAGGCGCTTTTGGCGCCACCTGCCGTGTCGGCGTCGCTGAAAAAGGGCGGTCCGAGCCGGCGCGAGTCATCACCTTCACCGGGGCGTTCGATCTTGATCACCTCGGCGCCGAGGTCGGCAAGTGCCTGGGTGCACCAGGGCCCGGCGAATACACGGGTCAGGTCGATCACGCGGATTCCCGTCAGCGCAAGGGTGTGGGAAGGGGTCATGAAAATCTCCTGCGTATAATGTACCAACAATAGGATGTTATCAGGAGACAAGCCATGACTTTGCAGTTGAAAAATGAATTCACCCGCCGCGCCGTCCTCGGCCGCGGGCTCGCCCTGGGGGCCGCAGCCGCGGCAGGTGCCGCGTTTGCCCAGGCGCCCATCCCCTCACAGCCCGTAAAGATGATCGTGCCCTTCGGCGCAGGCGGCAGCGTGGATGCCGCCGCACGCGACCTCGCCAAGGGGCTAAGCGTGATCTGGGGCCAACCCGTGCTGGTGGACAACCGGCCCGGTGCCAGCTCCACCCTGGGCAATGCGCTCGTCGCGCGCGCCCCTGCAGACGGCACCACGCTGCTCTTCGTGAGCAGTCACATCGCGATCACGCCTGCCATGTATGCCCGGCTGCCGTATGACCCTCAGAGAGATTTCACCCCGCTCACGATCGCGGCAAACGTGCCCATCATCCTGGTCGCCAATCCCAAGGTCCCCGCACAAAGCGTGGCCGAACTCATCGATCTCGCGCGCAAGCAGCCGGGCAAGCTCGCCTTCGCATCGTCGGGCAACGGTGGCATGGCGCATCTGTCCGGTGAAATGTTCAAGTCGATGACAGGAACCCAACTGCTTCACGTGCCGTACAAGGGCGACGCGCAGGCGCTCAACGACCTGCTCGCAGGCCAGGTGGATCTGATGTTTTGTGCAGCGTCCAGCGCCATGCCGCACATCAAGGCCGGCACGCTCAAAGCCATTGCCTGGGCAGGCAGCGAGTCGGTTGCGCCGCTGCCCCAGCTCCGGACAATCGCGCAGGGCGGCGTGCCCGGTTACTCTGCCATTTCATGGATGGGCCTGTTTGGCCCTGGCGGCATGGCCCCCGATCTGGCCGCCAGCATCGCCCGCGATGCAGCCCGTGTGCTCAACGACCCGCAGCTGCGCGAGCGCCAGAATCAGCTGGGCCTGCAGACAGCGAGCAGCACGCCCGCTGAGTTCACGCGTTTCATGCAGTCCGAGCTGCCCAAATGGGACAAGCTCGTCAAATCCATTGGCATCAAGCTGGACTGAGTCCGGCCTGAACAAGCGTGCGGCGCGCACGTTCGGCGATCGGGTAGTCGACCAGCACGCCGTCAATGTGAATGGCGGCCAGCCCACCGGCGGTTGCCGCCTCGAATTCGCGCACATAGCGTTGCGCCTTTTCGACGTCGAGCGCGGTCGGTGAAAAAGCCGCATTGACAGTCGCGACCTGTTTCGGGTGCAGGCACAGCTTGCCGGCGAAACCCATGGTCTGGGCGCGCGTTGCGGATGCCTGCAGGCCGGCGTCGTCGCCCACATCAACCCAGACCGAGTCGATCGGTGCTGCCAGCCCGAAGGCACGCGATGCATTGACGACCCGGGCGCGAATATAGGCCAGGGCAATTTCATCGGCCGTGAGTTTGGCGCCGATGTCCAGTGTGTAATCACCGGCACCGAAGGAAATGCGCGGCACGCGCGGGGCGCTCCGCAAAATCGCTGCCAAATTCTCCACACCGAGCGCAGTTTCGATCAGCGGGATCACGGCAATGCTGCCCGCGCGGCGGCCGTGTTCTTTTTCGAGGCGTGTCAGGCGTGCATCGACCGCGAGAAGCTCGTCGCCATGCTCCACCTTGGGCAGCATCACCCCTGTCAGCCCCTGGATTGGACCAAGCACCGCGAGGTCCTGCTCGAAGTTCGCCGTCGTGATGGCGTTGACGCGAACGTAGCAGGAGTCGCCACCTGCAAGTGCCGCCGCGACCGTGGCGCGCGCTTCGGCTTTTCGATCGGTCTCGACGCTGTCTTCCAGGTCGATGACAACCAGGTCGGCCCCCGCCGCCAGCGACTTGGGGATGTGGCGAGGGTTGATGGGGGTGCAGAGCAGGACGGAGCGCAGGCGAGTGGTCATGGCGATGGAGCGTGTGCAATAGTTGTACTAATGTAGGTACATTTGATTCTAACGCCTCCGTAGCCTCCGCCAGCGCAGGTCCAGCGGTGTCAGGCGACCCGTGTGATGCCGGCTGCGTCAATCGAAGGGCAGGGTGAAGATCAGGTCCACCGCACTTTGTTCGCCCGCCTGGGCGCGTATCGTGAAGCGCTGAGACAGGTCGTAAAACACAAACAGCGTGCCCAGCGCCCCCGAGAGGCTGCGTTCGTACGCCGCATAGAAGTTGCGCGAAAAACGTTTACCCAGCGTGACCGCACCCTGGCTGGTGCTGCCGTTGGCCAGGGTTTCCGAGCCGCGGAAGGACAACTCGTCCAGGCCCAGCGAGGCGGCCAGCCCGGCCGACTGGCCGGCCTTGCTGCCCAGCAGCGCAATCGCCGCTTGCTGCAGCAGCGCGGCTTCGGCGCCGCCACTGGCCGAGGCGCGGCCCACCACCAGCCAGGACAGTTTTTCGGCATCGGGCAATTCGGGCTGGGCATACAGGCGCACACGCGGCAACAGCGCGGTCCCGAGGATCTGCACACCGACGCGCTGCGTGAGGTTGGGGCGTATCGCCAGGATGTCCAGGGTCGGGTTGTCCACCGCGCCGGTGAAACGCAGAACGCCCTGCTCGACGTCCAGGCGCTGGCCGTAGGCGCGGTACTGGCCGCCGACGGTGCTGACGGTGCCGGTCAGGCGCACCGCATCGATCGCTTCCGCGTTCAAGGCCAGCGTGCCGCGCACACGGGTGTCCAGGCCTTTGCCCTGGATGCGGAAGTTGTCGCCGAGGTCCAGTTGCACCGCGAGTTTCAGCGAGCGGCCGTTTTTGTCATCGGCGCTGCTGGACGCGCTGGTTTCGGCAGGCGCTTTTTTGCCGGCCGCCGCGCCGCCGCTGCTGCCGCGCACGATCACGTCGTCGCCGAGTTGCGGTGTGCTTTCGTCGGGCAACAGGATGCTGGCCTGGTCCACCCGCAGCGCACCGGTGAAGGTCGCGGCCCTGCCTTCGAGCCTGGCCTGGATGTCACCCGACAAGGTGATCTGCCGGTCGGTGCGCAGGCTGGCGCGCAGGCGTTCGAGCCTGGCGTCCAGCAGCACCTGCGGCTTGCCGTCCACCCAGCCGGCTTCGCCCTGGGCGCGCAACACACCGCCTGCGCCCTTGTCGCCGGCGCCCTGCAGCAAAAACTCGCTGATACGCATGCGCGTGCCGTCCAGCGTGGCGCGCAGGCGGCCATTGCCGAACTCGATGCCATCGACCACCGAGCGCAGCGCCAGATCGTCGGCCTGCAGCGTGCCGGCCAGTTGCGGCGCAGAGCGCTTGCCGCTGATGGCCACATTCGCGGCCAGTGATCCGCGCAGCCGCCAGCCCGGCGGCGCCAGCACCGACCAGACGCCGATACGCGGCAGCTGCGCGCGCAACTGGCCTTTGAGCGGCGCGTCCGCGGGCCAGGCCCAGCCGGTGGTCGCGCTGCGCACCAGCCGCGTTGTGAGCTGGCCCTCGGCCGTGCCGGCGCGTTCGCTGTCCCAGCGCAGTGCCAGGTTCAAGGCATCCCCGTTGCTGTCCAGGGTCAGGCGTGCTTCCTTGACGCCGGCCGCGACCCGCGTCGCGGGGCCCTGGGCGGTGTCGCCCTGCACCGAGATGTCGCCGCTGCTGCGTACCAGGCTGGCCTTCAGGCGCAGGCTGTCGCCCAGCGCCGCGTCCCAGCGGCCGTCGAACAGCATGCTGCCGGCCAGACCTGCGCCCGCGAGTTGCGGCCCGGCGACCAGCTCGATCCAGGCCAGCGGCAGGCCGGTCAGGCTGCCTGCGGTCAGCAACTGGCCGCCGCCGTAGCTGAGCGGTTGCCAGGCCAGCACGGCCTGGGATGGCGCGCTGGCCTCGGTTCCGGCAGCATGGCGTACGGGCGCGCTGAGCACGGCTTCACCGGCGCCGGCTTGCAGCGCGCCGCCTGTCGATGTTGGTGTCCACTTCAGCGGCACCGCGCCGCGGCTGGCCAGGCGCCAGGCGCCGGAACCCGGTGCCGGGTCCTCGACCGACAGGGCCAGTTGCTGCAGCATGCCCTGCCAGCCGGAAGCGGCGAGGCTGGCCCGGGCCGGCCCGGTGCGGCCGCCGCTGGCGGTGGTTTGCAGCGTGTAGCGGCGCTGGCCCTGCTCGAGACGACCCTGGGCCTTGAGCTCGGCCTGGCTCAAGCGGCCGGTCAGGCTGGCCTGGACCGCGCGTAACTTGAGCGGCTGGGCGGATGGCGCGGGTGTCCAGTCCAGTACGGGCAGGGCGAGTTGCGCCTGCAGCGCCGGGTCGCGCCAGCCGCCCTGCCAGGCCAGTTGCAGGTCGGCGCGGCCGCTGGCCGAGGCCGTGCGCACCGCCGCTGGCATGCCGGGCAGGCGTTGCAGCCAGCGCAGGGCTTGCCCGGCATCACGGCCGCGCAAGCTCAGTTCGCCGCCACCGCGGGTTTCGCGCAGTTCGCCATTGACCTGCGCTTCGAGGCCGGGCGCCGTCAGGTTCAAACGCCCCTTGCCGCTGCGGGCGGCGGGTTGGACCTCGACGGCGCCGGCCAGTGTCGCGTCGTCGCTGCGTATCTGTAGTTGCGTCAATGTCAGCGTGTCGCCGGACCAGCGGCCTTTGGCCGTGGCATCGCGCAGGCGCAGGCTGCCGGGCGGGCTGGTGTTGCGGGCCGCAACCGCCTTCGCTGCGCTGGCCTTGAGGTCGGCATCAAAGTTGATGGCGCCGGCATGGCCGGAGAGTCCTGCGCGGCCATCGATGGGCAGGGCAGCAAACTGGGTGTGCAGCGCCGCGGGATTGATGTTTTTGAGCAGGGCTTGTGCCGTCCAGTCCTGCGCGCTGGCTGTAGCCGCGGAGGTCTCGGACCACTGACCGCTCGCGGTGATCTCGCCGCCGCCCAGCTTCGCCTGCAGGCTGCGCAGCATGGCCACGCCGTCACGCCACTCGCCCTCGGCCTGCAGGCTGTCCAGCGGCAGGCGCTGCTGGTCCCAGGGTCCGGGCAGGCTGTTGCTGACGTCGGTTTGCAGTTGCCAGGCATTCGCTGCGTCGCTGACGGGTCGGACGCTGAGGGTGCCGCTGAGTCCGGTTGTTGGTGTGGCCGGCCAGAGGCTGGCCAGGTCCAGCGCACGGAAGCTGGCGTCGGCCTGCGGCAGCGGCTGCGCCGCCCAGGGCGTGATACGTGCGCTGGCGCTGGCCTGCGGCGTCGCGGCGCCGCGCGGGGAGGGCGTGCTGAGCTGCAGTTCGGCCTTCGCATGGAGTTCTCTGAGCGGCCCTTGTGCCGTGGCGTTGAAGGACAAGGGCAGGCGTGTGCTGCTGCCAGGCACAGCGGTATCCAGCACGCCTTTAAGGACAGCGTCGAGGTTCAGGTCGCCGGTGGCGAGCAGGCTGACCCGGCCCGCGTAGCTGCCCGTCGCCACCCGTGCGCCGCTCAGGTCCAGCCGGTGATGTGTGCCGTCAAAGGCATAACGTCCGGCGACCGCGCTCGCCTCAAAAGCCGGCGGGCCGGCCCACAACAAGCGACCCACCCAAAATTCATCGAGCGTGAGGCGAAAGGGCAGGGCCAGCGACGCCGGCGGACCGGCCGCGCGCGGCGTGGCGGCGCGCTGGTCATCGATGCGGATCTGGGCGGCCACCAGCCGGTCCAGCTTCAGGCTGCCCTTGAGCAGCGACAGTGGGTCCCAGGCCAGCGCCACATCCGTCGCGACCACCTGCAGGCCGTCCTGCTGCAGCGAGAGTAGCTGCACCTGGCCGCCGGCGCGCAGCGAGCCCGACACCCCGTCAGCCGTGACCGGCTGGCTGCGGGTGGCCCAGCGCAGCGCGGTCGCCAGCGAACCCTCGGTGCCCGACCACCACCAGAAGCTCGCCAGGCCCAGCAGCAACACCAGCAGCAAGGCCAGCGCCGACGCAGCGAGCGCCCGGGGCCAGCGGCGGCGCGGCTGGGCTGCGACAGGCGCGTCGGTTGAAGGCTTGGGGCTAGCCATCAGAAAACAAATCCCACACTCATGTGCAGACGGAATTTTTTCGGCTGCACGCCGTAAGCCAGGTCCACCTGCAGCGGGCCGATCGGGCTGCGCCAGCGCACACCGGTGCCAACACCGACCTGGAGCTTGAGGTCCTGCGGCCGTTCGGCCACCGAGCCAGCGTCGATGAAGAGGGTGTTCTCCCACTCGGTGGGCAAGCCGTTTTTGAGCATGGGGCGTTGCCACTCCACGCTGCCGACCGCCATATAACGTCCCGGCCCGGTCACGCCGTTGGCGCGCTGGATGCCGATATCGCGGTAGCCGTAACCGCGCACCGTGTTGTCGCCGCCGGTGCGGAACAGCAGCGTTCCGGGAATACGCGCCGAGTCGGCCGCCAGCACGGCGGCGGCTTCGGCCCGCAGGGCGATGCGTCCGCGCGTCAGCGACTGGACGCCGAGCCAGCGTGCGGCGGTCCGCAAAAACGGCTTGCGGTCCGTGCCCAGTGTCACGCCGCCGCCCAGCTCCGCACCGAGGCCGTAACCGCGGCTCGGGAACGGCAGGCTGTCGAAATAACGGCCGGTCCAGACATAGTTGCCGCTGATGGCGGCGCCGTCACCGCTGTCGCTGTCCGAAATCAGGCTGCCCGGCAGCGCCTGCACGCTGGCCCGGTCGTACTGCAGATACACATTGCGGTCAATGCGGTCGCCGGCTTGCGACCTGCCGAAACGCAAACGCTGCGCGCGTGTGACCAGTTCGTCGTCGTCCAGGCGCTCGGCACGGCCCAGAAAGCCCCAGCGCCAGCCGTTCTCATCGGGGATGGCAGTCCATTCGGTTTGCGCGAACGGCGACTTGCGTTCGAGCTGCAGCTTGGTCACGGCGCGCCAGCCGATGCCGGGCACGCGGTGGTGCGTGTGTTCGACCGAGGCGCGCGGGCCGGCATCGGTGGTCAGGCCCACCCCGAGAATCACTTTTTGCAGCTTCGCCTCACGCACCGTGACCTGCACCGGTGCGGCCAGCGGGTCGCTGTCAGGATCGACCAGGATGGTGGCCGAATCGAAATAACCGCTGGAGGCCAGCCGCTGCTGGGCTTCGAGCAGCCGGTTCTGGTCGTAGACCGAGCCCGGGTCCAGCCGCGCCAGCCGCGGCACCAGCAGCGGGTCGTAACGCTGGATGCCGCTGACCTGCATGGGTCCGAGGCGGTACAGCGGGCCGGAGTCCAGCGTCAGCGACAGGTCGGCGCTGGCGGCCGGCGCATCGATGTCGGCGAGGCTGCTGGCCAGCCGGCCTGCGGGGTAACGTCGTGCCACCAGATCGCGCAGCGCCTGGGTCTTGGCGCCGTCCCAGGCCTCCTGGGTAAAACGCTGGCCGGGCGGCAGGCGCCAGTTGCGCTGTATGCCTTCGCGCTGGCTGACCGCATCGGCATCCGGCGACTGCGCGATGTCGCCGGCGAAATCCATCGCGACCGCGCGGGTGCGCGTCAGCTCACCGGGATCGACAGCGACCACGATGTTGGGCCGCTGCGAGGCGGTGCCTTCACGGACGATGCTGATGCGCGGGCTGAAATAACCCAGCGTGCCGACCAGGTTGCGCACATTGCGTTCGGCCAGCACCACGAGGCGCGCCAGTTCGGCATCGTCGAGATCGGTCACGGCACGGTAACGTTGCAGCTCGAGATGGCGCTCCAGCAGTGCGCGCACCTCGGGCGGCGCCTTGACCTCGATGTCGAAGGCGGTGACCTCGGGCTGCGCCTGGGTGGGGCCGATGGAGCCTGCGGGTGTGTCAGGCGGCGCGACGCTGGCCGGCGGCGGCGCCGGGACGCTGGTGGGGGTGACGGGGGCGGGCTGGGTCGCCGAAGGCGCAGCAGGGGCCTTGTCGGACGGGGCTGAGGGTGCGGCGGGCGCCACAGGCTGGGCCGCAGCAGCGCAGGACAGCAGGAGGGCGAGCGTGGCGGCCGGCAAATTCCTGGCCGCCCTCCGGGCGAGGCAGGAACGGTAAATCACGCTTTCAGTTTACTTGGACAGCAAACGCATGGCTTCTTCAAGGCCCTTGATGGTCAGGGGGTACATGCGCTGGTTCACCAGTTGCTGGATCACGCTGATGCTTTGCCGGTACTGCCAGACGCCTTGCGGCTCGGGGTTGATCCAGACAAATTTCGGGAAGGCGTTGGTCAGGCGCTGCATCCACTCGGCGCCGGCTTCCTCGTTGTTGTATTCGACGCTGCCGCCCGGCTGCAGGATCTCGTAGGGGCTCATGGTCGCGTCGCCGACAAAGATCAGCTTGTAGTCCTTGTTGTACTTGCGGATGATGTCCCAGGTCGCAAACTTCTCGCTGAAGCGGCGCCGGTTGTTCTTCCACATGAAGTCATAGACGCAGTTGTGGAAGTAATAAAACTCGATGTGCTTGAACTCGGTCTTGGTGGCCGAGAACAGTTCCTCGACGCGGCTGATGTGTTCGTCCATGGTGCCACCCACGTCCATCAGCAGCAGCACCTTCACGTTGTTGTGGCGCTCGGGCACCATCTTGATGTCCAGCCAGCCGGCATTGGCGGCAGTGGACTTGATGGTGTCGTCCAGGTCCAGTTCCTCGACATGGCCCTCGCGCGCAAACTTGCGCAGGCGGCGCAGCGCGACCTTGATGTTGCGCGTGCCGAGTTCCTGGGTATCGTCGTAGTCCTTGTAGGCGCGCTGGTCCCAGACCTTCACCGCGCTCTTGTTGCGGCTTTTTTCCTGGCCGATGCGTATGCCCTGCGGGTTGAAGCCGTTCGCGCCAAACGGCGAGGTGCCGCCCGTGCCTATCCATTTGCTGCCGCCTTCGTGGCGTTCCTTCTGCTCTTCAAAACGCTTCTTCAGCGTTTCCATGAGCTCGTCCCAGCCCATCTTCTCGATCTTGGCCTTGTCCTCGGCGCTGAG
>PNNC01000086.1 GCA_013824015.1 Polaromonas sp.
TTTTGACATCGCCGGCACCGGCAAGGCAGACGCGTCCAGCCTGATCGCTGCCGTCCGCATGGCGCGCAGTCTGAGCGCCTGAATCACCCCGATCAAGTGTCAAAAAGACTTCTGGCCCTTATCCAGTGGGCACAAGTCGCTATTAAATACGTAGCAAATCCCACGTCTTTGCAAGCAGGCGCCGCCCCTGGAAGGGGGAGGCGCTACACGCAGTGAGCGTCCGACAGGGTGAACCTATTTCCTCAAGCTGTCGCGGATCTCGCGCAGCAGCACCACGTCTTCCGGCGTGACGGGAGGCGGCGGCGCTGCGGCCGGCGCTTCCTTTTTCAGGCGGTTGATCTGCTTGATCATCAGGAAAATGATGAAGGCGAGGATCGCGAAGTTGACGGCGACCGTGATGAAATTGCCATAGGCGAACACCGGAACGCCGGCTTTTTTCAGTGCGTCGAGGGTGGTGGCGGTTCCCGGCGGGACGCTGCCCAGAACCACAAACAGGTTGGAAAAATCAATCTTGCCGATGACCGCACCGACCAGCGGCAGCACCAGGTCGCTGACCACGGAGTCGACAATTTTCGCGAAGGCCGCGCCAATGATCACGCCAACGGCCAGATCGATCACATTGCCCTTGACGGCAAACTCCTTGAATTCCTGCATCATTCCCATGGCGTGCTCCTGTGTAGTTGCCAGTCAGTTCCCGCCGGATCAGCGGGAGCGCAGTGCCGGATTATGGTTGTTCCCGGCCCATTTGTGCCAGCCTGCCAGGCGCCGGGCGCCTGCTGGCCGGTGGGATGCCGCAGCAGGCCGGTCGGGCGGGCCAGCGCGGCTTGAAATTGCGCATCGCGCTCCGTTACAATCCCGGGTTGACCCCAATACGCCCTTTTTCAAGCATGTTCTTGTAGGACACCCATGACCGAAGCAAGCCTCAAGGCGCCCATCAGCGCGCCCATCGACAAAGACAAAAGAAACTGGATGATCGCGACCTGTGCCGCAGGCGGCGCTGGTGCGGCGGCAGTGGCTGTGCCTTTTGTCAGCACCTTCCAGCCTTCCGAGCGCGCCAAGGCCGCAGGCGCTTCGGTGGAAGTCGATATTTCTGCCATGAAACCGGGCGAAAAACTCACGGTGGAATGGCGCGGCAAACCGGTCTGGATCGTCCGTCGCACGCCCGAGCAGCTGGCCGGCCTGACCAAGCTGGATCCGCAACTGGCCGATCCGAAATCCGAGCGCAAGCCCGGCGAACTCACGCCGGAATACGCCCGCAACGAAAACCGTTCGATCAAGCCCGAGTATTTTGTGGCTGTCGGCATCTGCACCCACCTGGGCTGCTCGCCGAGCGACAAGTTCGCAGCCGGCCCCCAGCCGTCGCTGCCGGACGATTGGGCGGGCGGCTTTCTGTGCGCCTGCCACGGTTCGACCTTTGACATCGCAGGCCGTGTTTACAAGAACAAGCCCGCGCCGGACAACCTGGAAGTGCCGCCCCACATGTACCTGTCAGACGCCAAGCTGCTGATCGGTGAGGACAAAAAAGCCTGAAGCTTTGCTGGACAAGCGGGCAGGCGCTCCACGCGCCCCGCCCCAAGTCCTCCACCGACTAGCAAATAGGATCCCTTATGGCTGAATTCAAAGAACTATCCCCCGATGCACCGGCTGCCGCCAAGTTGATGAACTGGGTCGACAACCGCTTTCCCGCCAGCAAGCTCTACAAAGAGCACATGAGCGAGTACTACGCACCGAAGAACTTCAACTTCTGGTACGTGTTCGGCTCGCTGGCGCTGCTCGTGCTGGTGATCCAGATCGTCACCGGCATCTTCCTGACCATGCATTACAAGCCGGATGCGGCGCTGGCTTTCGGATCCGTTGAATACATCATGCGCGACGTGCCCTGGGGCTGGCTCGTGCGCTACATGCACTCGACCGGCGCCTCGGCGTTTTTTGTGGTGGTTTACCTGCACATGTTCCGCGGCCTGATCTACGGCAGCTACCGCAAGCCGCGCGAACTGATCTGGGTGTTCGGCTGTGCGATCTTCCTGTGCCTGATGGCCGAGGCCTTCATGGGTTACCTGCTGCCCTGGGGCCAGATGAGCTACTGGGGCGCCCAGGTGATCGTGAACCTGTTTGCTGCGATTCCCTTCATCGGTCCTGACCTGGCGCTGCTGATCCGCGGCGACTATGTGGTGGGTGACGCCACCCTGAACCGCTTCTTCGCCTTCCACGTGATTGCGGTGCCGCTGGTGCTGCTCGGTCTGGTGGTGGCGCACATCATTGCGCTGCACGAAGTCGGTTCCAACAACCCGGACGGCGTGGAAATCAAGAAGCACAAGGATGCCAGCGGCAAGCCGCTGGACGGCATCGCTTTCCACCCCTACTACACGGTGCATGACATTTTTGCCGTCAGCGTGTTCCTGATGGTGTTCTCGGCGATTGTGTTCTTCGCGCCTGAGGCTGGGGGTTACTTCCTCGAGTACAACAACTTCATCCCGGCCGATCCGCTGAAGACGCCACTGCATATCGCGCCGGTCTGGTACTTCACGCCGTATTACTCCATGCTGCGTGCCATCACCAGCGAGATGATGTATGCGCTGATCGTCTGCGTGCTGCTGGGTGCGGTGCTGGGTGTGCTCAAGGCGAAAATCGCCAGCCTGTTCAAGGCCGTCATTGTTGGCGCCGCGGTCGTGCTGATTGCCGCCATGCTGACCATCGACGCCAAGTTCTGGGGTGTGGTGGTCATGGGTGGTGCGGTCATCATCCTGTTCTTCCTGCCCTGGCTAGACCACAGCCCAGTCAAGTCGATCCGTTACCGTCCCGACTGGCACAAATATCTCTACGGTATTTTTGTGGTCAATTTCGTGGTGCTCGGCTACCTCGGCATCAAGCCGCCATCGCTGATCAATGAGCGCGTGTCCCAGGTCGGCACCCTGTTTTACTTCGGTTTCTTCCTGCTGATGCCGTGGTGGAGCCGTCTCGGGACCTTCAAGACGCCCCCTGACCGCGTGACCTTTGCCGCCCACTGAGCCGGAGATTCTGACCATGATGAAAACATTGAAAAAACTGGCCATCGGTGCAGTGACCGTGCTGGCACTGGCTGCGGGCAACGGTGCCTTTGCCGCAAGCGAAGGCATCGCCTGGGACAAGGCGCCCAACAAGACCAACGACCTCGGCGCCCTGCAAAACGGCGCCAAGCTGTTTGTCAACTACTGCCTGAACTGCCACTCTGCGGCTTTCATGCGTTACAACCGCCTGAAAGACATCGGCCTGACTGAGCAGCAGATCAAGGACAACCTGCTGTTTGCCACCGACAAGGTCGGCGAGACCATGAAGGCCGCGATCGACCCGAAGCAGGCCAAGGAGTGGTTTGGCGGCAACCCGCCTGACCTGACCTTGATGGCCCGTTCACGCGCCGGCGCGGGCGGCAGCGGTGCCGACTATCTGTACACCTACCTGCGCACCTATTACCGCGACGACACCAAGGCCACCGGCTGGAACAACCTGGCCTTTCCGAACGTGGCCATGCCGCATGTGCTGTGGGAGCTGTCCGGCGAGCGCAAGCCGCTGTTCGACGAGAAAGAAGAACACGGGCACAAGGTGCAGGTGTTCAAGGGCTGGCAACAGGTCACCCCCGGCACCATGACCCCGCTGCAATACGACCAGGCCATGGCCGACCTCGTGGGCTACATGCAGTGGATGGCCGAACCGGCCCAGAACACCCGCGTCCGGGTCGGCGTCTGGGTGCTGCTGTTCCTGTTGATGTTCACCTTCATCGCCTGGCGCCTGAACGCTTCGTTCTGGAAAGACATCAAGTAGTCAGTTTTCGCCGGGACCCGTTTCCCGGCACCTTCTGGAGTGGATGCCTTCACCGTATCCACTCCTTTGCATTTAGGAGTTCGCAATCATGATGGTCCTTTATTCAGGCACGACCTGCCCGTTCTCGCACCGCTGCCGTTTTGTGCTGTTTGAAAAGGGCATGGACTTCGAGATCCGCGACGTGGACTTGTACAACAAGCCGGAAGACATCAACGTCATGAACCCCTACGGCCAGGTGCCCATCCTGGTCGAGCGCGACCTGATCCTGTACGAGTCGAACATCATCAATGAGTACATCGACGAGCGTTTCCCGCATCCGCAACTGATGCCCGGCGACCCGGTGGACCGCGCGCGCGTGCGCCTGTTCCTGCTGAACTTCGAAAAAGAACTGTTCGTGCATGTCAACACCCTCGAAGCCCGCGCTTCCAAGGGCAATGAAAAAGCACTGGAAAAGGCCCGTTCGCACATCCGCGACCGCCTGACGCAACTGGCCCCGGTGTTCCTGAAAAACAAGTTCATGCTGGGCGACAACTTCTCCATGCTCGACGTGGCGATTGCGCCGCTGCTCTGGCGCCTGGATTACTACGACATCGACCTGTCGAAAAACGCCGCACCGCTGCTCAAGTACGCCGAACGCATCTTCTCGCGCCCGGCCTACATCGAGGCGCTGACGCCGTCCGAGAAGGTCATGCGCAAGTAATGGCCCTGGCCCGGATCTCGCGTGGCTGACTTCATGAACGCCCTGGACTCGACCTCGACGCGCCCGTATTTGATACGCGCGCTGTACGACTGGTGCACCGACAACGGCTTGACGCCTTATGTCGCGGTGGCTGTTGATGAAAGCGTTCAGGTGCCGCGTGAATACGTCAAGAACAACGAGATCGTGCTCAACATCAGTTTTGATGCGACCAGCTCGCTCAAGCTGGGCAACGACTTCATCGAGTTCAAGGCGCGTTTTGCAGGCAGCGCGCGGGAAATCATGGTGCCCATCGGCCGTGTGATCGCCATTTATGCGCGTGAAAACGGCCAGGGCATGGCGTTTCCGCTGGTCTCGCCGGTGTCCGGCATGCCGCAGGCGGCCGATGCCGCCCTGGCGGCGCCGCTGGTGTTGACGCCGGAATTGCCGACAGAGCCGGCGGCGACGCCGGGAGCGGACGCCAAGATCGTACAATTGGTTCCGGCCAACACGGCCGCTTCGGGGCGTGAGGACGACCCGGAGCCTCCCGAGCCCCCCAAACCTCAGCAAGGCAAGAGGCCTTCGCTGAAACGGGTGAAATAAACGGGTCAAGTAAACTAGAGTTTGTGCCGCTTTAGCTCAGTTGGTAGAGCAACCGCCTTGTAAGCGGTAGGTCGTCAGTTCGAATCCGACAAGCGGCACCATTTCAAGCTCCCGGTCCGGCCCTGTGCCGGCTTCCGGCGACTATCACTTCCATAGCAACACGCCCAAGCCTTATCGGCCTTTCCCGGGTATTTGCTTTCCCTTCTACTACTTTCGGGCTATTAGTATCTTCAGCCGAATTGAGGTAACCTTCCAACCTTTGCCGGTCAGGCGGGACTGGATCAGCGGCAGCAGCTGGCGGACCTTGGCGGCGGCGGCATTGCTGCTGACCAGCAGGCACCAGACCCCTTCATCGATGGGGCCGGCCTGAACCGATGGGCGCAGGGCTTCCGGAATCAGGGACTCGATGGCCTTGAGCCTGTCGTTGGAGTCCTGAACCAGCCCGGCCAGCCGCGCCAGAGACGGCGAGTTCTCGACAGCCTGGTTGAAGGTGACGGCCCGATGCGGGCGGTGGCTGGAATCCACGGCAGGTAGGCTCAATTCAAGGAGTGGGACAGGTGCATCTGATTATCACGGATGCGTGGCTTGCCAAAAGCCGCGCGGTTTATCTAAGTGGCACCCGGCTGGTGGTGGTGGGCTTTGTCGCTGCACTGGCCCTGATGCTGGTGGCCGCCGGCATGTACCACTGGGTGTTCCTCAAGGGTGCGCGGGAGGGCTGGCCGGTGATCGGCTCGCTCGTCAAGCTGATGGTCAAGGACGAGTTTGAGCAGCGCGACCGTTTCCTGCGGGAAAACCTCGACGTCATGGCCAAGCGGCTGGGCGAAATGCAGGCCAAGATGATGCAGCTCGAAGCGCTGGGCGAACGGGTGTCGGGCCTGGCCGGGGTCAACCCCAACGACATCAAGACGCAACCCGGGCGCGGCGGCGTGCTGGTCACCGGACGCTCGCTGACCATGGAGGAACTGCAGGCGACGCTGGCTGACCTGGACCGTCTGACGGACCAGCGCGTCGACCTGATGACGGTGATGGAGTCGCGCCTGTTCGACCAGAAGATCAAGAAAATGATGGTGCCGACCCAGCAGCCGGTACAGGCCGGCATCCTCGGCTCGTCGTTCGGCTGGCGCATCGATCCGCTCAATGGCCGCTCGGCCCTGCATACCGGGCTGGATTTTCCGGCCGAACCGGGCACCGCCATCCTGGCCGCTGCCGGCGGTGTGGTGGTGACCCAGGAGTACCACGCCGCTTACGGGAACATGGTCGAGGTGGACCATGGCAACGACCTGGTCACGCGGTACGCCCATGCCTCCCGCGTGCTGGTCAAGAAGGGCGATCTGGTCAGGCGTGGCCAGAAAATAGCCGAGGTCGGCACCACCGGGCGCTCCACCGGTCCCCATCTGCACTTCGAGGTGCTGGTCCAGGGCGTCTACCAGGATCCGCAAAAATTCCTGACAGCCGGGCAGAAACTGCCTCAGGCGCCGGCGCTGGCCATCGCCCAGACGCCGGCCGTGCAGCCTGCGCCTGTGCCGCGCCCGAGGTAAGCGCGCGGCAGAGGTAAAATCTTCGTTTGGCGCACAGTTGAACAAACGGCGGGCGCCCACACTTACGTCGATACTCAATAAGGGATTTCGGCCGCACTGCCAGCTCACCGGGGCTGCCAGCGCGGCCTCGCATTTATGGCTTCCAATATCCTGACCAAATTCTTCGGCAGCCGCAACGACAGGCTGCTCAAAACCTACCGCAAATCCATTGAGCGCATCAACTCGCTGGAGGCTCCCCTTGAAAAACTCAATGACACCGAGCTGCGCGCCAAGACCCGGGAGTTCATAGACCGGGTGGCTGCGGGCGAAACCCTGGATGCCATCCTTCCCGAGGCGTTTGCGGTGGTCCGGGAAGGCAGCAAACGCGCCATGAAGATGCGCCATTTCGACGTCCAGATGCTGGGCGGCATGGCGTTGCACAACGGCAAGATTTCCGAGATGGGCACCGGCGAAGGCAAGACGCTGACCGCCACGCTGCCGGTTTACCTGAATGCGCTGACCGGCAAGGGTGTGCATGTCGTGACCGTCAATGACTACCTGGCCAGCCGCGATGCGCGCTGGATGGGCCGGCTCTACAACTTCCTGGGCCTGACGGTGGGCATCAACCTGCCCAACATGCCGCGCGAGGAAAAGCAGGAAGCCTACCGCTGCGACATCACCTACGGCACCAACAACGAATTCGGCTTTGACTACCTGCGCGACAACATGGTCTACGAGGTGGCCGACCGGGTGCAGCGTGGCCTGAACTTTGCCATTGTTGACGAGGTGGACTCCATCCTGATCGACGAAGCCCGCACGCCGCTGATCATCAGCGGCCAGGCTGAAGACCACACCGAGATGTACCTGGCGATGAACAAGGTGGTGCCCTCGCTGACCCGTCAGGAAGGCGAAGCCGACCCGCGTACCGGCGAAGGTGTCACCAAGCCGGGCGATTTCACGCTGGACGAAAAGACCCAGCAGGTGTTCCTGACCGAGCAGGGCCACGAAAATGCCGAACGCATCCTGTTCAGCCTGGGCCTGATCCCGGAAGGCGCCACGCTGTACGACCCGGCCAACATCTCGCTGATGCATCACCTGTATGCGGCGCTGCGTGCCAACCACCTCTACCACCGCGACCAGCACTATGTCGTGCAGGACGGCGAGATTGTCATTGTTGACGAGTTCACCGGCCGCCTGATGTCGGGCCGGCGCTGGAGCGAAGGCCTGCACCAGGCCGTCGAAGCCAAGGAAGGCGTGCAGATCCAGCCTGAAAACCAGACCATGGCGTCGATCACCTTCCAGAACTATTTCCGCCTGTACGGCAAGCTGTCGGGCATGACCGGTACCGCCGATACCGAGGCCTACGAGTTTCAGGAAATCTACGGTCTTGAAACCACGGTGATCCCGCCGAACCGTCCGAGCCGGCGCGACGACCAGCTCGACCGCGTCTACAAGACCACACGCGAAAAGTACGAGGCGGCGATCAAGGACATCCGCGAGTGCCATGAGCGCGGCCAGCCGGTGCTGGTGGGCACCACCTCGATCGAAAACTCGGAAATCATCGACAAGCTGCTCGAGAAGGAAAAACTGCCGCACCAGGTGCTCAATGCCAAGCAGCATGCGCGCGAAGCCGAGATCGTGGCCCAGGCCGGCCGTCCCGGCATGATCACGATTGCGACCAACATGGCGGGCCGAGGCACCGACATCGTGCTGGGCGGCAACGTGGAAAAACGCATCGAAATGGTTGAGGCGTCCGAGGCCATCCCCAAAGAGGCCAAGGATGGGGAAATCGCCCGGCTGCGCGCCGAGTGGACGCAAGAGCACGAAAAGGTCAAGGGCCTCGGCGGCTTGCGCATCATCGCCACCGAGCGCCATGAATCGCGCCGCATCGACAACCAGCTGCGCGGGCGTTCCGGCCGTCAGGGCGACCCGGGCTCGTCGCGGTTTTACCTGAGCCTGGACGATCCGCTGATGCGCATTTTTGCCGGTGACCGCGTGCGCGCGATCATGGAGCGGCTCAAAATGCCGGACGGCGAGGCCATCGAGGCCGGCATCGTCACGCGCAGCATCGAGTCGGCCCAGCGCAAGGTGGAGGCGCGCAATTTCGACATCCGCAAGCAGCTGCTGGAATACGATGACGTCGCCAACGACCAGCGCAAGGTGATTTACCAGCAGCGTAACGACATCATGGACGCGGCCAGTCTGGGCGAGCAGATCGCCTCCCTGCGCGAAGGTTGCTTCACCGACCTGGCGCGCCAGTACATTCCCGTGGAGAGTGTCGAGGAGCAATGGGACCTTCCGGGCCTGGAAAAAGTCCTGCGCGATGAGTGGCAGATCGAACTGTCGCTGCAGCAGGAAGTGGAGGCGGCCAGTGCCATCACCGATGAAGACCTGCTGGAAAAAGTCATTGCCGCCGCGCATGCGGCGTTTGCTGCCAAGGTGGAAAAGGTCGGTGAGGAGAACTTCACCCAGTTCGAGCGCGTGGTGCTGCTGCAGAGCATCGACAAGCACTGGCGCGAGCACCTGAGCGCACTCGACCACCTGCGCCAGGGCATCCACCTGCGCGGGTATGCGCAGAAGCAGCCCAAGCAGGAATACAAGCGCGAGGCGTTCGAGTTGTTCGGCCAGCTGCTGGACAGCGTCAAAAATGAAGTCACCAAACTGCTCATGACGGTCCAGGTGCAGTCGGGTGAGCAGCTCGACCAGGCCGCGGAGGAAATGGAGGACCGTGCGGAGCGGATCGCCAATGTCACCTACACGGCGCCGACCGAAACCGGCGAGGTGGAAACCACGGTGGACGAGGCGTCGCTGCGTTACAAGCAGGCCCTGCCGGCCGGCGCGGTGCCGCGTGTCGGGCGCAACGATCCCTGCCCCTGCGGTTCCGGCAAAAAATACAAGCTCTGCCACGGCAAGCTGAACTGAACCCGGCCTGCGGCCTGTCACCTGGAGTCTGAAAAAACATGGCTGTCAACCTGCTCGCCACGCCTGCGGCCGACCTGTATCCCGTGCCCGGCGTGCGCTGGGGCATCACCGAGGCCGGCATCCGCAAAGCCGGGCGCAAGGACCTGTCGGTGCTGCTGCTCGACGAAGGCGCATCGGTCGGCGCGGTGTTCACGCAAAACCGCTTTTGCGCCGCGCCGGTCCAGTTGTGCCGCGAGCACCTGTCCAGGAACGGCGGCAAAAGCCTGGGCATACGCGCGATGCTGATCAACACCGGCAATGCCAATGCCGGCACCGGCGCCGACGGCCTGAACCGGGCGCAGGCCAGTTGCATCGCGCTGGCACGTGAGCTGAACCTGGCCCCGGAGCAGATCCTGCCATTTTCGACCGGTGTGATCATGGAGCCCCTGCCGCACGACCGCATTGCGGCCGGCCTGCCCGCCGCCGTCGCCGATGCGCACGAGGCCCACTGGGGCAAGGCGGCCGAAGCCATCATGACCACCGACACTGTGGCCAAGGCCTTCTCCCGCCGCATCACCCTGGGCGGCGCAACGGTCACCATCACCGGCATCAGCAAGGGCGCCGGCATGATCCGGCCCAACATGGCGACCATGCTGGGTTTTCTGGCCACCGATGCCTGTGTGGCGCAAGACCTGATGGGTCAGCTGGCCCTGGAACTGGCCGAAGGCTCCTTCAACCGCGCAACGGTGGATGGCGACACCTCGACCAACGACTCCTTCGTGGTGATGGCCACCAACCGCGCGAGCCATGCGCCGATCACCTCGCTGGAAAGCCCCGACGGCCAGACGCTGAAGGCGGCGCTGCTGGACATCGCGCGCCGGCTCGCGCAGGCCATCGTGCGCGACGGCGAGGGCGCGACCAAATTCATCACGGTGCAGGTCGAGGGCGGCCAGACCGCGGCCGAATGCCGCCTGGTAGCCTATGCGATTGCGCATTCGCCGCTGGTCAAGACAGCGTTTTTTGCCAGCGACCCCAACCTCGGCCGCATCCTGGCCGCGGTCGGGTATGCCGGCATCGCCGATCTCGACCAGACAAAAATTGATCTCTATCTCGATGATGTGCTGGTGGCCAAAAACGGCGGCCGGCATCCCGGCTATGTCGAAGCCGATGGCCAGCGCGTGATGAAACAAAGCGAGATCACCGTGCGTGTGCTGCTGGGCCGTGGCGACGCTTCCGACACCGTCTGGACCTGCGACCTGTCTTATGACTACGTCAAGATCAACGCCGACTACAGGTCATAAACACCCCCGATGCGCCTGCGAAACGCTCCGCACCCCTACCGGAGGCAGGGGCCCTTCGGAGTGTCCAAGCCTGCGCAGGCAGGCTTGGAGCCGCACTCCCCAGCCCCTCAAGGGGGCGCCACCTGCGGCCCGGCAAAGCCGGTTCCGCGGTGACCCTTGAAAGAACCTTCCCATGAACGACAAGTTCGAGCGATTCATAGACCGTGTAGAGCAGCTGATCACACGCATTGAGTCCATCCTTCCCCAACCTCTCTCCGCACCCGACTGGAGCGCCTCGGTCGCCTACCGCTACCGCAAGCGCAGCTCCGGCCATGGCGCGCTGGAGCCGGTGCGCCACATCGGCGCCATGCGCCTCACGGACCTCAAGGAAATCGAGGACCAGAAGGACAAGATCCGCCGCAACACCGAGCAGTTCGTCAGCGGCAAACCCGCCAACAATGTGCTGCTGACCGGCGCGCGCGGCACCGGCAAGTCATCGCTGATCAAGGCCTGCCTCAATGAATATTCAGCGCGCGGATTGCGCCTGATCGAGGTCGACAAGGCCGACCTGGTGGACCTGCCTGATATCGTTGACGTGGTCTCCGGCCTGAGCGAAAAATTCATCGTGTTCTGCGACGACCTGAGTTTCGAGGAGGGCGAGCCCGGCTACAAGGCGCTCAAGTCCATCCTCGACGGCTCGGTCGCGGCGGCCACGCCCAACGTGCTGATCTACGCGACCAGCAACCGGCGCCACCTGCTGCCCGAGTACATGACGGAAAACCTGACCTACTCCCACAGCGAGGATGGCGAGGTGCATCCGGGCGAGGTGGTCGAGGAAAAAATTTCGCTGTCCGAACGTTTTGGGCTGTGGGTCAGCTTTTACCCCTTCAGCCAGGACGAGTACCTGGCCATCGTGGCGCAGTGGCTGTCGTCCTTCGGTGTGGCGGCGGAGGCCATCAGCGCCGCCAAGCCGGCATCGCTGGTCTGGGCGCTGGAGCGCGGCTCCCGCAGCGGCCGCGTGGCCTACCAGTTTGCGCGTGACTACGCCGGACGCGACAGCGACCAGCGGCCGGTCATGGCGCCAGCCATCGCCGCCTACGAACGGCCTGGCGCGGCGGCTGCAGCGGCCGATCCCGGCGACCAGGCGGCTGACCACGCGACATGAGTGTGCTGGTCGCCGATGGCGAGCGCCCGCGTGAGGGTGGCGCGGACCGCCAGGTGGTTGATGTGGCGGTCGGTGTGCTGCTGCGGCCGGATGGCGACTTCCTGCTGACCTCGCGGCCGCCCGGCAAGGTCTACGAGGGTTACTGGGAGTTTCCCGGCGGCAAGCTGGAGGCCGGCGAGTCGGTGGAGCAGGCCCTGCGCCGCGAGCTCCACGAGGAAATCGGCATCACGATAGGCGCGGCCCAGCCCTGGAAGGTGGAGCTGGTGGATTATCCGCACGCGCTGGTGCGGCTGAACTTCTGCAAGGTGTTTGACTGGACCGGTGAGCTGCACATGCGCGAAGGCCAGCTGTTTGCCTGGCAGCGGCTGCCGGTGGAGGTCAAACCGGTGTTGCCCGGCACGCTGCCGGTGCTGGGCTGGTTCGCCGAAGAACGCCGGTTTGCCGGCGCCACGCACGCTGCGGATTGAGCGCACCGCCTGGCCAGTCGCCTGGCTTGCTCTGATATTGATAGCTGCTCGCCCTTGCCGGATAGGGGCTGAGGGCTTGTTTTGTTCAAAATCCCGGATCAGGCTGCGGGCCGCTCAGGGCGTGAATTCCCACAATTTTCTGGCCCCCAGCACCGCATCCGGGTAGGCCGCCTTGCCGCGGGAACCGTTGTAGCGGCCCAGTCCCATGAACAGGTCGCCTTTTTCCCGGTCCAGGTAGTGGCGCAGGATCACGCAGCCAAAACGCAGGTTGGTCTGCATGTGAAACAGCTTGCCGGCGTCACCGTCGCCGATGACCCGGGTCCAGAAGGGCATGACCTGCATATAGCCACGTGCGCCGACCGGGCTGACCGCGAACTTGCGGAAGTTGCTCTCAACCTGGATCAGGCCCAGCACCAGCGCCACGTCCAGCCCGGCGCGTTTGCTTTCGTACCAGACGGTCTGCAGGAATTCCTTGCGGATCTGCCACTCGGGTTTTTTCTTCTTGAGCCGGTCGCTCATCGCGCCCAGCCAGCGCAGGTAGGCCAGGCGGGTTTCGGTGTCGCGGAACACCGGCTCCGGCGGTACCTTGCTGGCGATGGCGGCGCTCAGCGCATTGCGCACCGGGTCGATCAGTGGTTCCTCGATCTGCGCACCAGCCCGGGACTGCTCTGAAATCAATAGCAGGGAAGCGCCGATGGACAGGGCCTGGAGGCACTTTCTCCGTGTAACTGTGAGGGGGGCAGGTGCCGGAGCCCTCATGCGGCCAGTTTGCCCTTCAGGAAGGTGAAGATGTCGCTGCTGGCCACGTTGCTGGAGGCCGCGTCGCGGCGGTGCTGGTACTCGACCTGGCCTTCCTTGAGGCCGCGGTCGCCGATGGTGACGCGGTGCGGCACGCCGATCAGTTCCCAGTCGGCAAACATGGCACCGGGGCGCTCGCCGCGGTCGTCCAGGATCACGTCCACACCGGCGGCAAGCAGCTCGCCATGCAGTTTCTCCGCCGCGGCCTTGACCTCGGGAAAGCGGTCCGGGCTGATCGGGCACAGCACCACGGTGAAGGGCGCAATCGCATCGGGCCAGATGATGCCGCGCTCGTCATGGTTCTGCTCGATGGCGGCGGCCGGCAGGCGTGTGATGCCGATGCCGTAACAACCCATCTCGAGGAATTGCGGTTTGCCGTTTTCACCGAGAAAGGTCGCGTTCATGGCCTGGCTGTATTTGGTGCCGAGGTAAAACACATGGCCGACCTCAATGCCGCGTTCGATCGCCAGCACGCCCTGGCCGTCCGGCGAGGCATCGCCGGCAACGACGTTGCGCAGGTCGGCGACCAGCTCGGGCTCGGGCAGGTCGCGACCCCAGTTGACGCCAGTGAGGTGGAAGTCGGCCTCGTTGGCGCCACAGACCCAGTCGGCCATCACGGCCACTTCGCGGTCGGCGACCAGCTTGACCGGCTTTTTCAGGTTCAGCGGGCCGAGGTAACCCGGCTTGCAGCCGAAATGGTCCTCGATTTCGGGCAGCGTCGCAAAGCGGAAGCCGGCCAGGCCGGGAACCTTGCCGACCTTGACTTCGTTCATGTCGTGGTCGCCGCGCAGCAGCAGCAGCCAGACCTGGGTTTTTTTCACCTTGCCGGCCTCGTCGAGTTCGTCGGTGGCCAGCACCAGCGACTTGACCGTGACTTTGAGGTCCAGCTTGAGCAACTCGGCCACGTCGGCGCAGGTCGCCTTGCCGGGTGTCGGTGTTTTCGTCAGGGCCTGCGCGGCGGCGGGGCGCCCGGCTTGCGGTGCCAGCGCTTCGGCCTTTTCCATGTTGGCGGCGTAGTCGCTGGCCGGGCAGTAGACGATGGCGTCCTCGCCGGTCGCGGCAATCACCTGGAATTCTTCGCTGAGGTCGCCGCCGATGGCGCCACTGTCGGCCGCCACCGCCCGGTAACGCAGGCCGAAGCGGTCGAAAATCCGCCGGTAGGCGGCCGCCATGACCTGGTAGCTGGCCTTGGCCGCGGTCTGGTCGCGGTCGAAGCTGTAGGCGTCCTTCATGATGAATTCACGCCCGCGCATCAGGCCGAAACGCGGCCGGCGCTCGTCGCGGAACTTGGTCTGGATCTGGTACAGGTTTTTCGGCAACTGCTTGTAGCTCTTGATGTCCTGGCGCATCACGTCGGTGATGACTTCCTCGCTGGTCGGCTGGACCACAAAATCGCGGCCGTGACGATCCTTGATGCGCAGCAGCTCCGGGCCCATTTTTTCAAAGCGGCCGGTTTCCTGCCAGAGCTCGGCCGGCTGGATCACCGGCATGGTCATCTCGACCGCGCCGGCGCGGTTCATCTCGTCGCGCACGATGGCCTCGACCTTGCGGATCACGCGCAGGCCCATGGGCATGTAGTTGTAGATGCCGGCGCCCAGCTTCTTGATCATGCCCGCGCGCATCATCAGCTGGTGGCTGACCACCTCGGCGTCGGCTGGCGCTTCCTTGAGCGTGGAAATGAAGAACTGGGAGGCTTTCATGGCTTGTTTTTCTGGGCTTCGTGAAGTTTTTGGGACGACCGTCCCGGGGTGCGCTTGGCTCTGAGCATTCTGCTGTGCATAATGGACTCAGTTTAAAAAATTTGAGGTTTGATTATGCTTGACCGGGACGGCTTTCGGCCCAACGTCGGCATCATCTTGCTCAACCAGAGAAGTCAGGTATTTTGGGGCAAGCGCATACGCACCCACTCCTGGCAGTTTCCGCAGGGTGGCATTGACCGGGGCGAAAATCCCGAGCAGGCCATGTTCCGCGAATTGCATGAAGAAGTGGGGCTGCTGCCGCAACATGTGCAGGTGCTTGCCCGGACCCGGGACTGGTTGCGCTATGAGGTACCCGACCGGTTTATCCGCCGCGATGCGCGCGGACATTACAAGGGCCAGAAACAGATCTGGTTCCTGCTGCAGCTGGTCGGCCACGACTGGGACCTGAACCTGCGTGCGACCGACCACCCCGAGTTCGATGCCTGGCGCTGGAACGACTACTGGGTGCCGCTCGACGTGGTGGTGGAATTCAAGCGCGGCGTTTACGAAATGGCGCTGACCGAACTGTCGCGTTTTGTGCCGCGTGCCGACAACCGTTTTGATGCCAGGCCGGATCACCGCAACCGCTACCTGCGTGGCGGCATGCGTCAGCGTGATCCGGGCGAGGCGGGCGAACACGGCATGCATGCTGCGGGCATCCCGGGCGCAACGTTTGAGCTTCCTCCCGGCGCCACCTTTGACCCTGATCCGCAAACCAGCCTGGCGGCGGCCTCCCGAAATGAAAAACATGATCTTTAAATCGCTGGTGATGACCTGCCTGCTGGGCCTGTCGGTCGCGGCCTGGGCGCAACGTGATGCCGAGCTGGCCGACTGGAAGGAAGAGGCGGTGCCACCGCCGCCGGCCTTTGATGCCGGCAAGCTGCTGACCTTTGACGTCTCCGAGGCGTCTTCGCTGAGTTATGGCGTCGACCCCGCGACGCTGCGCCTGTCGAAAGACGGTGTGCTCAGCTATGTGATGGTCGCCAGCAGCGCCAGCGGGGCGCGCAACGTTCTGTATGAAGGCCTGCGCTGCGTCACCGGCGAGGTCAAGACCTATGCCCGTTACAGCCCGTCGGGCAACTGGAATCCGGTCACCCAGCCGGAATGGCGGTCGGTGTTTGGCAACATGCCATCCAAACATGCGCTGGCCTTCGCCCGGGCCGGTGCCTGTGACAACGCGGCGCAGGCCTCGTCGGTCGATGAAATCATCCGCAAGCTGAAATTCAATCGCTTCAGCCGCTTCAACTGGTGAGCACCAGGTTGGTCCGGTGGACCATCTCGGCTTCGCCGGTGTAACCCAGCAGTTTTTCAAACTCCGCGGAAGGCTTGCGGCAGATCAGCCGGGCTTCGGCGCTCGAGTAGTTGGCCAGGCCACGCGCGATCTCGCTGCCTGCGGCGTCATGCACGGCAATCACGTCACCGCGTGAAAACTCACCCTGTACCGAGGTCATGCCGATGGGCAGCAGGCTTTTGCCCTCGTCACGCACCTTGACGGCGGCGCCCGCATCCACCGCCACCGAGCCGCGCAGCTGCAGGTGGTCGGCCATCCACTGTTTGCGGGCCTGGTTTTTCGGCGTCTGGGCCACCAGCAGCGTGCCGATGGCCTCGCCCTGCGTCAGGCGGATCAGCGCGTTGGGCTCACGCCCCCAGGCGATCACGGTCGAAGCGCCCGAGCCGGCCGCCCGTCGGGCCGCCAGGATCTTGGTGATCATGCCGCCCTTGCCGATGCTGGAGCCGGCGCCGCCCGCCATCGCTTCGAGGGCGGGATCGCCGGCGACCGCCTCATCGATGAAGCGCGCCTGCGGGTCCTTGCGCGGGTCGGCGCTGTACAGGCCTTTCTGGTCGGTCAGGATGATCAGGGCGTCGGCGTCCACCAGGTTGGCCACCAGCGCGCCCAGAGTGTCGTTGTCGCCGAACTTGATTTCGTCGGTGACCACGGTGTCGTTTTCATTGATCACCGGCACCACGCCGAGCTGCAGCAGGGTCAGCAGGGTGGAGCGGGCGTTGAGGTAACGCTCACGGTCGGTCAGGTCGGCATGGGTCAGCAGCACCTGGGCGCTGCCCACGCCGTTGTCGCGCAACTGGCTTTCGTAGACCTGGACCAGGCCCATCTGCCCAACGGCGGCGGCGGCCTGCAGCTCGTGGATGGCCTTGGGACGTGCCGACCAGCCGAGTCGCTTCATGCCTTCGGCAATCGCGCCACTGCTGACCATGATGACCTCGCGGCCGCTTTTGACCAGGATGGCCAGTTGCTGGCACCACAGGCCGATGGCGGCAGCGTCCAGGCCGCGGCCGTCGTTGGTGACCAGGCTGGAGCCCACCTTGACCACAATGCGTCTGGCGTTCAGAAGGACCGCGGAACCGGTTTTTTCTTGCATGTTCAGGTGATTTTGGTGCTCCAGCCCATGTTGGATGGACCTGAGTAGCTATGATTATTGTAGCGGGCCATGCCCCGCGCCGGATCAGGGGGCGTCGGGTTCGCGCGGCAGTTCGGCAAAACGCGGGTCGATCTCCTCGGGCGCCTGTTCGCTTTTCTGCACGCTTTTGACGTGCTGGTAAATCGTCTTGACCAGCTGCTCGCAGCCTTCGCGGGTCAATGCCGAGATCTCGAACACCGGCCCCTTGAACTTGAAGCGCTTGACGAAATCCTTGACCAGCGCGGCGCGTTTGTCGGCGTCCACCATGTCGAGTTTGTTGAGCACCAGCCAGCGCGGCTTGTCGTAAAGCGCCGGGTCGTACTTCTTGAGCTCGCCAACAATGGCTTTGGCCTGCGCCACCGGGTCCACGCTGTCGTCAAACGGCGCCATGTCGACAATGTGCAGCAGCAGCCGCGTGCGCTGCAGGTGGCGCAGGAACAGGTGGCCCAGGCCGGCGCCTTCGGACGCGCCCTCGATCAGGCCGGGCAGGTCGGCGACCACAAAACTCTGCTCCGGTCCCACGCGCACCACGCCCAGATTCGGGTGCAGCGTGGTGAAGGGATAGTCGGCAATACGGGGCCGCGCGTTGGACACGGCGGTGATGAAGGTCGACTTGCCCGCGTTGGGCATGCCCAGCAGGCCGACATCGGCCAGCACCTTGAGTTCGAGCTTGAGGCTTTTGCGCTCACCCGGCCAGCCTGGCGTCTTGCTGCGCGGTGCGCGGTTGGTCGAGCTCTTGAAGCGCAGGTTGCCGAAGCCGCCGTCGCCACCCTTGGCGATCAGCACTTCCTCACCGGGCACCAGCAGCTCGTACAGCACCTCGCCGGTCTCGGCGTCGCTCAGGATGGTGCCCACCGGCATCTTGAGCATGATGTCGTCGCCCTTGGCGCCGAACATGTCCGAGCCCATGCCGTGTTCGCCGTTGCGCGCTTCATGGCGACGTGAAAAACGGAAATCCACCAGCGTGTTCAGGTTGATATCGGCCACCGCGTACACATGGCCGCCGCGCCCGCCGTCACCGCCGTTCGGACCGCCGAATTCCTTGTATTTTTCGTGGCGAAACGAGACGCAGCCGCTCCCGCCATCGCCGGCGGCGATGTCAATATAGGCTTCGTCAACAAATTTCATGGTGTGAAGGGACGCCGGGCAGCAGGTGCTGACCGACAGGCCAAGGATAGTTTACAAATACGCAGGAAGGAAAGGCCAAAACAACAAAGCCCCGACCAAGCGGGGCTTCGATGCCATCGAAGTGATCAGCTTACGCTGGGGTCACATTGACGGTGTGCTTGTTCAGCGCGCCCTTGACGGCAAACGAGACCGAACCGTCCACCAGTGCAAACAGGGTGTGGTCCTTGCCAATGCCGACATTGACGCCCGGATGGAACTTGGTGCCGCGCTGGCGCACGATGATGCTGCCTGCATTGATCACTTCGCCGCCAAACTTCTTGACACCCAACATCTTGGGCTGCGAATCGCGCCCGTTTCGCGTAGAGCCGCCGCCTTTTTTCTGTGCCATTTTTCAATACTCCTTGGTGCGTCCTGGTACTTCGCCGCTTAACCGACGATGGCGCCGATTTGCAGTTCAGTGAAGTTTTGCCGGTGGCCCTGGCGTTTCTGGTAGTGCTTGCGACGGCGCATCTTGAAGATGCGAACCTTGTCGTGCCTGCCTTGCGAAAGCACAGTAACCGTAACAGTAGCGCCGGACACCAAGGGCGTACCAACCGTGATTGTGCTGCCGGTTCCGACAGCCAATACCTGGTCAATAACGATCTCTTGGCCTACGTCCGCAGCAATCTGTTCTACTTTAATTTTTTCA
>PNNC01000102.1 GCA_013824015.1 Polaromonas sp.
CGCTTGATGCGGTGCGCCTTGATCGGGTTGAAGATGCCGTGCCGCGAGAACAGCTGGCGCGGGTTCTTGCGTATCCACAGCCAGGAGCCGAGCTCCAGCGTCATCGGCAAAAAAATGTGGCTCCCGGGCGCCTGGTCATAGGCGTGGTCCCACAGGTCGCCGTGCAGCAGGTACTGGTTGCTTTGCGGCTCGAAGCTGTAGTCATGGTGCGGCATCGATTGCTCCAGCATGGCCTTGAGCGTGAACATTTCCGGCAGGTGCGCCATCAGCCGGCGCGTGCGCGCATAGGGGAACCACAGGCTGTCGTCAAAGCCGTAACCCGAGTGGCAGTCCAGCGCCAGGCTGAAGGGCCGGCTCGCGAGCTGTTCGCGCACCACCTTGAGCAGCGCGGTGCTTTCGCTTTCCATCGGCGCGCCGGGCCGGCCGCAGTACCAGGGCAGCAGCGGGCTCCAGCTTTGCCCGCCGGCCAGGAAGGGCACGCGTTCGTCGGCGCGCTGCGGCGCATTGCGCATCAGGTCGACGCCGCGCGGGTTGGCGCGTTTGTGCGCCCACATGCCGCCGGGATTGACGATGGGCATGAACACCAGCCGCACTTTTTGCAGTTGCTGCACCAGCAGCGTATCCCACTCAAGGCGGAACAGCAGCGCGCGCATGTAGTTCAGGATCAGCTGCGAGCCGATGCGTTCGAGCCCGTGGATGCCGCCGAAAAAACCGATGGCCGGCGCCTGCGGGTCGGCCGAGCCGATGGCGGCGGTGAAGATCTCGAACGAGGGCCCGGTGGTGTGCGCCTCGGCCACGGCCTGCACCTCGAAACGCGTGCCGCCGTCGCGCAGCAGGGCCTTGAAGTCTTCATGTTCTGCAAAGGTGGCCGCCGGATCCGGCGTGCGGGCGAAACGGTGGGCGGGGGCAGGGGGGCGCAGAACATCCATTTCTCCATCCTGGCAGCTTTGTGTGACAAATCACTGCATGCCGCCCGCCCGGCTGGGTTGCTATCAAAAAGAGAGCTGCCCGCCCTTTTCCGACAGGGGCCAGCGCCCGATCCGGCCTGAAGTCACGGGGCTGCCGGCAGCAGCACCAGGTCCGACGCCGGGTAGGCCACGCAGGGCAGGATGTAGCCGTCCGCCTTTTCCTCCGCGCTCAGGCCCGGCCATTCGATGCGGTAAGTCACCTGCCCGCTGGCCAGCCGGCACAGGCAGGTCCGGCAGGTGCCGTTGCGGCAGGAACTGTCGAGAAAGAGGCCGGCCTGCAGAGCCGACAGCAGCAGCGGGGTGCCGGCGGGGGCGTCGAAAGCCGGACCATCGGGCAGCCGGCGCGCGCTGTACACCGGGTCGGGAGGAAGCTGGGACATGGCGGCAGTTTACGCAGGCCCGGCCCTGCGCGCCGCGCGTCTTTTAATTGCTGCGACAATCCCTGTCCCCCAGCAACGATGCCTACAGCCTCTTTTCATGTCCAGTTACCAAGTTCGCCCCGCCACCGTCCGTGATGCCAAAGTCATTGCCGAAATCAACGCCGCCGCCTCGCGTGCCGCCTACCAGGGCCTGGTGCCTGACGACCAGCTCGGCACCCTGTCGATCGACAAGCGCCAGCAGTTCTGGCGCGATGCCATCGAGTACATGGAGCCGCAGGTCCAGGTGGCCACCGATGGCGACAAGGTGATCGGATTTGTCGGGTTCGACCGTTCACGCGACGCCGGCACGCCCTCGACCTGCGGCGAGATCTGGGCCATTTTTGTGGAGCCGTCGCACTGGGGCAAGGGCGCAGGCACTGCGCTCTGGGATGCCGCCAATGACGGCCTGAAGGAAGAAGGCTGCACCAAGGTCACCGTCTGGGTGCCGGTGCGCAATGAACGCGCGCTGCGTTTCCACGAACACGCGGGTTTCAAACGCGAAATGAGTTCACTCAAGACCGTGGTAGTGGGCACTGTCAAGCTCGAGGAACTTCGCCTCAAGCGCGACGTCGGCTGAGTCTTCGCAAGCTCAGGACGGCACGTCCAGCACACGTTCCTCGTCGGGAATCACCGACATGTCTTCGTCCGGGGACAGCGGCAGGTCCTCGGTGTCTTCCCCGATGCCGGTCTCCTCGGTATTGACTTCGCGCGGGCGTCCGGCAGGGGTGCGTGCGGCAAAAGAGTTCATGGTCGTGCTCCGGTTAGGGCGCTATCTTGCGCGCCGCGCCGTCCGGCCATCCTAGGAAAACCATGCCAATTGCTGTCGGTGCCCACTGACAGGGGTTTGCTGCATGTTTTATGGCTCCAGCCCATGCCGATCATGGGGCGGTTGCTATGGATTCGGTAGCGTATCCGGTGCGCTGGCGGCCTGGCGCAGAATCATGTCCATCATGAGCATCCCCCACGCTGGCCGGTTCTTCACGCTGTTCGATAGCGCCGTGGGTTGCTGCGCCATCGCCTGGGGTGACGCCGGCATCTGCGGCGTGCAGCTGCCCGAAGCGGACGCCGCGCAGACACGCGCCCGCATGGGGCTGCGTTTTCCCGGCGCCGCCGAAGTGCAGCCCGATGCGGACAGGCAGGCAGCGATCCGCCAGATCACGGCCATGCTGCGCGGCGAGCCGCACCAGGTCGACGGGCTGGCGCTCGACATGCGCGGCGTGCCGGCTTTCCATCAGCGGGTGTACGCCGTGGCGCGCGCCATCGCGCCGGGCCAGACCCTGACCTATGGCGAGGTCGCGGCGCGGCTCGGCGAGCCCGGCGCCGCGCGTGCGGTCGGGCAGGCGCTGGGGCGCAACCCGTTTGCGCCGGTGGTGCCCTGCCACCGCGTGCTGGCCGCCGGTGACAAACCGGGCGGCTTTTCCGCCAGCGGCGGCATCCGCACCAAGTTGCGCCTCCTGATCATCGAAGGGGCGATGCGCGGCACGCCCGGCCTGTTCGACTGACTGGCTGCCTTGTCCTACAGGCGGGCCATCCCCTTGCGCACAGGGTCGGGCAGCGGCTTGTTTCAAAGTGGCATGTGCGCCCGCCGACCGGCTTTTGAGCCAGCCTGTCGGGCATTTGGCATCCACCCCTTTTGAAGGAATTCACCATGGACAACTCCTACGCATCCTCCGGCGCCAGCGCCGCCGCCTCCGCCGACAACGCTGTCCAGCGCGGCGTCAGCCAGGCCGGCAGCTCGCTGCATGACACCATCGACAAGGTCGCCGAGCCGGCGCGCAGCACGGTGGACCGTGCCGCCACCGCCGCCCACAACACCGTGGACAAACTCGCCAGCGGCGCTTCCAGCGTGGCCGGCAAGGTCAGCGACCAGGCCCAGCGCTTCAGCGATGTGCCGCTGCAGGCTGTGGACTATTCCAAGGCCTACATCAAGGACCATCCGTTGCAGGCCGTCGGCGCCGCGCTGCTGGTGGGCTGGATGGTCGGCCGCCTGACCGCCAGCCGTTATTGAGCGTCCGGCTTACGCTGCGGTCATCAGCCGCAGGTAGGTGATCTCTGAGGGCGCGCCGAAACGTTTTGGCGGGCCCCAGTAGCCGGTGCCGCGGCTGGTATAGACCCACAGGCTTTCCAGCTTGTGCAGGCCCGCGGTAAACGGCTGCTGGAAGCGCACGAAAAAATTCCAGGGCCAGAACTGCCCGCCGTGGGTGTGGCCCGAGAGCTGCAGGTCGAAGCCGGCCTTGTGCGCCTCGACCGCGGTGCGCGGCTGATGCGCCAGCAGCAGCCTCAGCGGTGCGCTTGTGGGCGCGCCGACCAGCGCGGCATGCGGGTCGCTGCGGGGACTCCGGTCGAAGTGCCCGGCGCTCCAGTCGGCCACGCCGGCCAGCACCAGGCCGTGGCTGAGAACCACATGTTCGTTCATCAACACCCGCACGCCGAGGCGGTTCAACTCGGCGATCCAGGCGTGTGCGCCTGAATAATATTCATGGTTGCCGGTGACGAAATAGGTGCCGTGCACCGACTTCAGCCCGGACAGCGGCGCCACATGGTCCGCCAGCTCCGACACCGTGCCGTCGACCAGGTCGCCGGTCACCGCGACCATGTCGGCTTCCAGCCGGTTCACCACATCGACGATGGCCTGCAGGTAGCCGCGCTTGATGGTGGGCCCGACGTGGACGTCGCTGATCTGCGCAATCGAAAAGCCGTGCAGTTCGGCTGGCAGCCCGGTGATGGGCACATCGACCCGGACCACGGCCGCGGTGCGCCTGGCGTTGAAGAAGCCGATCAGGCTCATCAGCCCTCCCAGCAGCAGCACCGCTGCGGCCGAGTTTGCACTGGCCGCGTCCAGCGACAAGGCGCCGGGCACCAGGCTCAGCAGGCCCCAGGCCAGCAGCAGGCCGGCGTCGCGCAGCAGGCTCAGCACAAACAGCGAGGAAAACAGGCCCATGAACAACATGCCGGCCCAGGCCATGCGGTCGGCCAGCCGTGGCGACCTGAAACGCCGCGCCGTCAGGCCCAGCGGCAGCATCAGCGTCGAAACCAGCAGGGTCAGGCCGAGCAGCCACTGGGCGGGCGGCCAGACCGCCAGGCCGGGAAGCAGGCGCAGCGCCAGGTAGCCGTGCAGCAGCAGCGAAAACAGGTACAGGGGCATGGAAAGGTCCGTCAACACGCCGGAAGGCGCTTTACCGAGGTGGCTGCCAATCCGTCAAATACAAGCGCCGGCTGCAGCTTTCAGTGCCGGCCGGCGCTGCCCCCGGTGCGGGCGGCTGCGTAACCGGCCAGCGCGCTGCCGCAGGACAAGGCGGCGCCCCAGACCATGTCGACCAGCGTCAGTTGCAGCGGCCAGCCCTTGAGGGTGGCGAGGTTGCTGAGGTCGTAGGTGCCGTAGGCCAGCAGGCCGAAAAATGCACCCAGCGCTGCGGCGCGGCGCCAGGCGGGGCGTTCCAGCGCCGGCCTGATCGCAAACACCACCAGCCCGGCAGGGTAGAGCAGGTAAAACACCGCCGCCGGCAGCAGCAGCGGCTGCTCGCGCATCAGCGGGCCGATCCAGGCCTGGTACTGGCCGGTCATCAGCAGACCCAGCCAGAGCATGTCGGCGGCCAGAAAGAAGGCCAGGGCGCCGGCGTAGGCGATCACTGCGGTTTTGAGCATCGGTCGATTGTGTACCGGCGCGCGGCGGACTGCAAAGACCCCGCGCCTGCTGCGACAATGGCCTGATCATCATTTCTGGAATTTCCATGGCCAGCAGCCTTTTTGCCCTGCTCGACGATATCGCCACCGTGCTCGACGACGTGGCCCTGCTGACCAAGGTCGCAGCCAAGAAAAGCGCCGGTGTGCTCGGTGATGACCTCGCGCTGAACGCGCAGCAGGTGGCCGGCGTCAAGGCCGAACGCGAGTTGCCGGTGGTCTGGGCGGTCGCCAAAGGCTCGATGCTGAACAAGGCGATCCTGGTGCCGGCCGCGCTGGCGATCAGCGCGTTTGCGCCCTGGGCCGTCACGCCGCTGCTGATGATTGGCGGGGCCTTCCTCTGCTACGAGGGTTTCGAAAAACTCGCGCACAAGTTCCTGCACAGCAAGGAAGAAGACGCCGCGCGTGAGAAGCAGCTGCTGGAGGCCCTGGCCGACCCGACGGTGGACCTGGTGGCGGTTGAAAAGGACAAGATCAAGGGCGCCGTGCGCACCGACTTCATCCTGTCGGCCGAGATCATTGCGATCACGCTGGGCACGGTGCAGGACAGCGCCTTCGTGACCCAGCTCAGCGTGCTCAGCGGCATTGCCATCCTGATGACGGTTGGTGTTTATGGCCTGGTCGCCGGCATTGTCAAGCTCGACGACGGCGGCCTCTACCTGAGCAAAAAAACCGGCGCGCTGCGCAGCCTGGGCCTGGCCATCCTGGCCACCGCGCCCTGGCTCATGAAGGGCCTGTCGGTGGCCGGCACCGCCGCGATGTTCCTGGTCGGCGGCGGCATCCTGACGCACGGTTTCGGTTTTCTGCACCACGCGATCGAGGTGCTCACCGCACGCGCCGGCAGCGTGCTGGGCGCAGTGCTGCCGCTGCTGGCCGACGCGCTGGTCGGCATCGTTGCAGGCGCGCTGGTGCTGGTGGTGGTGACGCTGGTCAAAAAGCTGCTGCCCCGGCGCGCCTGACGCGCGGCTTTCTTTTTTTAACTTTCAGGATCAGCCATGACTGTGTCAATGTATCAAGTGTCCGTCCCCGTGTTTCAGCAGATGCTGGGCGCGCTCAGTGCCGTGCTGGCCAAAGCCGAAGCCCATGCGCAGGCCAAAAAAATTGCGCCGGAGGCGCTGCTGCAGGCCAGGCTCTACCCCGACATGTTCCCGTTGTTGCGCCAGGTGCAGATTGCCTGTGACTTCGCCAAAAGTGTGTCGGCGCGTATTGCCGGTGTCGAGGTGCCGGCTTATGAAGACACCGAAACCGGTTTTGCCGACCTGCAGGCGCGGATAAACAAAACCCTGGCTTTTGTCGCCAGCCTGCAGGCCTCCGAGATCGACGGCAGCGAGGAGCGCCGCATCGTGACGCAGGCCGGCACACCCAAGGAAAAAATCTTCAGCGGCCAGTCCTACCTGCTCAATTACGGCCTGCCGCATTTCTTCTTCCACACCACCACCGCTTATGCCATCCTGCGCCACAACGGCGTGGAAGTGGGCAAGAAGGACTACATCGGCAGTTACTGACCGGGCTTGCTGTTGTCCGATGGTTTGGCCGGTGCCAGGCGCGAGGGCCGTGGCCAGGGCGCCGAGGTTTCGTCGAGGTGGTTTTGTGAACCTTCGGCGAACGGCCAGCCCTTGCGCTGCGCCGCCGGTTGCCCACCCTGCTCGGGTGTGCCCGGCGTGCCGGGGCGCCGGGTCTCAGCGGTTCTGGAGGCGGGTTGCCGTGACATGCTGTCTCCTTCAATCATCAAACAACCAATTTATGCGGCGCGACGGCACGCTGCTGTAAGACGTCCCTGCCATCTCTGTAGGACGGGAAGGGCAATCCGGCCTGCTATCAAAAACAGAGCTTCTCGCGCAGATCCGGCAAGGGCTGGCGTGCTGTTTTGCTGTCGGGGTAGGATCAGCGCATGACCATCCTGCTGGCGCCCATGGAAGGGCTTCTGGACTTCGTGCTGCGCGACATCCTGACGCGGGCCGGCGGCGTGGACCGCTGCGTCTCGGAGTTCATCCGCATCACCGACCAGTTGCTGCCCGAACGTGTCTTCACGCGCATCGTGCCCGAGCTGCACAACGGCGGGCGCACGCTGGCCGGGGTGCCGGTGCGGGCGCAGCTGCTCGGGTCCGATCCGGTGTGTATGGCCGAGAACGCGGCGCGGCTGGCGGCGCTGGGTCCGGCCGGCATCGACCTCAACTTCGGTTGCCCCGCCAACATCGTGAACCGCCATGGCGGCGGCGCCGCCCTGCTCAGGGAGCCGGAGACGATTGCCGCGATCGTGGCGGCGGTGCGGCGCGCGGTGCCGGCGCACATGCCAGTGTCGGCCAAGATGCGGCTGGGTTACCACGACGATGCGCTGGCGGTCGACTGTGCGCAGGCGATGGCCGGCAGCGGCGCCGGCGAGCTGGTGGTGCATGCGCGCACCAAGGCCCAGGCTTACCGGCCGCCCGCTTACTGGGAGCGTATCGCCGACATCCGCGCGGCGGTGGCGATCCCGGTGGTGGCCAATGGCGAGATCTGGACGGTGGACGATGCGCGCCGCTGCCGCGAAGCCTCGGGCTGCGACATGTTGATGATTGGCCGCGGCGCGGTCGCCGATCCGGGGCTGGGGCGCGCCATCCAGGCCTCCATGGGCCGGTCGGGTGATGACGGCGCGCCGGCCTTTGGCTGGCCGGAACTGGTGCCGCTGCTGGCCGAGTTCTGGCAACTGGTGTGTGCCCGGCTCGACGCCCGCTCACGGCCGGGCCGGCTCAAGCAGTGGCTCAATTTCCTGCGCCGGCGTTTCCCCGAAGCCGAGACCGCCTACCAGTCGCTCAAGGCCATCAACGATGCTGCACTGATCGATCAGTGGCTGGCCGGCCTGCAGCCGGCGCAGACTGCCGGCGAGCAGCGGCTGCAGCCGGTCTGAGGCTCAGGCAAACAGGCCGTCAAATCCGCACAGCGGCTCGAAGCGCTTGTTGCGGTAGAACAGCCGGGTTGGACCCGGCAGGGCTTGCTCACGCACGCTATGCCGTTCATCGCCGGGGTAACAGATCATGCGTTCGCCGTTGTCGTCGAAGGACTCGGGCTGGATCACCGGCGGACGGCGTGCTTGCGCTGCGGCCAGCACGCTGGCCACCGCACTGTGCCGCGCCAGGTGTGCCAGGCTCATGATCTGTGGCGGCGCCAGCTCGATCTGCCCGGACCAGTACTGCCGCAGCGCCTCGCGCGGGCTGAGCCAGATGCTTTCGGTGGTTTCAAAATCGTCGTGGCGCGCCACCTGGCCGCCGGGCACGGCCGCGACAAAAAACCGCGTGTCAAAACGCTTGTTCATCACCGAGGGCCGGACCGGCGTGATCCAGCGCGACCAGGGCAGGATGGCGCGGGTCTGCAGACGCAGCGCCATCTGCGCGAGCACGGCATTGAAACTTGCGCCGTCCCGCAGCAGTGCGGCGGCCTGCGCGGCCGGCGGCGTGGCCGCAGCGCCCTGCGCAAACAGCACGCCCGACTCCTCGAAGGCTTCGCGCAATGCCGCCACATACAGCGCGGCGGCGGTAGCCTCGCTGAGCTCACGTTCGCCCAGTCCGGCGTGCAGCGCGGCCGCCGGCTGGTCCCCGTGCTGCGCCATGTCGAGGTCGGCATCGGCGGCATCGACCTTGCCGCCCGGAAAGACGTACGCCCCGCCCAGCACATCGGACAGGCCGTGGCGTTTCATCAGGAACACCTCGAGGCCGGCCGGCGCGTCACGCAGCAGCACCACGGTGGCGGCCGCACGCGGCGGGGTAGCAACGGTTTCGAGGTTCAGTTCCATGCGGGTCAGTCCTTCATCGGTCGCCTTGCGCCGTCCATTACAGTACAGGCTTCCTGTGCGCCTAGCCTAGCACCCTGGCTGCGCACACCCGATCACCCACACGACAGGGACAGCAGAAATGAATATGGATTTCACCGGCCGCGTGGCCATCGTCACAGGCGCCGGCGGCGGGCTGGGCAAACAGCATGCGCTGGCGCTGGCCGCGCGCGGCGCCAAAGTGGTGGTCAACGACCTGGGCGGCGCGAGCGACGGCACCGGCGGCTCGGTCAGCGCCGCCGAAGCGGTGGTGAACGAGATTCGCGCGGCCGGTGGCGAGGCCATCGCCAACGGCGCGTCGGTGACCGACCATGCGGCAGTGCAGCTGATGGTGAAACAGGCCATCGATGCCTGGGGCCGCGTCGATATTCTGGTCAACAACGCCGGCATCCTGCGCGACAAGAGTTTTGCCAAGATGGACCTGGCCGATTTCGCGCTGGTGATGAACGTGCACCTGATGGGCGCCGTGCACTGCTGCAAGGCGGTCTGGGACATCATGGCCGCGCAGAAATACGGGCGCATCGTGATGACCACGTCCTCGTCGGGCCTGTACGGCAACTTCGGCCAGTCCAACTATGGCGCGGCCAAGATGGCGCTGGTCGGGCTGATGCAGACGCTGGCGATTGAAGGCGCCAAAAACGACATCCGTGTCAACTGCCTGGCGCCCACCGCGGCCACCCGCATGACCGAAGGCCTGATGCCCGAGGAGGTGCTGCGTGCGCTGCGTCCCGAGGCGGTGGTGCCGGCCATGCTGGTGCTGGCGGCGCAGGACGCGCCGACACGCACCATCCTGTGTGCCGGCGCCGGCACCTTCGAGGCGGCCCACATCACACTGACGCGCGGACTGTGGCTGGGCAGCGGCGCGCAGGTGCCGGAAGCGCTGGCGGCGCGGCTGGACGAGGTGCGGGAGCGCAGTGGCGAGATGGTGCCGCAAAGCGGTGCAGCGCAGGGCAGCAACGAAGTGAGCCAGGCGATGGCGCACGCAGGGAAAACCTCCGCCGCCTGAAACGCCTGGTGCAGGTCGGGCAAAAAAAAAGGCAGCCGGGTTCGCTGGACAATGCTCCGACGTTTCGCCCGGGGGCGGAGGTCGGATACCTGTCGTTGTAGCGCGGAACCCGGCTGGCACATCTGCAGTGTGTGCATTCGCAGGCCACCCGCATGCAGGCCGGTGCTGTCGTGTGCTGTAGGCCGGATCCGTCGCACACCTCGCCACACTCGCCACACTCGCGTGTACATCATCGTGCGGCCGCAAGCCGTGCAAAACCAGCATGTCATGCTCCTGAAAACGTAGCATTTTGTAGAACTGTGCCGGCGCGCCGCGCTTGAAGTAACGAGGTGCAAGCGAAACAGGCCGCACCGGACCTGTCCTACAGGCGCACGCGCACGATGCCGACCCACGGCCCGATAGTGCGGTTCTAGATTGAACTCAGTCGATCACCGATCGGCGTTTTTTAATCCACCGCCCCTCGGGGTTTTAATCAGGAGCTACCCATGAAACTCAATCAATCTCTGACTGCCGCCATCACTGCTGCCGCACTTGTGGCGGGCGCTGGTTTTGCCTATGCCCAAACCGCCGCTCCCCAGGTGACCAACACACCGGATGCGTCCTCGGCGCAGGGCCCGATCCAGAACCAGGGCACCAGTGGCGCTGCCGGTTCGATGAACAGCAACAGCACCATGCAGGCCCAGCCTTCGACCAGCACCGGCACCACCAGCATGGACACCAGCGCCACACCTTCGGTGGACACCACGCTGGAGCCACGCGCTGACCGCAACTAAGACGGCAGCCCATGTCCCACAGGTCGCGGGGAAGGCGGGTGATTCATCTGCCTTCCCTGCATCCCTGTCCCGACTGACTGTTCCAGCCATGTCTTCCAGAGAACCTACACAACTCGATGCCATCCTGAAGGGGCTGGGCATGGGCTGCGCCGCGATTGCGCTGATCCTTCCGGGCCAGGTCACCTCGCGTCCGGCCAGGCCGGTGGCCGCTGCCGTGGTCGCGCCGTCGCTGGACCATCTGCCGCGTGTCGCGGATTTTGCGCAGGAAGACGCTTCGGACGAGGCCCGCGAGATGGCGCACTGGGTCATGCACAGCCGCGATCACCGTGGCATGCCGTTTGTCATCGTCGACAAACGCCATGTCAGGGTGTTTGTTTTCAAGCCGGACGGCACACTCGATGGCGCGACGCCGGCGCTGATGGGTTCTGCCATCGGCGACGATTCGGTGCAGGGCATCGGCGAACGCGAGATGTCCGCGATCGAAGCGCACGAACGCACGACACCGGCCGGACGTTTTGTGTCGCAGCCCGGTATCAACGCCTTTGGCGAGGACATCGTCTGGGTGGATTACGAGGCCGCGGTGTCGATGCACCGCGTGCGGGCCAAGGAGCCGCGTGAGCGCCGGCTCGAGCGGCTGGCGTCGGCCACGCCCGAGGACAACCGCATTTCCTTCGGCTGCATCAACCTGCCGGTGGCCTTTTACGAGGACGTGCTCAAACCGGCACTCGGGTCGCGCCGTGGCGTGGTGTATGTGTTGCCGGAAACCCGCCCGGTGCAGGCGGTGTTCCCCGGCTTCAGGCCGGCCGCCCTCAGCTGAACCGGACCGTGCTGCTGTGGGATAAAACCTACAGCTGATCCGCACCCGGGTCATCTGCGGATCCGGCGTCAAATCCGCACTCAGCCCTTTTTCCATAAAGGAAACTTGCTATAAAAACAGGAGTTGATAGAGCGGCCTGAGCGCCTGTCGCTTGCCAGAATCCCTGTCCCGTGTGTAGGATGTGTCCTACAGATTGAACCCACGGGAACCGGATGACGCTTTCAGGCAGGACTTTGTGCGCTGCGGCCAGCCTGGCCGCGCTGCTGCTGTTGCCGCTGACGTCACTGGCCCTGGACAGCGGCGCCAGCCCGGCGCCAGCGCCGCAGGCCGACTTTGGCGCTGAAGCGGCGTCCAGCGACGCCCGCCATGCCGCCGCTGCGGTGATGGCTTCGGCCGACCACCAGGGCCTGCCTTTTGTCATCGTTGACAAGAAAAACGCGAAGGTGTTTGTGTTCGACGCCACTGGCCGCCTGCGCGGTGCCTCGGCAGCGCTGCTCGGCCTGGCCAGCGGTGACCGCTCGGCCCCGGGCGTCGGCCAGCGCCCGGTCACGCAGATCCCGCCCGAAGAACGCACCACGCCGGCCGGCCGGTTTCTGTCGCAGCCCGGCCGCAACCTGCAGGGCGAAGAGGTCATCTGGATCAACTACAGCGAAGGTCTCGCGATTCACCGCGTGCGCCCGGGCCACAGCCGCGAGCAGCGGCGCGAGCGGCTGGCGTCGGCCACGCCGCTGGACAACCGGGTGTCACTCGGTTGTGTGGTGGTGCCGGTGGCTTTTTACGAAACGGTGGTCGGTCCGCTGCTGGGCAGAAGCCGCAGCGTGGTGTATGTGCTGCCTGAAGACAGCAGCGTGCACGCGCTTTTTCACGCGCTGGCGTCCTGAGCCGGTCGCAACGCGCTCAGTTGCGCGGCGTGCGGTAAGGCCGGGTCCGCGCCGGTCCGTCGTCCACCACATACACCATGCTGCCGCCCGCGGAATCACGGATGTTGCTGCGGGTCTGGTTGACCGCCGGGCAGTCGGTGTCGGTGATGGAAAACACCATGTGTCCATCGTTGAACACCGCCGGCAGGGTCTGGTGCAACTGGTAACGCATGTCCACCGGCGCCTGCCGGGCGTGGTAAATCACCTGGTTGGCGCGGTTGTAGACGGTGTAACAGGCCAGCGCCTGACCGCTGAAGACGGTGGTGAGCAGGGCGCCAAGGGCGACTTTCAGGGCGGTGTTCATGGGCAGGCCTTTCGGAAAAGTCCATGATGGCGCCGCTTCGGGCGCAGCCGCGCAGGCGCTCATGCGCAGCTGCTGTCAGCCAAAACGCCCTGAGGGTTGCGGTTTTATGAATGGAATCGGGCTTCAGCCCATGTCGGGCGGACGTTTTCAGCTATCAAAAACGGAGTGAGCCGGCCCCTCAGGCCATCCGGCCCTTGTTGGCCACCACCACGCAGCCGGTGATCAGCCAGCCCTTGCCGCCGCGCTGCAGGGAATAGGTCGCCAGCCAGGCCTCGCCGGCCGCATCCACCATCTGCACGCGCTGGAACACCTGGCCGTCCTTGTTGTCCGGTTTGAGAAAAGCCACCGAGGCCGGGCGGTAGACCACCGGGTAGGCCTCGCGCACCATGGCCAAAAAACCGGCCGCCGTGCCCAGCGCCTCGCGTACATTCGGCGCGGCCCAGGAAAAGGCCAGCGCCGCATCATCGGCCGCGAAGGCCGCCAGTTGCCCCTGCACGGCGGCCCGCACCGCCTGCTCGTCGGCCGCGCTCAGCGGCGCGGCCTGGGCCGGCGCTGCCAGCGCCAGCGCGCATGCGGCCCAGGCCAGCCCGCAACCGAGCCGACGCAGGAAGCGGGTGAGGGCGGACGTCAGGGCGGGCGGGTGGGTCATGGCAATCTCCGTGGCGGCGTGCCGCGATTGTCCTCGCCGGCGGCCTGAAAGCAAACAGCCGGGCGCTTGCAGCGCGCGCCGGCGACCAACGGGATACGCAGGCCGGAGCCGCGTGGATGCGGGCAGCGGGTTTTTGCGGCCACGTCCTACCCGGCTATCAGTCGCCGGGCTGCGCGGCGGGTGGCGCGCAGACTGAACAATCAGGCCAGCGCCTTGCCCGAGGCGATTTTTTTGTCACCCACATCCGCAAAGCACCGCATGGACAGCAACAGCAGCGCCGCCTGGTACGCGCAACTCGCCAAACCTTTTTTTGCCCCGCCCGCGTCGGTTTTCGGACCGGTCTGGACGGTGCTTTACATCGTCATCGCCGTCAGCTTCGGCTACGTGCTGCTGCAATACCTGAAGCGCCGGCTGCCGTTCAGCGTGCTCTTGCCTTTTATCCTGAACCTGGTCGCCAACCTGGCCTACACGCCGATCCAGTTCGGCCTGAAAAACAACCTGCTGGCCAGCATGGACATCCTGCTGGTGCTGGCCACCCTGGTCTGGGCGCTGGTCGTGATCTGGCGGCGCGTACGCTGGGTGGCGCTGGTCAATCTTCCCTACCTGGCCTGGGTAGGTTTTGCCACCGTCCTGCAACTGTCCATCACCTGGCTGAACCGATCATGAAAATCCGCCGCCCTTCGATGCTGGGTACCGTGTCGCTGCTGGCCGCGCTGGTGGTGCTGACGACCTCGGGCTGCGCCGCCTGGCGCATCAAGCAGTCGGCTGAACTGGCCCGGCAAAGCGAGCCCTTCCAGACCGCGCCGCAGGACGCCCGTGCCCGCCTGCTGGTGGTCGGTGACAGCACCGCCGTCGGCACTGGCGCCTCGTCACCGGCAGCCAGCCTGGCGGGCCTGATCGCCAGCGAACATCCGCGGCTGGCGATTGTCAACCGCGCTGCCGACGGCGCCAAATACGAAGACATCGCGCGCCAGCTCGAAGCCGCGGCCGGCGAGCGCTTCGACGCCATCCTGGTGCTGGGCGGCGGCAACGACGTGATCCGGCTCACGCCGTATGCGCCGCTGGAAGAAAACATCGCGCGTGTCGGCACGCTGGCACGCACCCAGGCCCGACTCGTGGTTTTTCTGCCTTCCGGCAATGTGGGCAGCGCGCCTTTCTTTTTCGCGCCCTGGTCCTGGCTGATGACACAGCGTTCGCGCGTGCTGCACCGCCTGGTGCAGCAGGTGGCGGCCGACAATGGCGCGCTGTATGTGAACCTGTTCAAGGAAAAGCAGGACGACCCGTTTGCCCAGCGCCCGGATGAGCTCAACGCGAAGGACGGCCTGCATCCCAGCGATGCCGGCTACCGGCTCTGGCTGGACGAACTCAACAGCCAGGCGGACCTGGCGCGGCGCCTGGCCGCACTGCAGCGCTGACGCTCCCTCAGGAACGCGACGAAGGCTCGGTGTTCTGGAAGTCGACCGGCGCGGTGTCGGCGAAAGCCTGCTGCTTGATGTTGGCGTCGCGGATCGCAAACATGCGCTCCAGGTCGGCCAGCACATCCGCGTCTTCCTCGCTGACCGCCGGGGCCGGCGCGGGTGCCGGTGCCGGTGCGGCTGGAGGCAGCACTGACGCGGCTACCGGGGCCACAGGGGCCGCCACCGGCGCCGGCATAGGCGTGAATTCAGGCGGGGGCGTGGCTTTGACGACCGGCCGGGGCATGGCGGCACTGGCGCGTGGCGCCGGCGCGTCGGATGCCAGGATGTCAACCCAGATCGACGGGTCCGGCATGTCCAGGTAGGGGCAGCTGTCGCCGACATCGAGTTCCCAGGAAATGCCGTGCAGCCAGACCGAGGCCTGCGGTTCAAACTCGGTGATGGCCGAGAGCAACTGCTGCTGGAAAGCATGGGCATAGGTCAGCAGCAGCATGTCCCAATGGCGCATCACGAGGTTCAGGTACAGACCCTGGCCGCGGCTGCGGCTGTTGACCACCAGGATGCGGCATTCGACCCAGCCGGGCGGGATGCCGTGTTTGCGCAGGCCGTCGCGCAGCATCATCTGGACCAGCTGGCGGCGTGTGGCGTTGTCGGAGTTGTCTTCGATCGTGTGCGGGTTGTCGCGGCTGTCGGCGCGCTCGCTGCGGGCGACCAGCGGCGCCGCTGCCGTTTCCCTGGCTTTTGCGCCTTCCGTGGCCTTGCGGCCCAGCAGCCTGTTGATCGCTTGTCTCATGTGATTGGGATCCCCTGGCGGCCACGGTAACTGCGGCCGCCTCGCCTGTGTTGTGTTTCTTTGATGGATGGTGGTGCAAGTGGGGAGGCAAGTCAAGCCGGCGCCGCCAGGCCCAGCGCAATCAGCGCATCCTGCCGCCACCAGGCGGCTGCAGCGTAGTAACTTTCCCACACGCAGCCGTTGCAGCCGCGGCCGCAGCAGCTGTCGGGCTCGGCCGGCGGCGCGCGCAGCACCAGCTGGCGGGCGAGCGCCATTTCGCGCAGGGCGATAAACATGGCCAGCGCCGTGTCACGGTCGAGCGGGCCTGCGAGGCCGGCGGGCAGGGTGCAAGGCAAGGGGTTCCCCGGAAACTGGCCGGGATGTTAGCAAAACGCCGCGCCGCAGGGGGCGGCCGTGCCGCAGGCACAATCCGGCCACTGCCACTTCTTTCCAATTGCCGCCATGTCCCTCGCCGTCACTGAAGTAGAAACCGCCGCCAACCCGACCGCCACCGTGCTGCTGATGCACGGCCTGGGCGCCGACGGGGCTGACTTTGTCCCGATTGCCGAACAGCTGGATCTGGCCGCCGTCGGCCCGGTGCGTTTCCTGTTCCCCAACGCGCCGGTGATGCCGGTGACCATCAACGGCGGCTACCAGATGCCGGCCTGGTACGACATCCTGGGCGCCGACCTCACGCAGCGCCAGGACGAGGCCGGCCTGCGCAAGACCCAGGCCAGCATCAACAGCCTGATCGCGGCTGAAATCGCGCGCGGCATTCCCGCCAGCCGGATTGTGGTCGCCGGTTTTTCGCAGGGCTGCGCGATGGCGCTGATGACCGGTCTGCGTTACCCCGAGCGGCTGGCCGGCATCATCGGCCTGTCCGGCTACCTGCCGCTGGCCGACAAGCTGGCGGCCGAACGCAGTGCCGCCAACCAGGGACTGCCGGTGTTCCTGGGCCATGGCCGGCGCGACGGCGTGGTGCCGCTGGCGGCCGCGACCGCCACCCGCGACGCACTGGCGGCGCTGGCTTACCCGGTGGACTGGCATGAGTACCCGATGGAACATTCGGTCTGCATGGAAGAGATCGCTGACATGAACCGCTGGCTGCTGCGCGTGCTGGCGTAGGGGCATTGCCCCGGCTGGCCGCCGCGGCGCCGGCTGGAAACCCGGCGCACCGGCCTGTTTCCGGCATTAAAAACGGCCTCAGCCCATCAACAGCAAGGGTGGGTAGCTATGAAAAACATAGCAAACCCGGGCCGGCCGGCCACCCGCCACGCCGCGGCGGCGCCAGCCGGCCGGGTCGCCGCAGCGGGCCGCCTGCAGACAAGCCCGGCCTGTGATACCTTGCACGCCACGAAAGATACAGAGGGACGACTTTATGAACAGCTTGCATGCGCGCCAGGGCGCGCTGTTGGGCGACCGCCTCCAGGCGCTGAGCCCGGCGCGGCTGAAAGGCATGCGCCGCGGTCTGGAGAAGGAAAGCCTGCGCGCGCAGCCCGGCGGCGCACTGGCGCTGACGCCGCATCCCGCCGCCCTCGGCTCGGCGCTGACCCACCCGAGCATCACCACGGACTTCAGCGAGTCGCAGGTCGAGCTCGTCACCGCCGCACACGCCGGCCTGGCCGACGGCGCCGACGCGGCGCTGGACGAACTCACGCAGATCCACCAGTTCACCTACCGCGCGATGAAGGCGCTCGGCGACGAGATGTTGTGGGTCTCCAGCATGCCCTGCGGGCTGCCGACCGACGAAACCATTCCGATCGGCCGTTACGGCTCGTCCAACGTCGGCCGCGCCAAAAGTGTTTACCGCATGGGCCTGGGCCACCGCTACGGCCGGCGCATGCAGACGATCTCGGGCATCCACTACAACTGGTCGCTGCCCGGCGTCTCCAGCGAGGAGTATTTCGGCCTGATTCGCAACTTCCGCCGCCACGCGTTTTTGCTGCTCTACCTGTTCGGCGCCTCGCCGGCGGTCTGCTCGAGTTTTGTGGCCGGCCGCCAGCACGAACTGCAGCCGCTGGGCACGGGCACCATGTACATGCCGCACGGCACCTCGCTGCGCATGGGGCGCCTGGGCTACCAGAGCGACGCCCAGGCCTCGCTCAAGGTCAGCTACAACAACCTCGACGGTTATGGCGCCTCGCTGCAGGACGCGCTGACCCGGCCCTACCCGGCCTACGAGGCGGTCGGCATCCAGAACCCCGGTGGCGACTACAACCAGCTCGCGACCAGCCTGCTGCAGATCGAAAACGAGTTTTACGGCACGATCCGGCCCAAACGCGTGATTTTCCCGGGCGAGCGACCCTTACATGCCTTGCGGGAACGCGGCGTCGAATATGTCGAGGTCCGGCTGATGGACCTGGACCCGTTTGTGCCGGTCGGCATCGCCGCCGACACCATGCGTTTTCTCGACGTGTTTTTGCTGCATTGCCTGCTGACCGACAGCCCGCCCGACACGCCGCAGGAAATTGCCGCGCTGGCGCGCAACCAGCACCGTGTGGCCGCGCGCGGGCGCGAGCCCGGCCTGCAGCTCGAGCGCGGCGGCCAGGAGGTCACGCTGACCGAATGGGGGGCCGAGCTGATCGCGCAATGCGCACCGATCGCGGCGGCACTCGATGCGGCGCAGGGCGGCAGCGCCTATGCCGACGCCTTGCGCGCAGCACAGGCCTCGCTGCGCCAGCCCGACAGCCTGCCGTCGGCCCGCGTGCTGGACGCCATGGTCAGGGACCACGGCAGCTCGTTTGTCGCGTTCGCCCGCGCGCAGTCGCTGGCGACCCGGCAGACCTTGCTGGAGCTGCCGTTTTCCGCCGAACAGCAGGCCCGCTTCGAGGAATTGACCCGGCAGTCGCTGGCCGAGCAGAAGACGATTGAAGCGGCCGACTCCATGCCGTTTGAAATCTACCGCCAGCAGTACGTCTCGCCGGAACGGCTGGGCATCCGCAGCCTGGCCCACGCCGCCTAGCGCCGGACCGGCGCGGTCGGCGACAATCGGGGCTGGGCCGGCCCCGGCTGTCCGCCTGCGCCTGCCGCACCCCACCAAGAAAGAACACCCCGATGGCCATCCAGTGGTTTCCCGGTCACATGCACCTGACCAAAAAAGCCATCAGCGAGCGCATCAAGGAAATTGATGTGGTGATCGAGCTGCTGGACGCGCGCCTGCCCGGCTCCAGTGCCAACCCGATGCTGGCCGAGCTGACCGGCGGCAAGCCCGCGCTCAAGGTGCTCAACAAGCAGGACCTGGCGGATCCGGCGCGCACGCCGGCCTGGCTGGACTACTACAACAGCCAGCCGGCCACACGCGCGATCGAGCTCGATGCCAGCGCCACCACGCCGGCGCGCCGCCTGATCGACGCCTGCCATGCGCTGGCGCCGACCCGCGGCAGCATGGTCAAGCCGATGCGGGTGCTGATCTGCGGCATCCCCAACGTCGGCAAATCGACCTTGATCAACACCCTGACCGGCAAACGCGCAGCCAAGACCGGGGACGAGGCCGGCATCACCAAACTCGAGCAGCGCATTGTGCTGGCCGACGGCTTTTACCTGTGGGACACGCCC
>PNNC01000225.1 GCA_013824015.1 Polaromonas sp.
CCTGCTCGACAACCTGCGCCTGAGCATGAGTGTGTTCCTCAATGGCAGCGTGCGTGACGCGCAAAAGCTGCTGGAAGAAAAAGCCCGCTTTCGCGACCTCGAGCGTGCCTATGCCACCACCCACCTGGGCCGGCTGTCCGACCGCACCATGCAGAGCATGGAAACCAGCTCGCTGCACATCGACCTGATCAGCGACTTGAAGCGCATCAACTCGCACATCTGCTCGATCGCCTATCCCATCCTCGACTCGGCCGGCGCGCTGGCGCCGAACCGGCTGCGCCAGGGCGTGCTGACCGATGAGCTGCGCTGACCGGCCGGACACGCCGGCATGAACCCCAACGCTGACCAGCTCTGGAAGGCGCCACGCTGGGCGCTGGCCGTGCTGCTGGCGCTGCTGGGCATGCTGGGGCCGTTTTCCATCGACACCTACATCCCGGCCTTCTCGGGTATCGCGCGCTCGCTGGGCGCGACGCCGGTCGAGATGCAGCAGACGCTGTCGGCCTACCTGTTCGGTTTTGCCTTCATGAATTTGTTCCACGGCGCGCTGGCCGACAGCTTCGGCCGCCGTCCGGTGGTGCTGTGGGGGATTGCCATGTTCACGATCGCCTCGGCCGGCTGTGCGCTGTCCCAGAGCATCGAGCAGCTGGTGTTGTTCCGTGCACTGCAGGGCCTGTCCACCGGCGCCGGCATCGTGGTGTCGCGCGCGGTGATCCGCGACATGTTCCCGCCGGCGCAGGCGCAGAAGGTGATGAGCCAGGTGACGATTTATTTCGGCGTGGCCCCGGCGATTGCGCCCATCATCGGCGGCTGGCTGTTTGTGCACCTGGGCTGGCACGCGATCTTCTGGTTCCTGACCGGTGTCGGCGTGTTGCTGTGGACCGCCAACTACCGGCTGCTGCCGGAGACGCTGCACGTCACGCATCGCCAGCCCTTCAATGTCAAACACCTGATGCGCGGTTACTGGCAGCTCGGCTCCAGCCGGCGTTTTCTGCTGCTGGCGCTGGCCAGCGGTGTGCCCTTCAACGGCATGTTCCTGTACGTGCTGGCAGCGCCCGAATTTCTCGAGCGGCACCTCGGGCTGGCGCCTACCGAGTTCTTCTGGTTCTTCGTGCTGACGATCGCCGGCATCATGGCCGGCGCCTGGCTCAGCGGACGCCTGGCCGGCAAGATCGCGCCCAAGCAGCAGATCCGCCACGGCTTTGTGATCATGCTGGTGGTCGCGGTGCTGAACCTGGTGGCCAATCTGCTGTTCAAGGCGCATGTGGCCTGGGCGCTGTTTCCGATTGCCATCTTTGCCTTCGGCTGGGCCCTGATGGTGCCGGTGGTGACCCTGCTGGTGCTGGACCTGTATCCCGAGCGGCGCGGCATGGCCTCGTCGCTGCAGGCTTTTATCGGCTCGACCGCCAACGGCATCGTCGCCGGCGTGATTGCGCCGCTGATCATGCATTCGACCATTGCGCTGGCAGCCGTCTCACTGCTGATGTTGTGTATCGGTCTGGTGTCCTGGCTGTATTTGCATCACCGCTGGCCGGAGATCGGCCGGGCGGTGTCAGCGCTGGAATAAATTCTGGCCTGTCATGGCGGGCCTGACCCGCAATCCATGCATGCCAACACCCGTCGGTGGGACGTGCCACATGGATCCCGGATCAAGTCCGGGATGACAGACAAAATTCAATCCGATGGGTTGGCGCCCGCCTCCAGCAGCGCCGCCTGGATCAGCGCGGCTTCGCTGGTGAACTCGCCGGCGTGCATCTTCGCTGTCATCTCGTCCACATCCATCAGTACGAAGCGCTCGACCTCGCCGTCCTGATTGACCGGCAGCACACCGTCCGGCAGGCTGCAGTGGAACCAGTCAATGCGTTCGATCACGTAACCGGCGCCGTGGCCGTCGTCGCAGGGGCGGCGGATGTCGACATGGCCGCCGCGAACGATGCCCTGCAGATGCTCGAGACGCAAGCCGGCCTCTTCCCAGGTTTCGCGTTCGAGCGCGCTGGCCAGGGTGTCGGCGCTGCTGATCATGCCGCCCATCAGCGTGTCCCACATGCCCGGGTCGTTGGACTTGCTCCAGGCCCGTTGTTGCACCCAGAAGCGGCCGTCTTCGGCGCGCCCGACCAGGTGGACCGCCGCCGTGGTGATGCCCAGCACACGCACCACGGCGCGCTCCACACTGCCGACGCGCCGGCCCTGCCCATCCGTCACCGCGAGCTGCTCATCCCGCCAGGCGTGGGCCAGGCCGGCCTCACGCAGCGCCAGCGCCAGCGCGCCCAGCGCCGCGGTCGGCTCACCCTGCAGGCGCCATGCCGGGGCGCCCGCATGCTCTGTTTTTGATAGCTGTACACGTCCATCCGACATGGGCTGGAGCCTGATTTCGTTTAAAAATTCAGGTTCCACCGAGCCGATCACCACATCACCGGCCAGCAGCGGCAAACGCGGCCGTGCCGGCGCCAGCTGGCCGCTGGCACGCAGCGCCGCCAGCCATGAGGGATCCAGCCCAGGCATGCGCTACAGGGTCAGGATGGTGCAGCCGGTGGTCTTGCGCGCTTCCAGCGAGCGGTGCGCTTCGGCCACATCGGCCAGCGCAAAACGCTGGTCAATCGGGATGCTGACCTTGCCGCTGCTGACCATGGCAAACAGGTCATCGGCCATGGCCTGGGTGGTCTCACGGCTGGCGATGTGGGTGAACAGCGTCGGGCGCGACACATACAGCGAGCCCTTGGCCGCCAGCAGGCCGATGTCCAGCGGCTCGACCTTGCCGGAGGCATTGCCGAAGTTGGCGACCAGGCCGAAAGGCCGCACGCAGTCCAGCGACTTCAGGAAGGTGTCCTTGCCGACCGAGTCGTACACCACCTTCACGCCCTGGCCACCGGTGAGCTCTTTCACCCGCGCCACAAAGTCTTCCTTCGCATAGTTGATGGTGAAGGCCGCGCCGTGTTCCCGGGCCAGCGCACATTTTTCGTCGGAACCGGCCGTGCCTATGAGTTGCAGGCCCATTGCTTTGGCCCACTGGCAGGCGATCAGGCCGACGCCGCCGGCGGCGGCATGGAACAACACATGGTCACCGGCCTGCAGCCCGCCCTGGGGCTGGGTGCGGCGCAGCAAATACTGCACCGTCAGGCCCTTGAGCATCATGGCCGCGCCGGTGTCGAAGGAGATGTCGTCAGGCAGCTTGCAGACACATTTGGCCGGCATCACGCGCAGTTCGCAGTAGCTGCCAGGCGGCTGGCTGGCATAGGCGGCGCGGTCGCCGGCTTTGAGGTGGGTGACACCCTCGCCGACAGCTTCCACCACGCCCGAGGCCTCCATGCCGAGCTGCAGCGGCATCGGCAACTTGTACACGCCCGCACGCTGGTAAATATCGATGTAGTTCAGGCCGACCGCCTTGTGACGGATGCGGATCTCGCCCGGCCCCGGTTCGCCAACGTCCACGTCCACCAGCTTGAGCGCTTCCGCCCCCCCGTGCTGGTCGATACGGACGGCTTTGGAGCGGGTCATGGCCATGGTGAATTCCTTGAAAGACGGTTGAAAAAGAGTGCGGCCTGCATCCTGCCACGAAACCGGCCGGCTTGCTGGCCCGCGCCGCGCCATCCCGCCGAGGCGCCCGGCGTTCAGGCCCGGCAGAGCGACGCCGCCGGCAGGTGGTTACAGTCGCCGCATGACACCCGGACTCAATTTCCGCACCGCGCTGCTGCTGCTGGTGCCGCCACTGCTGTGGGCCGGCAATGCCGTCGTCGGCCGCCTGGTCCACGATCTGGTGCCGCCGATCACGCTGAACTTCCTGCGCTGGGCGCTGGCGTTTCTGATCATGCTGCCGCTGGCCGGCTGGCTGTTGCGGCCTCGCAGCAGCCTGTGGCCCCACTGGAGGCGCTTTGCGGTGCTGGGCCTGCTGGGCGTGGGCTGCTACAACGCCCTGCAGTACCTGGCGCTGCAGACCTCGACGCCGCTGAACGTCACCCTGGTGGCCTCCAGCACGCCGGTGTGGATGCTGGCCATAGGCGCGCTGTGTTTCGGCCAGCGCATCTCGCGCCGACAGGTGCTGGGCGCGCTGTTGTCGATCGCCGGCGTGCTGCTGGTGCTGTCGCGCGGCCAGTGGGCGCTGCTCGCGCAGATCCGGCTGGTGCCCGGCGACGTCTATGTGCTGCTCGCCACGCTGGCCTGGGCTTTTTACAGCTGGATGCTGTCGCAGCCGAAGGACCCGCCCGACATCCGCCATGACTGGGCCGCCTTCCTGATGGCACAAATGGTGTTCGGGCTGGGCTGGTCCGGCCTGTTCGCCGCCAGTGAGTGGGCGCTGACCGACGCGCGTATCGTCTGGGGCTGGCCGCTGGCCGCCGCCCTGCTCTATGTGGCCATCGGCCCGGCGATCCTGGCCTACCGCTGCTGGGGTGTGGGCGTTCAGCGCGTCGGACCCAACATCGCCGGTTTTTTCTCCAACCTCACGCCGCTGTTCGCGGCGCTGATGTCAGCCGCCTTCCTCGGCGAATGGCCGCAGCTGTACCACGGCGTCGCCTTCATGCTGATCGTCGGCGGGATTGTGGTGTCGTCACGGCGCGCGACCGGGCCGTGAAAGGTTTGCGCGACGGCGCGGGCGCAATCGGTTAGATTGCGCGGATAAGCAAGGAGACAAACATGGCATTTTTCAAAATCCTGGCCCGCGCCTTGTGCTGCGCCGGCCTGTCCCTCGCCGCGCTTGCGGCATCGGCCGCCGACTACCCCGCGCCGCAGCAAGGCAGCTGGATCGTGAAAGACTTCCGCTTCCACACCGGCGAGGTGCTGCCGGAACTGCGCCTGGGCTACAGCACCGTCGGCGCGCCCACCGGCGAGCCGGTGCTGATCCTCCACGGCACCGCCGGTTCGGGCGCCAGCATGCTGACACCGGCGTTTGCGGGCGAGCTGTTCGGCGCCGGTCAGCCGCTGGACGCCAGCCGCTACTACATCATCCTGCCCGACGCCATCGGCACCGGAAAATCCACCAAACCCTCGGACGGCCTGCGCGGCGCCTTTCCGAAGTACAACTACGACGACATGGTTGATGCGCAGTACCGGCTCGTGAAAGAGCACCTCGGCGTCAAGCACCTGCGCGTGATCATCGGCAACTCCATGGGGGGCATGCAGACCTGGATCTGGGGCGTCAAGTACCCCGACTTCATGGATGCACTGGTGCCCATGGCGTCGCAGCCCAGCGAGATGTCCAGCCGCAACTGGATGATGCGGCGCCTGATCACCGATTCGATCCGCAACGACCCGGACTGGGCCAACGGCAACTACACGAAACAGCCGCGCAGCGCCCAGTTTGCCTCGGTGTTTTTTGCCATCGGCACCAACGGCGGCAACCAGGCGCTGTACAAGGCCGCGCCGACGCGTGAAAAGGCCGACCAGTTGCTGGACCAGCGCCTGAAAGCGCCGTTTACCGCCGATGCCAACGACGTGCTGCTGCAGTGGGACTCGTCACGCGACTACAACCCTTCGCCGGGCCTGGCGCGCATCCAGGCCGCCGTGCTGGCCATCAATGCCGCCGACGACGAGCGCAACCCGCCCGAGACCGGCATCATGGACCGCGAGATGAAACGCGTGAAGAACGGCCGCTACCTTCTGATCCCCGCCAGCGAACAAACGGCAGGCCACGGCACCACCGGGCAGGCCAAATTCTGGAAACCGGCGCTGGCCGAGCTGCTGCAAAGTGCCCCGCGTCGCGGAAAGTAAACCCCGGGGCGCGACGGTGTCCGGCCTGCGCGTCGCAATTGCAGTTGCAGGCCCACCGGAAAATATTTCCGGCGCCCTGCATCCAGATGTCCCGTCCAGGCGTGAGTAGCGGCAGAACGCAATATCGCGTTCCACTGGTTCACCGGATGGTGACAACTCACAAGGAACCCGGATCATGAATAAGCAAACCCTTCTGGCTGCAACCCTGCTGACGCTGCTGCACTTTGGTGTTCAGGCGCAACCCGTGGTGAAGGACGGCGTCCTGGCCGACGCCGCCGGGCGCACCGTCTACACCTTCGACAAGGACGCCCCCAACAAAAGCAACTGCGCTGGCGGCTGCCTGGCCGCCTGGCCGGCTTTTGTGGCCAAGCCTGGCGCCACGGCCACGGGCAACTTCGGCCTGATCGACGCTGCCGGCGGCAAGCAGTGGACGGTGAATGGAAAACCGTTGTACTACTTTGCCGGAGATGCCAAACCCGGAGACCGCAACGGCGACGGCAGCGGTGGCGTCTGGCACATCGTGTCGCCCGCTGCAGCGAAGTAACACGGTTCGGCCGCCGGGTCGTGGCGCCCGAAGTGCCCGGTCAGCGGTGTGTCGACCTGCAGCGCGCCGCGCGGGTACAGCGCCCGGATCTCACGGCCGGGGGTCGCCCGCGCCGTGCAGCAACTGCGCAAAACGCCGGATCACCGGCGTGTGGTTGTCCTTGCGCCAGACCAGGTCAATCGGCAGGCGCAGGTTGAGGTCGGGCACCCGGATCAGCCGCACGCCCGGCGGCAGGCGCTGGCGCGCGCTGGCCGGCATGATGCTGCAGCCGAGTCCCGCCGCCACCAGAGCCAGCACGGTGTAGTGCGTCGTTCCCTCCTGCACAATCCGCGGCGAAAAACCCCGCTGATGGAAATGGTGGATCACCACATCGTGCAGGCGCGGCGACTGGTCGCGCCGGAACAGGATGAAGTCCTCGCCGTTCAGCTCGGCCAGCCGGCGTGGACGGCGTTTCATCAGCGGCGAAGCCTCGTTGACCGCCAGCAGGTAATCGTCAGCCAGCCAGGGCTCGCTTTGCAGCGGGCTGTCGGCGTCCAGCGGTCCGGTGTAGGCCAGCGCCAGGTCCAGGTGGCCGTCGAGCAGGCGGTCGGTGACCGCACCCGACAGCATGGCCTCAATCATGAAGGTCACGCGCGGGCCCTGGCGCCGGTAGGTCTGCAGCGCGCGCAGCACCTCGGGGTGCCAGGCATAAATTTCGGAGAAACCCAGGCTGAGATGGCCGACGTCGCCGCGCGCCGCTGACTGGGCCCGCACCGAGGCGGCGCCAGCCTCGTCGAGCAGCCGCCGCGCACTGGGGTAGTAGGCGCGGCCGGCCGCGGTCAGCGACATGCCGCGGGTGTTGCGTTCCATCAGCGCCACGCCGACGTCCTCTTCGAGCAGCCGGATCTGGCGCGACAGCGCCGGCTGCGCGATATGCAGCACCTGGGCGGCGCGTCCCAGGCTGCCGAGGTCGGCCACGGTGAGAAAGTAGTGAAGCCGGCGCCCGTCGAGGTACATATAAAAATTATATGACTTTGCACGGAATATTGTATTTGTGCGAATGCCGCCGCGTCGCTACATTGGCTCCAGCCCACCACCCTGTTCCCGAATGAACCCTCCCGCCACGCCCGCCGCCCTGCCCGTCGAACGCCTGAACTCGCCGGCGTTCAGCGCCCTCGGCCTGCCGTTTTCCGAAATCGTGCGCATGGGCGACACGCTCTACCTGTCGGGCCAGATGGGCACCTTGCCCGGCACGCTGACGCTGGCACCGGGCGGCCTGCAGGCCGAGGCGCGCCAGGCCATGCAGAACATCCAGTCGACACTGGAGGCGCACGGCTACGCGCTGGACCACATCGTCAAATGCACGGTGATGCTGGCCGACATGGCCGACTGGCCCGCGTTCAACGCAATCTATACCGGTTTCTTCACGGCGCCCTACCCGGCCCGCAGTGCCTTCGGCTGCAGCGGCCTGGCCATGGGCGGGCGGCTGGAAATCGATGTGATTGCCAGCGTGCGACGCTGAAGCGGAGAACAGACACACCATGGCCATCAGCTTCGAGGACTACCGGAATTTCGACGCCATCGGCCTGGCCGATGCCATGCGCAGCGGCGATATCTCGCGCCGCGAGGTGCTCGACGCGGCGCTGGCGCGCGTCGCTGCGGTGAACCCGCAAGTGCAGGCGGTGACCTGCCTGGACGGCAGCGCCGCCGAACATGCGCAGCAGGACGAGACCGCGCCGTTTGCCGGCGTGCCCTATTTCATCAAGGACCTGCACGCGCCGGTGGCCGGCATGCCGCTGACCCACGGCAGCCGGCTGTTTGCCGGCAACGTGCACGACTTCGACAGCGAAACCGTCCAGCGCCTGCGGCGCGCCGGCTTTGTGATTCTGGGCCGCACCGCATCGTCCGAGTTCGGCATGAACGCGGCCATCGAGCCGTCCCACGGCAAACCCACCCGCAATCCGTGGAGCCTGGACCACACCGCCGGCGGCTCCAGCGGCGGCGCCGGCGCGGCGGTGGCCAGCGGCATGCTGCCGGCGACACACGCCACCGACAGTGGCGGCTCCATCCGCATCCCGGCCTCGTGCAACGGGCTGGTCGGCCTCAAACCCACACGCGGGCTGATCCCCACCGGCCCGCACCGCGGTGAAGCGTCCCACGGCCTGAGCCACGAACATGCGCTCACGCGGTCGGTGCGCGACTGCGCCGCCATCCTCGACGCCACCGCGGGCCCGGACGTCGGCGCACCCTATTTCACTGCGCGCCCGGTCGAGTCCTACCTGCAGTCGCTGAGCCGGCCACCGGGGCCGCTGCGCATCGCTTTCACAACGCGGACCTTCGGTGGACAAGCCATCGATGCAGAATGCCGTGCGGCCGTGGAAAAAACCGTGCGACTGCTGCGTGAGCTCGGGCATCAGGTCGAAGAAGGCCAGCCGGCCTTTGATGCGGCTGCGCTGGGCGCCGCCTGCGGCACCTTGCTGATCACCGGGCTGGCGGCACAGGCCGATGCGCGCGAAGCCCAGTTGGGCCGCAGCGCCCGCGCCGACGAGATGGAGGCGGTCACCCATGCGGCGATTGCGCTGGGTCGCCAGGTGACGGGCACGCAGTACGCCTCGCGCTTTGCCGTGATCAACCGCGAAGTGCGGCGCATCGCGAGCTTCTTCGAGACTGTCGATATTTTCATCACACCCACGATGGCGACGCCGCCGGTCACGATCGGCACACTGTCCATGCAAACGCTGAGCCTGGAGCAGTTCCAGCAGGCGATGGCGGCGTTCTGCCCCTTCACCGGCGCCTTCAATGCCACCGGCCAGCCGGCGATCAGCCTGCCCCTGCACTGGAGCGCGACCGGCCTGCCGGTGGGTGTGCAATTCGTCGCCCGCTTCGGCGACGACACCCGTTTGCTCCAGTTGGCCGCCCAGCTCGAGCAGGCCACGCCCTGGTTCACGCGCACTGCGCCGCTGTAGTGCAACTGCTTCCCCCCTCTTTTTTCATCCTTTCCCACCGAAGGCCCGCCATGCAACTCCGCCGAATCCTGACCCTTGCCCTCCTTCCCGCCGCGCTGATCCTGGGCGGACTGGCTCACGCCCAGGTGCCCAAAGACCGGGGCGCCGTCAAGCTGGTGGTGGGGTTTCCCGCGGGTGGTTCCGCCGACGTGCTGGCGCGCATCCTGGCTGAAAAACTCAAGGATGAACTCGGCGTGCCGGTGGTCGTGGACAACCGGGCGGGGGCCGGCGGGCAGATCGCGGCCGACTATGTCAAAGGCCTGCCAGGCGACGGACTGACCATCCTGCTGGGCACCACCCACATGATGGTGATGGCGCCACTGACCACCAAAACCGTGCGTTACCAGGCGGCCCGTGACTTCAAGCCGGTCGCCCGCATCGCCAGTTTTTACGAATCGGTGGCCGTGCCCTTCAGTTCACCGGCCAACAGCGTGGCGCAGTGGCTGGAACTCGCGCGCAAGGACCCCAACCATGCGAGCTACGGCGTGCCTGCACCGGGCAGCCTGCCGCAGTTCATCGGTTACCAGCTCGGCAGCGTCTCCAAAACCGCCTTGCTGTCCGTGCCCTACCGCGGCGCAGCGCCGGTCACGCAGGACCTGGTGGGCGGGCAACTGGCCGCCGGTGTGCTGCCGATCGCGGACATGGTCCAGTACCACGGCACCCGCGTGAAGATCCTGGCGGTCAACGGCAGCCGCCGCGCCAACCAGTTGCCGAACGTGCCGACACTCAAGGAACTGGGCTACACGCAGTTCGACGAACTCGAGTGGACCGGCCTGTTTGTGCCGGTCTCCACGCCGCGCGCCACCGTGCTGCAGCTGCAGGCAGCGACGGCAAAGGTGATAGGTATCAGGGAGGTCCATGATGCCCTGCAGAAGATGGGCACCGAGGCCGACTACGCGCCGGGCGAGGTGCTGGAAAAACGCATCGCCGACGACATCGCGCTGTGGGGCCCGGTGGTCAAGGCTTCCGGCTTCTCGGCCGAATAAGCCGGTTGCGGCGCCGCAGGTGGGCCGTCAGCCCGCCACCTGCATGCGCACCCGGCGCGCCGCCTCCTCGGCACGCGCATCGTCGATCTCGCGCAACACGCTGCCCATGTCCACCGGCGCGGTCCGGCGCTCGAAATGGCCGGTCAGCGGCGTGTCCACTTGCAGCGCGCCGCGCTGGTACAGCTCCCAGATCTCGAGGCCGTAGTCGGTGGCCAGCAACTCGGGCGCGACACGGCCGAAAAAATGGCGCAGGTTGTCGACATCGCGCAGCAACATGCGCGCCGCGTGGTTGTTGCCGGCCGCATCGATGGCCTGCGGCAGGTCGATGATCACCGGCCCGTCCACGCCGTCCTGGTGGCCCAGCAGGATGTTGAATTCGGACAGGTCGCCGTGCACCACACCGGCGCAGAGCATGCGCACCACCTGGCGGATCAGCATCGCGTGATGCGCCAGCGCCTGCTCGCGCGACAGCAGCACATCGTTGAGCCGCGGCGCGGCATCGCCGTGTTCGTCGGTCACCAGTTCCATCAGCAACACGCCATCATGGAAGTTGTAGGGCGTGGGCACCCGCACGCCGGCCGCGGCCAGCCGGTACAGCGCATCGACCTCGGCGCTTTGCCAGGCCGCCTCCTGCGCCTGCCGGCCGAACTTGGTGCCCTTGGCCATGGCACGGGCCTGGCGGCTGTTCTTGACCTTGCGGTTTTCGGTGTAATCCACCGCCTGGCGGAAGCTGCGTTGCGTGGCCTCCTTGTAGATCTTGGCGCAGCGCGTGTCGTCGCCGCAACGCACCACATAAACCATGGCCTCCTTGCCGCTCATGAGCTGGCGCACCACGCTATCGATCAGGCCTTCCTCAACGAGGGACTGCAGTCTGGGGGGAGCTTTCATGCACCCATTGTGCGCGCTCACGGGTCCGCAAACGGCCAGCCGCCCGCGCGCAGCCGCGCGAAGATGGCCATTTCCGGACAAAACCCATGACCACCCCGCTTCCGCCCTCCATGGCCACCCTGGGCTGGGCCAACCTCGCCGCGCAATCGGCCGAGCAGCTGAGCCTGGCGGCGGTGCCCATCGTCGCCGTGCTGCTGCTGGACGCAGGTCCGGGCGAGATCGGGCTGCTGGCCGCGGCGCAAACCCTGCCCTTTCTGCTGCTGTCCATCCCGCTGGGCCTGCTGGCCGACCGCGGTTCACGCCGGCGCATGATGGCCGCGGCCGAAGCATTGCGCGCCCTGTCCCTGCTCGCCCTGCTCGCGCTGCTGGTTGTCGGTGAGCCCTCCATCGCGCTGCTGGCGCTGCTGGGCTTTGTGGGCGCTGCAGGCACCGTGGGCTTCAGCGTGGCAGCGCCGGCGCTGCTGCCCTCGCTGGTGCCGCGCCAGGCCCTGGCCAGGGCCAATGGCCGGCTGGAACTGGCAAGAAGCGCTGCGTTTGCCGCCGGACCGGCGCTGGGCGGGGCGCTGGTGGCATGGGCCGGTGCACCGGCTGCCTTTGTGCTCGCAGCGATGTTGTCGGTGGCAGCGCTGGCCCTGCTGCTGCAATTGCCGGAACCCGCGCGCCCGGTGGCGGCCCCGCGCCATCCGCTGCTGGAACTGCGCGAGGGCGCACAGCTCGTCTGGCGCCACGGCTTGTTGCGGCCGATTCTGCTGACGGCCGTGGCATGGAACCTGTCCTGGTTTGTGCTGCAGGCAGCCTATGTGCCGTATGCGCTGCGGCTGCTTGGCCTGGATGCGGGCGCGGTCGGCCTGACGCTGGCGTGTTACGGCGTCGGCATGATCGCGGGCGCGCTGCTGGCACCGCGTGTTGTGGCCACGCTGCCTTTCGGCCGGGCCATCCAGCTGGGGCCGGCCTTTTCGGTGCTGGCGGCCCTCACCATGGTGGCCACGCTGGTTTTCCCCTCCGGCTTGCTGGCCGGGCTGGCCTTTTTCCTTTTCGGCGCCGGCCCCATCATCTGGACCATCACCTCCACCACACTGCGCCAGACGGTCACCCCCGGCGCCATGCTGGGCCGTGTGTCGGCGATTTTTCTGACGGCCAACACCGGCGCCAGACCGATAGGCGCCGCGCTCGGTGGTTTTGTCGGTGCCACATGGGGCGAGCCGGCCTGCCTGGTGCTGGCGCTGGCGGGCTTTGTGGTGCAAGCCGGCCTGATCACCGGTTCCGCGATCCGCGGCTTGCAGCGCTTGCCGGCGCCGCTGGACTGAACACATGGGCCTCAGGCCGGCGTGTCGATCAGGGCCAGCGCCCGCGCGACATCCGCTTCACGCGCCGGCCGCACCAAGCGCGCGATTTCCTGGCCATCGCGCAGAAACACCAGCGTCGGCCACAGCTTGATGCCGAAGGAGCGGCCCAGACGCCGGCCGCTGCCGTCCTCGACCTTGATATGGCGCACGCCGGGATGCGCGGCAAACGCTGCGGCGATCAGGGCCTGTGCGCCGCGGCAGAAGCCGCACCAGCCGGTGCCGAATTCCAGCACGGCAGGACCGGTCAAGGCATCGATCTGCGCGCGCTGCGGCTCGGGATCGGTGAAGTTGTCTGAATAGGGCATGGAGGAACACCTCAGGGCAGCGCTGCGGCTGCCAGTGCATCGTCCCAGTGCTGGAGCAGCGCCGGCTTGGGATCTGAAAAATCGCCCAACAATTCAGTGGGAGCGATGGTGAGCCGCCCCTTCTTGAATTTCATCTTCACCAACACTTCCGCGTGCACCAGCGAACCGACGCTGAACACATGCTGGAAGTAAGCGCACCTGGCATCGGCATGGATCACCTTCGACGTCACCGCCACGCGATCGAAAAGACGAACGGGCCGGGCGAAACGCACCAGCTGGGACGCATTCACGAAGCTGTAGCGCCGGCGCAGCATGTCCGGCAACAAGCCGGTCCTGATCCCGAAGTCCAGTTGTGCCGATTCGGCCATCTGCAGGTAACGGTCACTCTTGAGCGTGGCGATCCCGGTGTCCAGAGGCGTGACCCGAAAATGAACCAGCGTGCGCGACTGCGGGCCCACGCTGCGCGAATGCCGCAGCGCGCGCAGAAGGGTCAGCAGGTTCCTCAGCAGGCCGGACATGGCATGCCTTCAGCGCCGGGGCCCTCGCCCCGGTTCAATAGGTGCCGGGGTAGGCGCCGCCATCGGCCAGCACGTTCTGGCCGGTCATGTAGGCCGCATGGGTGCTGCACAGGAACGCGCAGATGGCGCCGAACTCTTCGGGCGTGCCAAAACGCCTGGCCGGAATCGTCTTGCGGCGCGCGTCCATGATGGCATCGACCGGCTGGCCACTCTTGCTGGCCGCGCCCTGCATGGTGACGCGCAGGCGGTCGGTCTCGAAGGCGCCGGGCAGCAGGTTATTGATGGTCACACCGCTGCCGGCCAGCTTGCTGGTTCGGGCCAGGCCGGCGACAAAACCGGTCAGCCCGCTGCGCGCGCCGTTGGACAGGCCGAGGATGTCAATCGGCGCCTTGACCGAACTCGAGGTGATATTGACGATGCGTCCGAAGCCGCGTTCGGCCATGCCGTCGACCGTGGCCTTGATCAGCTCGATCGGTGTCAGCATGTTGGCATCAACGGCCTTGATCCAGGCCTCGCGGTCCCAGTCGCGGAAGTCGCCCGGTGGCGGGCCACCCGCATTGGTGACCACGATGTCGAAGTCCTTGCGCCGCGCAAACACCGCGGCGCGGCCTTCGGCGGTGGTGATGTCTGCAGCAACAAATTGCACCTCAGCCCCTGTCGTCCGGGCCTCGCCAGCTATCAATTTGGTAGCAGCCGCTTCCAGCACCTCGGCGCCGCGCGCGACGATCAGCACATTCACGCCCTCGCGCACCAGCGCCTGGGCGCAACCCAGGCCCAGTCCCTTGCTCGCGCCGCACACCAGTGCCCATTTGCCTGCGATACCCAAATCCATAATAATTCCCGCTTCGTTTCGTGAAAGTGAGCGGCCATGATACTGAGTAAATTCAACCGCCTGCGCGGGCTGGTCTCTTGTGTCCTGCTGCTCGCTGGCGGCCTGGTCGAGGCGCAAACCGAAGCCTTGCTGGTCAAACGCGCCGCCGAGTTGCGCGAGGCCCCCGGCGACAGTTCGCGCAGCCTGGCCGCCCTGGCCGCGCGCACGCCGGTGACCCGCTCCGGCGCACGCCAGGGCGCCTGGATCCAGGTGCGCACGCCCGAGGGCGCCTCGGGCTGGGTCCACATGTTCGACGTCGGATCTGCCGCCAGCGCGGCTCCGGCGGGCGCGGGCGCCAGTGCGCTGCGCGGACTGACCAGCTTTTTCAACAAGGGCAGTGCCCAGGGCGGCACCGTCACGGCCACCTCCACTGTCGGCATCCGCGGACTCGGCGCCGAAGACCTCGCGCGGGCCCAGCCCAACCCGACCGCCGTGGTGCTGGCCGAAGCGCTGCGGCAGGATGCCGACCAGGCGCGCCAGTTCGCAGCCCAGGCGGCCCTGAGCAGCCGCGTGGTCGAGCCGCTGCCGGTCCCGGCGCAGGCCCAGCCGCAGACGACGAACCCCGGCGGCTTTGTGAACAACAACAACTGAGGAGTTGCGTGATGAACACACTCCGCCATTGCATACGCCCCTCTGCTCGAGTTGCCGGACTGGCGCTGGCGGTTGCCCTGGCTGGCGCGCCTGCCTGGAGCCAGGACGGCGCCAAGGCGCTGAACCTGCTGGGTTCCTTTCTGCGCCAGGCGGCGCCTGCCGAGACACCGGCCCAGCCGCAGCCCGCCTCACCGGCAGGCGTGCTCGGCAACCTGCTGGGCGCCGGACTGGCGCCTTCCGGTGGTGGCCAGGCGGCCAACGCAGGCAACCTGATCGGCCTGCTGTCGCAGTCGCTGGAGCAGATCGATGAACCCAGGGAAATCGAGATCGGCCGGCAACTGGCGGCCGTCCTGCTGGGCAGCAAGCCGCTGCACCCGGACCTGGCCCTGCAACGTTATGTGAACCAGCTGGGACGCTGGATCAGCCTGCAGTCCTCCCGGCCGCAACTGCCCTGGACTTTCGGCGTGCTCGACGACCCCGGCTTCAACGCCTTCGCCGCGCCAGGCGGTTATGTGTTCGTGACCAAGGGGCTGGTGGACGGCGTGGCCGACGAGGCCGAACTGGCCGGCATCCTGGCGCATGAAATCACCCATGTCACCGGCAAACACCATCTGCAGGCCATGGCCAAGTCGGCACGCGCCGGCCTGCTGACCCAGGTCATCGGCTCGCAGGTCAAGGGAGAACTGGCCAGCGCGGTGTCGGCCCAGTTCCTGAGCCTGGGGCGCGACCTGTATTCGCGCGGACTGGACCAGGGCGACGAGTTCGAGGCCGACCGTCAGGGTGTGGCGCTGGCGGCGCGCGCCGGCTTCGACCCCTACGGCCTGGTCGCGGTGCTGCAGCAGTTGCGCACGGCCACGCCTGACAACCCGCTGTTTGCACTGTCGCTGAGCACCCATCCACCAGCGCAGCAAAGGCTGGACCTGCTGGAGCAGGCCATGGGCAACCGGCTGGACGGCCTGGGCGGGCAAGCCGCCATCACCGTGGCGCAGCGTATGGAACGCCTGGCAGCATCACGCACGGCCAGCCGTTCCGATGCGCCGGCGGGTGCAGCCCCGGCCGGGCGGCGGGTTCCGGTGAAGAAGTAAGGCCGCTACTCAGCGTTCTGGCTCGGGCTGCCTGTGGTCCACCTTGGACAGCAGGGCTTGACTCCCCACTCCCTCCCCTAGCCCCTCCCTCGCCCCGCTGGGCGATGGAGGGGAACCTCATCTGGCCACGTGCGCTGCGCTCGCGTGCAAACATGACGGTCTGTTGGGATTCCCGTGCATGAAGCGCTGTGCGCTTCATGCACTCCGGATTTTCCCCGCATCGGTTTTGCACCCCACCCGTCGGGCTGGGCCGAGGAGCGCAGCAAAAAATGGATCAGGGCGAGCGATTGTTTGAGCCGAAGGCGAGTTCGAGCTCGACCCCATTTTTTTGCGAGCACCGCAGGTTGCCCGCAGCGAAGCGGAGGGACCCAGACCATCGGGTCGCCTTTTCTTTGCTTACTTTCTTTTGGCGAGGCAAAAGAAAGTGAGTTGCCGCCGGGCAACCCCCGGCCAACAGACGCTGGCAAACCGCAAGCGCTTGAGCGCGGTCATGCAACTTCGTGAACAAAATCGCCCTTCCCCCCATCTCCGCCGGATCCAGTCAGCTACTGTTTTTATAGCAACTTCATCAGCTCCCGAATGATCGCCTGCGCATACAGGCTGGCCACGTCCTTGACGAAGACCGAAAAATCCACATGCGCGGTGTCGTCCGCGCGGTCCGAAATCGTGCGGACGGCGGCGAACGGAATGCCGTAGTCGAAGCAGACTTGCGCGACCGCCGCGCCCTCCATTTCCACCGCCAGCGCTTCATGGCCACCGTGCCTGAGCGCCGAACGCAGGGAGCGCGCCTCGTCGGCACCCGAGACAAAACGGTCGCCGCTGGCCATCAGCCCGTGGTGCAACAAGGTCTTCGCCGGCAGGGCCAGACTGGCCAGGCCGGCACGGCCGGCCCGCAGCAACTGCGCGGTCAGGGCCTTGTCGCAGTCGAAGCGGGCCTGGCCGTACAGCGGCACCTCGTAGCGCGGAAAAAGCGGTGAGACGTCCAGATCGTGCTGGACAAAGCCGCTGGCCACCACCATGTCGCCGACACACACGCCATCCCCCAGGCCGCCGGCCACACCGGTGAACACGATGCGCCCGACCTTGAAACGTTCGACCAGTGCCACGCTGGTGGTGGCCGCCGCGACCTTGCCGATGCGTGACAGCGCCAGCACCACCGGCTGGCCATGCAGACGGCCCTGCCAGAAATCGCGGCCGGCATGGCTGGTTTTTTGCGGCTGTTGCAGCAGCTCGAGCAGGCCCTGCTGCTCTTCGGCCAGCGCACTGAGGATGGCGGTTGTTGTCATGGCTAGTGTCCTGTCCTGCAAATAAGGTGATGAAATGAAATTGTCCATTCGGCCGTCAGGCAAGGCGGGAGGAGGCGACATAGCCCTGGCTATGGCAACGACGAACAACGCCGCATGGCGGCTGAATGGGCGATTTCATATCGCCTTATTTGTGGGACAGGGCACCAAGAGTTTGCCCGAAATGCAAAAGGCGGCCGCAGCCGCCTTTGCCGGAGGGCGCTTGCGCCCTACTTCTTGTCGCGCAACTCGCGGCGCAGGATCTTGCCGACCGGGGTTTTCGGCAGCTCGGTGCGGAACTCGATCACCTTGGGCTGCTTGTAACCGGTCAGGTTGGTCTTGCAGAACTCGCGCACCTGGGCTTCGGTCAGATCCGGGTTCTTCTTGACGATGACCAGCTTGACGGCCTCGCCGGACTTGTCATCAACGACGCCGACGCAGGCGCATTCCATCACGCCCTCCATGCCGGCCACCACGTCTTCCACCTCGTTCGGATAAACGTTGAAGCCGCTGACCAGGATCATGTCCTTCTTGCGGTCCACGATCCGGAAGAAACCGTTCGGCTCGAGCACGCCGATGTCGCCGGACTTGAAGTAGCCATCGGGCGTCATGACCTTGGCGGTCTCATCGGGCCGCTGCCAGTAGCCGGCCATCACCTGCGGGCCCTTGATGGCGATTTCGCCGGGCTGGCCGGCCGGCACTTCATTGCCGTCGTCGTCGAGCAGCTTGAAGTAGGTGCCAGGAATCGGCACGCCGATGGTGCCGGTGAAGGCCTTGCTGTTGGTCGGGTTGCAACTGGCCGAGGGCGATGTCTCGGACAGGCCGTAACCTTCGCAGATCGGGCAGCCGGTTTTCTCCAGCCACAACTTGGCCACCGCGCCGGTGACGGCCATGCCGCCGCCCAGCGACACCTTCAGGTGCGACCAGTCCACGGTGTTGAAGTCCGGGTGGTTGGCCAGGCCGTTGAACAGGGTGTTGACCGCCGGGAAGCTGTGCACCTTGTGTTTGGCCAGCTCCTTGAGCACGGCCGGCAGGTCGCGCGGATTCGGGATCAGGATGTTCTTGCCGCCGGTGCGCATGCCCAGCATCATGTTCACCGTGAAGGCGAAGATGTGGTACAGCGGCAGCGCACAGACATAGGTTGGCTGCACGCCGGGCTGCATCGTGGTCATGGCCGGGCCATTCCAGGCTTCGGACTGCAGCACGTTGGCGATGACATTGCGGTGCAGCAGCACCGCGCCCTTGGACACGCCGGTGGTGCCGCCGGTGTACTGCAGCACTGCCACGTCGTCGGGCTTGAGGTCGGGCCGCTTGAGCGTGCCGCGTGTGCCCTGGGCCACGGCGTCGTTGAAACGCACGGCCGAAGGCAGGTTGAAGGCCGGCACCATCTTCTTGACGTTGCGCACCACGTAATTGACCAGTGCGCCCTTGAGCATGCCCAGCTGGTCGCCCATGGCGGTCAGCACCACATGTTTGACCGGCGTGTTGGCGATGCACTGCTCCAGCGTGCTGGCGAAGTTCTCGATGATGACAATCGCCTTGGCGCCCGAATCCTTGAGCTGGTGCTCGAGTTCACGCGGGGTGTACAGCGGGTTGACATTGACCACCACAAAACCGGCGCGCAGGATGGCGGCCACGGTGACCGGGTACTGCGGCACGTTGGGCATCATGATGGCGACACGGTCGCCCTTGACCAGGCCCAGGCCCTGCAGGTAGGCGGCGAACGCCTGCGACAGGCTGTCGGTCTGGCCAAAGGTGACGTCCTTGCCCATGAAGCTGTAAGCCACGGCCGAGGCATTTTTGGAAAAACTCTCTTCCATGAGTGCCACCAGCGAGCTGTACTGCGACGCGTCGATGTCAGCCGGCACGCCCGGGGGATAGGCGCTGAGCCAGGGGCGGTCGATGGTGGATGCATTCATGCTTGTG
>PNNC01000202.1 GCA_013824015.1 Polaromonas sp.
CGATGCTGATGGCCAGTTCGCCGAGCAGCAAGACCGAGACTTCGGCGCGTGTGAAGCCCAGCACCCGCAGGCTGGCCAGCTCCCAGGTTCGTTCCGACAGCGCGATACGTGCATTGTTGTAGACCACTCCCACGGCGATCACGCTGGCAAACACGGTGAGCACCAGGCTCATGAGGCGGACATTGCGCGCGCTGACTTCCTGCATGTTGCGCAGCAGGTTGGCTTTGCTGAAGGTGCCGGCCACGCGCGGCAGGCCCTGGCTGGCGGCCAGGAAGGCGGCTTCGCTTCCGCGCTGCAGTGCCACCGAGTATTGCGAAGCCACATCGCCTTCGTGCATCAGCCGGTTCAGCGCGCGGCGTTCCATGTAGGCGTTCAGCCCCATCATTTCCTGCACCGTGGCCGCCAGTGTCAATTGCAGCGTTTCGCGGCGTCCTTCGAGCACCTCGCTGAGCACCGTGTCGCCTACCTGCAGGCCCAGCTTGTTGGCCAGACGATCAGTCATCACCAGCCCGCCCCCGGGCAGGGGCACTTCCCGGCCGCGGATGTCGATGATGCGCCGCAGCTCGGGTTGTTCCGCGTAGCCCTGGATCAGGCCGCGTTCGCTGACCGGGCCGTTGACGAAGCGCACCGGGACGAGGCGGGTCGCTTCCACTGCAAGCACCCCCGGCAGGCGCGCCACCTCATGGCGGGCCACGTTGCCGATGGGCTCGCTCATCCACAGGATGACATCGCTGCGCATGGCCAGGGTGAATTGGGTGTCGACGATATGGTCGATCGCGTCGCGTATGAAATTGCCCATGACCACGATGGCCACGGCGGCGGCAATGCCCGCTATGGACAGCCCGGTGCGCAGCGGGCGACGTTCCATGTTGCGCAGGATCATCTGCAGGGACGGCTTGACCCCCGTGACGCCCAGACGCTCCAGCAAGGTGCGCCGGAAGTGCCCCGGCGCCGGTGGCCGCATGGCCTCGGCCGGTGCCAGGCGCACCGTGGCGCCGATGGCACTGAGTGTTCCGACCACAGCCGTGGTCAGCGTCAGGCCGGCGCCCACCACCAGCAGCCAGGGGGCCAGTCGGTGTTCGAAGGTCGGAAAATAGAAAAAATCGGCATACAACCGGGTGAAGGCCGCGCCCAGCCAGTCGCCGAGCCAGATGCCCAGCGCGAGCCCCAGCAGAACGATCACCAGCACCAGCTTGAGATAGTGTGCGCCGATGCTGCGATTGGCGTAGCCCAGTGCCTTCAGGGCGGCGATCTGCTCGCGCTGGGTGGATACCAGCCGCGAGACCACCACATGCAGCAGAAAGGCCGCCACACCCAGAAAGATGGAAGGCAGCACCGTGCCCAGCACCTGCTGCTCCTTGATCTCGGCGTCCAGCATGGCATGTGAGGTCTGGTCCTCGCGGCCGTAGGCTTCCCCGGCGCCGTATCGTGCCAGCAACCGGCTCATGCGGGCCATCACGTCTCGCTGCGATGCTCCCGGCGCGAGCTTGACACTCACGCGGTTGAAGGCGCCCTGCATGTCGTAGGCCGCGGCCAGCGTATCGCGGTCCATCCAGAATACGCCGAAGCCGCGCTGGTCGGGGCTGCCACCCAGGCCGGCAAAAATATACTCGGGCGACAGCGCAATACCGGCGATCAGCAGCGTGCGCTGTTTTCCGTTGATCAGCGCGGTGAAGAGGTCGCCGGGTTTCACGCCCCGCGAGTTCGCGAAGCCGGCCGAGACCAGGGCCTCGATGCGCCCGTCGCTGCGCGCGCCAGCGGAGAGCTGCGCGTTGTCCAGCGCACGGCCGCGCGAGACACTGACCTGGTTCATGCGCTGCAGCTGCTTGCGGTCCACGCCAATCAGCTGGCCGAGGATGGGGTCGCTCACCCCCGGCACCCCGATGCGGACCACCTGCTCGATCGTGGTCTGCACATCGGCCACGCCGGGCACCTGCCGCAGGGTGTCGGCCAGCGCGTTCGGGGCACGTTTGACGGTGGCGAACACATCGGCAAAATGCGCCTCGGCGTAAAAGCGCTCGCGCGCCAGGTCCAGCGAGTCCACCGCGCTCAGGCTGGTGATGAAGCCGCCAACCCCGCTGGCCACCACCAGCGCGATGGTCAGGCCCTGGCTCCAGAGCAAGCGCAGGTCCCTCAACAGCTTCCGGTCCAGTGCTTTCATGGCGTCACCATGACAATTCTGCGGGCGTGAGGCGCCGCGGCGGAACTTCAATGCTGGCGATGCGCCCGTCCGCCAGGCGGATCACGCGATCGGCCATGCCGGCGATGGCGGCGTTGTGCGTGATGACGATGGCCGTGGTGCCCAGCTCCTGGTTGATGCGGGCGATGACCTCGAGCACCAGCTTGCCGGTGGCATAGTCCAGCGCACCGGTCGGCTCGTCGCACAGCAACAGCTGCGGGCGCTTGACGATGGCCCGCGCAATCGCCACGCGCTGCTGCTCGCCGCCCGACAGCTGGGAGGGGAAGTGGTCCCGCCGCGGCGTCAGCGCCACCAGTGCCAGCGCCTCGTCCACCGGCATGGGATGGCTGGCGATATCGGTGACCAGTGCCACGTTCTCGCGCACGGTCAGGCTGGGAATGAGGTTGTAGAACTGGAAAACAAAACCGACATGTTCGCGCCGGTAGCGCGTCAGTTCCTCGTCGCTTGCATCGGTCAGTTGATGGTCGAGGAAGGTCACCTCCCCCGCGCTCGGGCGATCGAGTCCGCCCAGGATGTTCAGCAGCGTGGACTTGCCGCTGCCGGACGCGCCCAGCAGCACCAGGAACTCGCCCGCCCGCACTTCCAGATCCACGTCGCGTAAGGCAAATACGGCGGTGTCACCACTGCCGTAGGTCTTGGACAACGACCGGATGCGCAGCACCGGGGTGTCCGGCTGCTGCGCCGTCGTCATGCCGGACCGGGCTACTGAACGGTGATTTTCTTGCTTGCTGTCGAAGCTTTCTTCGGCAGCTCCAGGCTCAAGACGCCATCGGCGTATTTGGCCTGGACCTTGCTGTCGTCCACATCCTGGGCCAGGCTGAAAGTGCGCGAGACATTGCCCCAGTAGCGCTCGCTGCGCAGGACCTTGTCGCCATTGCCTTTGGTTTCCTTTTCCCGATTGACTTCGGCGTCGATCTGGACCACGTTGCCGTCGATGCGCACATTGATGTCTTCCTTCTTGACGCCGGGAATGTCGGCTTTCACCAGATAGGCGTGGTCCTTTTCAGAAACATCGATACGCATCTTCAGCGCCGGGGTGTCCGTCTCGAAAACTGCGGGGGAGAAGAAGCGGCGCATGGCCGATTCGAAAGAGTCGGTGAAGGTAGGGTCCAGAACACGAAGGTTGCTCATGATTGATTTCCTTGAATGATGGATAAAAAGGTGCCTGCCGGTCAGGCACCGACCTCGAGTTTGTCCACGACACGCGAGACACCGCGTGCCGAGAACGCCGCACCGACGGCCGCTTCGCGCTCCGCCAGTGAATGCACTTTCCCCCGGAGGGTCACCACACTGCCTTCAACCTCCACGGTGATGTGTTTGGCCTCCCGCGCGGCCTGTCGCGTCAGGGCCGCGGTGATCTGGGCGCCGACGTTCTTGCTGCTTGCCAGGGACTTGATGGTGATGCGGTTGGACAGGCTGCGTACTCCCGCCAGCGGGCGTACAGATTGTTCAGCGCTGGCCAGCTGGTAGCTCCAGTCGACTTCGCCGGTGAGGATGACCCGGCCGTCTTCGACTTGAACCTGGATCTTCTCGTCCGGCACCAGGGAGTTCAGTTGCAGCGCCGTGGTTGCCGCCTGCGCGATCTCGGAATCGCTGCGCTTGTGGTCGGCGGCCAGTTTGACGTCGAGTTCCAGCGCAATCCCTCGTACGCCGGCAACCCTGTGCACGGCACGCTCCGCCGCGTGTTTCTCGGCATAACTGTCAAGGTGGCCAGTCAGGGTCACCACGCCGTCCCTGACTGCGACGCCAATGCCGGTGGCATTGACGGCGGGATCCCAGGCGAGTTCTTCCGCGACATCGGCCTTGAGGTGGGCATCTGTTTTCATGAGTTTCTCCTTGTTGCCGGGCGTGAGGGATACCTGCGCATCACCGCAACGGAGATCAATTTATTCTTCTTTAGCCGGTCAGCATTGACATTGCGCAAGTCCAGGTTCAACGCGGTTGATGCGATGGCATGGTTTGATCTGCCTCACCCTGCGGGCGTCGCTGCCGGGCACAATGAATCTGCAACAAATCGTTGTACACGAGGTGATCGATGCTGTTTTTTCCCGGCAGCAGGGCGGGGGCCCGCAGTTGCGTCGTTGCAGCCTTGCTGACCGCATGCTGCGCATGGGCGGATGCTTTCGATCCGGTGCGCGACATGACGGCGCTGTACAGCACCCGGGTCGACCGCACGCTGGCGGTGGGGCCTGCCGACGCGCGCTTCTATGCCTGGCTGGCTGAAGGCGCACTGGTCAGGGCCGGCATTGATCCCGTTGCTGCGCAATACCTGGTCGTCGTTGATCGCAATCCGCATGTTCAGGCCCTGTTTCTGTTTTTTCGTCCTCTGGAGGGGGCGATGCAACTGGTGGGCGCTTCGCCGGTGTCCACGGGCAAGCCAGGAAAATTTGATCACTTCGAGACTCCGGTCGGCGTGTTCGAACACACGCTTCTAAACCCCGACTTCCGCGCCGAGGGAACGCTCAACAGCCAGGGGATCCGGGGGTACGGCGCCAGGGGGATGCGGGTCTACGATTTCGGCTGGCAGGCAGCTGCCAGAGGGTGGGGGAAAGGGGGGGTGTCTATCATGCGGCTGCAGATGCACGCCACGGACCCGGATATCCTGGAGCGCCGGCTCGGCACTGCGCAATCCAAAGGGTGTATCCGCATTCCTGCCTCGTTGAACCGGGTGATCGACCATTACGGACTGCTGGACGCCGACTATGAACAGGCAGTACGAAGTGGCCGCGCGATCTGGGTGCTGGATCCGCGCCGCGAACCCGTGCCTTTTCCGGGTCGTTACCTGATCGTCGTGGAGTCGGGGCGGCAGGACAGGCCCGACTGGAGTCCGGCACCCTTTGTGGCCGGTCGCCAGCGCGTGTCGCCATCTCGCTGAGGGTCTCCTGGCGCCCGGGTCTCAGGGCAGCAGGACCACCGCGCCCTGCACCCGGCCCTCGCGCAGCGCTTGCACCGCTGCGTTGGCGTCACGCAGCGGGAAGGCCTGCACATGGGTCTTCAGTGTCATTGCGGCGACCGTGCGGAAGAATGACTCACCGTCCGCGCGTGTCAGATTGGCGACGGAGCGCAGCACGCGCTCGCCCCAGAGCAGACCGTAGTCAAAAGCCGGAATGGTGCTCATGTGGATGCCGGCGCAAACCACCGTGCCCCCCTTGCGCGTTGCGGCGAGCGCAGCCGGCACCAGTGCGCCGACCGGGGCAAATATCAGCGCCGCGTCCAGCGGCTCGGGCGGCTTTTCGTCCGAACCACCGGCCCAGATCGCGCCCAGACTGCGCGCGAAAACCTGACCAGCCGTGTCACCCGCACGCGTGAACGCGTGGACAGCCTGGCCCTGGGCAACGGCGATCTGGCAGATGATGTGGGCAGCGGCGCCGAACCCGTACAGACCCAGCCGCCGCGGCTGGGCTTCACCGGCGAGGCGCCAGGCGCGAAAGCCGATCAGGCCGGCGCAGAGCAAGGGAGCGGCATGGGCGTCGTCATAGCGATCCGGCAATGCAAAGCAGAAACGCTCGTCGGCGGCGGCATATTCGGCAAAACCGCCGTCCCGGTCATAACCTGTGAACAGCGGCTGGTCGCACAGGTTTTCCCTGGTCATGGCGCAGAACGGGCAGTTGCCGCAGGCCTGGCCCAGCCAGGGAATGCCTATGCGCTCACCGATGGCAAAACGTTGTGCTTGCGGACCGCGCGCCACGACACGCCCCACGATCTCATGCCCGGGAACCAGACCGGCGCGCCGGAGCGGCAACTCGCCGTCAAGGATGTGCAGGTCGGTGCGGCACACGCCGCAAGCCAGCACGCGCACCATGACATCGCGCCCTGCGGCCTGGGGCAAGGGTTTCGAGGCGGCCTGAAGCCTCCGTCCGGAGGGAGCAACGATCATCGCGAACATGGCATCGGGCAACATCTGCGCATGTTACGCAAGCGGCCGAGGCTGCGGACGGGATTGGAGGCTTTGCTTGACCTTGCGCAAAGGCGGCGCGGCGGCAACGCCACGCAGGAGGCCACTTTGCGCTGCCCCAGTGGATGAGGTCAATTTGGCAATCCCTGCCGGTTGGGCATTGACATGGCGCAAGCCCACCTTCCGCTTTTCACACCGCAACAGACGGGACGCCATGATCTTCGACGTTTCACCTGCTGCGAAGCCGTTGATTGTGTGAGCGGGCGCGAGCCAGGGTCTTTGATCTGGAGCAAGCCTGGTGGTGGTGCGGTCAGTAATCTGCCACCATGAGGATGTTCCAGCCGCCCACCGTGTTTGAAGGATGTCCATGAGCGTACGCAATCTCGAAGCCCTGTTCCAGCCTGCCTCGGTGGCCCTGATCGGTGCTTCCGACCGGGAGGGAAGTCTGGGTTCCGTGGTGTTGCGCAACCTGCGCGCGGGCGGCTTCCGCGGGCCGGTCTGGCCGGTCAACCGGCGCCATCACAGTGTTGGCGGCGCCCCGGCCTGGCGCGACGTCGAGTCCTTGCCGCAGGTTCCGGACCTGGCCGTGATCTGCACCCCTGCGGAAACCGTGCCCGGGCTGATTGCCGACCTGGGCCGCAAGGGCACACGTGCCGCCATCGTGCTGTCAGCCGGACTCAAGCAGGCCAGTGGCACCCAGGGCCTGTCGCTGGAGCAAGCCATGCTGGATGCCGCGCGGCCGCACTTGCTGCGCATCCTGGGGCCCAACTGCATCGGGGCGCTGGTGCCGGGTATTGGACTCAATGCCAGTTTTGCGCCCGGCCAGGCCTTGCCCGGCAAGCTGGCTTTTGTGACCCAATCGGGCGCGCTGGCGACCGCGATGCTGGACTGGGCCAACAGCCGTGGCATCGGGTTTTCGCATTTCATCTCGCTGGGTGACAGCGCCGATGTGGATTTCGGCGATGTCATTGATTACCTGGCCAGCGATCCCGGCACCCGGGCCATCCTGTTGTACATGGAGTCGGTGAAGTCGGCACGCAAGTTCATGTCGGCGGCCCGGGCCGCCGCGCGCAACAAGCCGGTGATTGTGGTGAAGGCCGGCCGCGCGCCCGACGGAGCGCGTGCCGCCGCCTCGCACACCGGCGCCCTGGCCGGTTCGGACGCGGTATTTGATGCGGCAGTTCGCCGCGCCGGCATGCTGCGCGTGGACACGCTGGAATCCCTGTTCGACGCGGCCGAAACCCTGGCCCATGTCACGCACTGGCAGGGCGAGCGTCTGGCGGTGCTGACCAATGGCGGCGGGGCTGGTGTGCTGGCGGCCGATGCACTGGCGCTGGGCGGTGGCGTGCTGGCCATACCGGGCGAGCAAACCTTGCGGGCGCTCGACCAGTGCCTGCCGCCGACCTGGTCGCATGGCAACCCGGTCGACATCATCGGCGACGCGCCCGTGAGCCGTTATGTGGATGCGTTGAAGGTGTTGCTGGCGGCGCCGGAAGTCGACGGTGTGCTGTTCATCCACGCCCCCACGGCCATCGTTCCCGCCGGTGACATCGCCGCGGCCTGTCTGCCGCTGATCCAGGCATCGGCCAAGCCGGTGCTGACCTGCTGGCTCGGTGGCGTGATGGTGGCCGCTGCGCGGCGGACCACGGCAGCCGCGGGTATTGCCAGCTACAGCACGCCGGAACGTGCGGCCGCTGCGTGGTTGCAGCTGGCCACCCATACACGCCACCAGCAGGCGCTGCAGGAGTTGCCCGCCGCTGAAATGGAGGACTTCACGCCGGACCGCGCGCTGGCCGCTTCATTGCGGGACGAAGCGCTGCGCGATGGCCGCGAATGGCTGGGCGATGCGCAGGCCCAGGCGCTGCTGCGGGCCTACGGCATTCCCACGGTTGAAACCGTCCGGACGCGGGATATCGGGGAGGCCGTTGCGGCCGCCGGCCGCATCGGTTATCCGGTGGCCCTGAAAATCATTTCACCTGAAGTCATCCACAAAACCGATGTCGGTGGCGTGGCGCTCGACCTGGCGTCGGAGCAGGCCTTGAGGCTGGCGGCCGAAACCATGCAGCAGCAGGTGCTCAGGCTGCTGCCGCAGGCGCGCGTGCTCGGCTTTACCGTACAGGCCATGGCGCGCCGTCCGGGTGCCCACGAGCTGATTGTCGGCATCGCCGCCGACCCGGTGTTCGGGCCGGTCATGTTGCTCGGCGAAGGTGGTGTCGCCGTCGAGCTGCACAAAAACCATGCGGTGGCGCTGCCCCCGCTCAATGCGCGGCTGGCCCGTGACATGGTGGCCGCCAGCCGGCTGGCGCCCTTGCTGGCCGGTTACCGCGGGCGGCCGCCCGCCGATCAGGCGGCGCTGCTGGCCACGCTGCTGAAAGTTTCGCAAATGGCCTGCGAACTGGCCTGGCTGGCCGAACTCGACATCAATCCCCTGCTGGTCGATCAGCATGGCGTGCTGGCGCTGGATGCGCGGGTCAGGCTGCGCCCGCTGGTGCCGGGCGAGCCGAGCCGGCTGGCCATTCGCCCCTATCCACTGGCGCTGGAGGAGCCGGTGCGGGTGAAGGCGCACAACCTGTTGCTGCGGCCGATCCGCCCTGAAGACGGCCAGCGTCTGCTGGCCTTTTATGCCGGCGCGTCACCTGCGGACATGCGGCTGCGGTTTTTCATGACACGCAGGGAAGTACCGCACTCCGAACTGGCGCGTTACAGCCAGATTGATTACGACCGCGAGATGACGTTTGTGGCCATCGCGCCGCAGGCCGGCGGCGAGCCGGTCATGGTGGCCGAAGTCCGGGCTGTGTGTGACCCTGACAACCTGACCGCGGAATTCGCGATCCAGGTGGCCACGCAGTGGCAGGGCTGCGGCCTGGGACGCCTGTTGATGGACAAGCTGATCCGCTATTTGCGCGAGCGGGGCACGACCGAGGTCGTGGGGCAGTGCCTGCCCGAGAACACGGGCATGGCGGCCCTGGCACACCAGCTTGGTTTCAGCGTCTCGGCCGCGACCCCGGAGGGCACCGTGGCCATGCGCCTGGCGCTGCGATGACACACACGTGAACCTGGAGAAATCGATGTCAGCCTACACCCGCATCCTCATGCCCATCGACGGCAGCCCGACCTCGGACAGGGCGCTGGATGAGGCCATCCGCCTGGCCCGGCTCGACGGTGCCCGGCTGCGGCTGCTCCACGTGGTGGACGAGTTGAGTTATGTCAACGGTTTCGAGCCGGCGATGGCCTATCTCAATGACACGCTTCCCTTGATGCAGCAGGCCGGTGAAAAACTGCTCGCGGACGCCCGCAAGAAGGCGGAAGCCCAGGGGGTGGCGGCCGACAGCGTGCTGATTGTGGGCCGGCCGGGCCGCCTCTGGGAGCATGTGGTGGAGCAGGCCGGCAGCATGAAAGCCGACCTGGTTGTGGTGGGTTCCCACGGCCGGCGCGGCCTGGGCCGCGCGCTGATGGGCAGTGATGCCGAACAGATCGTCCGCCACGCGGCGGGACCGGTGCTGGTGGTGCGGGCGGCCGGTGCAGGGCAAGCGCCCGGCGCCCTGGGCGGCAGCAATACCGGCCCGATTCCGCCCGCTTGATCCACATCAAGCAAGGGGATGCAGTGACACGGCACAGTCACTCATCACCATGAAGAATCTGCGATGACCACCGTATTGCCCGAGCTGCTGCGACGCTTCGATATCCCCGGGCCGCGCTACACCTCCTATCCGACGGCCGACCGCTTTGTCGAAGCCTTTACCGCGTCCGATTACGGACAGGCGCTGGCGCAGCGGCGTACCGGTTCTGCCCTGCCGGTCTTGCCGCTGTCGCTGTATGTGCACATCCCGTTTTGCGAGTCGCTGTGTTACTACTGTGCCTGCAACAAGATCATCACCAAACACCACAGCCGCTCGGCCGCGTACCTGCGTTACCTGGGCCGTGAAATGGATCTGCACACGCAGCAGCTGGGACAGGGCCAGACGGTCACGCAGCTCCACTTCGGCGGGGGCACGCCCACCTTCCTGTCTGACGGGGAACTCACGGCGCTGATGGCCATGTTGCGACGCAGCTTCACGCTGTCACCCGGTGGCGAATACTCCATCGAAGTGGATCCCCGGACCGTGGATGCGGCACGCTTGCGCACCCTCTCCGGCCTCGGCTTCAACCGGCTGAGTTTTGGCGTGCAGGACTTTGACCCCGACGTGCAGAAGGCGGTGCATCGCATCCAGCCCTTCACCCAGGTGCGCGACTTGATGGCGCAGGCGCGCGAACTTGACTTCGATTCCATCAATGTCGACCTGATTTACGGGCTGCCATTGCAGACGCCGGAGTCCTTTGCGCGCACACTCGAGCAGGTGGTGCAATTGCGGCCCGACCGGATTGCGCTGTATGCCTATGCACATCTGCCGGAACGTTTCAAGCCACAGCGGCGGATTCATTCGGCCGACCTGCCGGGTGCAGCAGCCAAGCTGGCGATGCTGGCGCAATCGCTGGCCGCTTTCGAGGATGCAGGTTACGTCTACATCGGCATGGATCACTTTGCGCTTCCCGACGATGCGCTGGCCGTGGCCAAACGCCAGGGCCGGCTGCACCGCAACTTCCAGGGCTACAGCACCCAGCCCGACTGTGACCTGATCGGCCTTGGCGTGTCGGCGATAGGCCGGATAGGCGCGACTTACAGCCAGAACGCCAAGACCATGGACGAGTATTGCGACCATCTGGACCAGGGTCGCCTGCCGGTGGTGCGCGGACTGGCGCTCAACCGTGACGACCTGGCGCGCCGGGCCGTGATCATGGCGCTGATGTGCCAGGGGCAGGTGATTTTCGAATCGATAGAGCAGGCCTGGCTGCTGGATTTCCGCAGCTATTTTGCGGCGGAGCTGGAGCAGTTGCGCGAACTTGCCGACGCCGGTCTGGTGCTGCTTGACGAGTCGGGCATCGAGGTCACCGCCCAGGGCTGGTTTTTTGTACGTGCGGTGGCCATGGTGTTCGACCGCCATCTGCAGGCCGACCGCCACCGCGCAAAATTCTCGCGGATCATCTAGGTGCTGTGCCGATGTCTTCCACCCTGGTCCTGACGGCGCTGCTCATGGGGCTGGCCGGCGGCCCGCATTGCGCGGCCATGTGTGGCGCGGCCTGCGCCGGCATTGCGCGGCTGGGCCCGCGCCAGGGGTCGGTGTCATCGTCGCGTGCGCTCTGGAGTTTTCAGGCCGGGCGCCTGGTGGGTTATTCACTGGCCGGCGCGGCAGCGGCACTGGCGGTGCAGAGCCTGGCCTGGCTGACCGCCAATACCGCGGCGCTGCGACCGGTCTGGACGCTGTTCCACCTGGCGGTGCTGCTGTGGGGCCTGATGCTGCTGGCGCAGGCCCGGCAGCCGGTCTGGGCTGCCCAGGCCGGCCGCGCGGTCTGGTCCCGGCTGCGGCCACTGGCCACGGCGCGTGGCGGCGTCTTTGCCACCGGGGCGTTGTGGGCCTTCATGCCCTGCGGGCTGCTGTATTCGGCCTTGCTGGTGGCCTCGCTCAGCGGTGGACCGCTGGCGGGCGCACTGTCCATGGCGCTGTTTGCCGCCGGCAGCAGCCTGTCGCTGATGCTGGTGCCCTGGCTGTATGACAAGCTGCAGGACCGCGGCAACCGGCTGCGCCAGGACTGGGGCACCCGTGCGGCAGGCGGGCTGCTGGTGCTTGCGGCGGCCTGGGCGCTGTGGGCCGACGCCTTTCACCGCTTTGCCGAATGGTGCGGGCTGGCCTGATGGCCGTCGCTGGCGGCGCTAACGCAGGGTGACGGTTTCCAGATAAAACGGCATGTGGACGTTCCAGTGCAGCGCGCGCTCGATGTGCTGGCGCATTGCATCGGCAGCGGCCGGCTCGCCGTGGGTGATGAAAGTCTGCTTGGGCGGCGCCTTGAATCCCCTGAGCCAGCTCACAATTTCGGCGGCATCGGCATGGGCCGACAGGTCGTCCAGCATGGCGACCTCGGCCCGGATCGGCACGTCCTCGCCGAAGATCCGAACCGTTGGTGCGCCCTGCGCGATGGAGGCGCCGCGCGTGCCGCCCGCCTGAAAGCCGGCGAACAAAATCGTGTTGCGCTTGTCGGGTGCGAAGGCCTTGAGGTGATGCAGCACGCGCCCGCCCGTGGCCATGCCGCTGGCAGAGACGATGATCATCGGCCCATGGCGCGCATTGAGCAGCCGTGATTCTTCCGGCGTTTGCACGATATGCGCGGCCTGCGTCAGCGCCTCACATTCGGCGGCTGTCAGCCGCAATTCCGCTTTGTGTTTCAGGTAAACCTTCATCGCATTGGCCGCCATCGGGCTGTTGAGGTACACCGGGATGTTCGGGATCACGCCCTGGGCCTTGAGCAACTGGATGCAGTGCAGCAGGCTCTGGGCCCGGCCCACGGCAAAGGCCGGAATCACCACCACGCCGCCACGGGCGGCGGTGCGCTTGATCACCTTGCCGAGTTCCAGCAGCGGGTCCGAGTTGCCGTGCGGACGGTCGCCGTAGGTCGATTCCACCACCAGGTAGTCGGCGCCATCCATCTGCACGGGGGGCTTGAGCACCAGGTCGTTGGGCCGGCCGATGTCCCCTGAAAACAGGATGGAGCGTGATCCGTCGTCCAGCCTGACAAACGACGAGCCGATCATGTGGCCCGAAGGTGCCATGCGCGCGTGCAGCCCCGGTGCCGGCTGCCAGTCCTTGCCGTGGGGGACCGGATGGAACAGCTTGAGGCATTGCAGCGCGTCCTCGCGTGTGTACAGCGGCAGGGCTTCCTTGTGCTTCGACAGTTTGTGGCGGTTGGCGTACTCGGCCTCTTCTTCCTGCAGGTGACCTGAATCGGGCAACAGGATGCGGCACAGGTCGTAGGTAGCGGGCGTGCAGAACACCTTGCCGCGAAAACCCTGGCGCGCCAGCAGCGGCAGGTAGCCGCTGTGGTCGATGTGGGCATGCGTCAGGATCACCGCGTCGATGGAAGACGGCTTCACCGGCGGCGGCGCCCAATTGCGCAGCCGCAGCAGCTTGTAGCCCTGGAACAGGCCGCAATCGACCAGCACCCTGGACTTGTCGTGCTGGATCAGGTACCTGGAACCGGTGACGGTGTCGGTGGCGCCGAGGAATTGAAGTTTCATGGGTTCAGTCTAGAAGGGCGGGGCCGGACCCGCTTGCGGTGGATCAACAGTGGTGGACCTGACGGCAGCCGCTAGCGCGCCAGCGCCGTCCGCGCGGCCGCCAGGTCCCAGCCGGCCCAGCCGCAGCTCTTGAACAGCACCGGGCCGGCCGGTCGGGCACTGTCGCCGTGCATCACATCCGCCAGCGTGGCGAAGTGGCGTACATCGAGACCGGCCTGCAGCAGGTCGCCGGCTTCGTGAAGGGCATTGGCCGTGTCCAGCACCACCGTCCCCGTCTCCGCGATGTGCCTGCACAACACGCCGCCAAGTTCGACCATCGCCGGCGTGAAGGCGCCGACGGCACTGATGAAAGCATCGCGCCGCGGCAAGGCCTGCAACACCACGCCGCTGGCGGGTGTGCAGGTGACCACCAGCGGGCAGCCTGCCAGCGCGGCATCGGGGTCCTGCGTGGTTTGGGCGCGCAGGCCCAGCGACCGCGCATGGACAGCGAGCGCCTGGGCGCTGGCGCGGCTGCGTGAAGCGATGACCACCTCGGTGATGCCCAGGCCTTCGGCAAAGGCCTCCAGGTGCGCCAGCCCCTGCACACCGGCGCCGACAATCAGCAGCGGCCCGCGGGGATGGGGGGCCAGCCGCTGCGCCGCGAGCAGCGACACCGCGGCCGTGCGCCTGGCGGTGACGGTTGGCCCGTCCAGCACCAGGCGTCGCGCGCCGCTGGCGATGTCAAACACCACCACGTCACCCTGGATCGTGGGCCTGGGTGTGCCGGCATTCGCCGGTGTGAAGGTGATCAGCTTGGTGATGGCCACCTGGCCGTCCATGGCCGGCATCACAAACAGGCTGCCGCCGCCGGCCAGCGGCTGGACCAGCCGTTCCGGCACCTGGACCGAAGCGTCGGCCAGCAGCGCGCTGATCTCGCGCACCAGGTCGGGATAGGGCAGCCGCGCCGCTGTCTGGCTGGCGTCCAGCAAGTGAAATACCTCGGTCATGTCCGCATGGTAAGCCGGAAGGCGCATGGCGCGAGCGGTTTTCTCCTACAGCGCCACGCGCCGTGCACCGGGTTGCAGCCCGGGGTGCGCTGCCTACCATCGAGTCAGTCACCACCAGGAGCCTTTCATGTTTTCCAGCCACTTGCCCAAAGTCCACACCGTACCGCGCGAATACCTGTTTGCCGGTGCCGGCCTGTTGCTGGTGGTCGGCATGCTGGTGGGCATTGCCATGGTGGCCGGTGGCCAGGTCAAAAAGGCAGAACAGCGTGAGGCCATGCTGGCATCCCAGCGCACGGCCATGGTCCAGTGTCTCGAAACACTGGGCGGCGCCGAACTCAACAAATGCATCATCCAGGCCCAGGCCTCGCCCGATGCGGTGGGCCGGACCACCGTTGCTGACAACAGTGGCAGCGGCAGCGGCAGCTTCAGCCGCAACACGGCGGTGTCGGCAGGTTCCAGCCAGGGCCTGATTCCGGTGGCATTCAGCACCCACCGCTAAGCCGCGGCGGCCAAGCCCGCCTGCCCGAATGCGGTTAGCATGGCCGCCATGAAATTATCCCGCCTGTTCCAGCCGCGCAATCCGCTGTTCTGGATGATGCTGGTGCTCAATCTGCTGTCGGCTGCGCTGGCCTGGATTGTGCACAACCGTCCCCTCAATACCCTGGCCATGATCATTGTGGGTGTGTTTGCCTTGTGCAACGCGCTGATCGGCACCTGGCTGTTATGGCGCTTGCTGCGGGATGAACCCGCGCCTCCCCAAAGTTAACTGATCGCGCCGGCGCCGCTGCGGATGTCGGTCGTCGTGGTCAGTGCCGCTGCCACGGCAACACGCAGTCCACGCACCAGTTCCTCCGTCGCCATGTGGGGCTGGCCCTGGCCCGGCAGCCAGGGAACGTGGACAAACCCGCCGCGTGTGCGCCTGAAGCCGCGCCGCGTCGCCAATTCATGCATCAGCCCGTAAAAAACATGGTTGCAGACAAAGGTGCCGGCGGTTTGTGACACCTCGGCGGCAATGCCTGCGCGCTGCAGCGCCTGCAGCATGGCCTTGACAGGCAAACTCGTGAAATAGGCCGCCGGACCGTCGGCCACCACCGGTGTGTCCACCGGCTGCGCGGCGGCGTTGTCGGGAATGCGCGCATCGTTGACATTGATCGCGATGCGCTCCAGTGACATCGCGGCGCGCCCGCCGGCCTGGCCCACGCAAATCACGAGCGCCGGCCGGTGCGCGCGCAGCAGCCGCGCCAGCTCACGCCGCGAGGCATCAAACACCGTCGGCAACTGCGCCGCCACGACCCTGTGGCCGGCGATGCGTTTGCCGTGCAGCGCCTGCACGGCCTGCCAGCTCGGGTTCAGGCTGTCGCCGCCAAACGGGTCGAAACCGGTCAGCAGCACGGTGGGAAGCGGACTTGCCGCGGTGGGGGTGCGCATGGCCCTATTGTGCGCAGCCCGCGCGCTGTTGTGGCTAACATCGCAACATGACCATTCCAACCGAGGGCCTCGCGGCCGATGTTTCCGGGGCCCGGCTGCAGGCGCGTGCCCTTGCCTGGCCTGCCGGTGTTCCGGCCGACCTGCCAGCCGGGTATGCCGCTGCGCTGGCCGTGCGCGCGGCGCGTATCGCTGCCGGCGAAGGTCCGGCCGGCTACAAGGTCGGTTTCACCAACCGCACGATCTGGCCGCGTTATCAGGTCTATGCGCCGATCTGGGGAACCGTCTGGCAGGGCAGCCTGAGCCAGGTGGATGCGGCCGGCCCGAATGCCGGCGTGTTGTCACTGGCCGGCCTGTGCGAGCCGCGCATCGAGCCCGAGATCGTGTTCGGCCTGCGCGCCGCCCCCGCACCCGCTTGCACGCTGGCGCAACTCGCCGATGCGGTGGCCTGGGTGGCGCACGGCTTCGAGATCGTGCACACCCATTTCCCGGGCTGGAAATTCAGCGCCGCGCAGGCGGTGGCCGACGAAGGCCTGCACGGGCGCTTGCTGGTCGGGCAGCGTGTGGAACTGCCGCCGGGCGCCGCCCCGCAGGCACTGGCCGAGGCGCTGTCCGGCATCCGGCTCAGGCTCTACGGCGACGGCGTGCTGAAAGACCAGGGCACGGGCGCCCATGTGCTGGACGGCCCCTTGCAGGCCTTGCTGCATTTTGTGAATGAGCTACGCGCGCTGCCCGGGGCGCCGCTGCTGCAGGCCGGCGACCTGGTCACCACCGGCACCCTGACCGACGCCTGGCCGGTGGCGCCGGGCCAGACCTGGCATACCGAACTGCAGGGTTCAGGGCCGCTTGCTGACCAGCTCTCAGGTTTATCGGTGCGCTTCGAACAGTGATTTATTTGCGGATCACCGCGCCGGTTTCCCGGTCGAAATTGACCCGCCGGATCTGCCCGTTCTGGCCCGGGAAGCCGTCAAACACCGCACGCACCAGGTAGGGCGCGATCGTCGGCAGCGCCGCCTGGCCTTCGTAGACCGCGTGTGATTCGAACACCGCGCGCGGCTGGCCGGCCGGGCTGCCACGCGTGTCGAGTATGCGCAGGTTGATCTGGTTGAACTGCACGGTGTAGGGCACGATGCGGTCGCCGAGGTAGGTCGGGCCGAAGCGGCTGGGCGCCCAGTAGCCCGGGAACACCTGACCGGCGGCATTGCGGTAGGGCGGGTAAAACACCAGCCGGTCATCGTAAATGGGCTGCCGGTAAGTGCGTTCCTGCGGCTGGGCGATCCAGCCCAATTCCACCAGCAGGCGCGCGGGCTGGCCGGGCGCCGCCTTGCGCAGGCCCAGCTTTTCGAGTTCCTGCTGGGCGTAGCCCTGGTAGGTCGCCAGTTCCAGCTCCGGCGGTGGCTGGGACGGACTGGACGGCGGAGGGATAAAGCTGAAGCTGCTCCCGGTCGCGTCTGACGGCCACTGGTTGAAATTGCTGACCTGTGTGACGATCGGGCTGGCGCATGCTGTCAGCAGGCCAGCCGCGAGCGCGGCGAGTGCGAGGCGTAAGCGGGAAAATGAAGTCATGGTGTGTAGACATTCTGCGCCACGCCATGGTTCCCGGCGGCAATGGCCGCTCAAGTAAAGTCGTTCAGAACAAGCACACAAGGAAAGCCGCATATGAAATGGGAAGGCAACCGTCAGTCCGACAACGTCGAGGACCGCCGCAGCAGCGGGGGTTCGGGTGGGGGCGGCCTGCTGGGCGGCCGCAGCATAGGCATAGGCACCATCGTGGTGGCGCTGGTGGGCGGCTGGATCTTCGGCATCAACCCGATGACCATCCTCAGCATGCTCAGCGGCGGCGCACCGACCGCGCAGGTCCAGCAGGGCCCGGCCCAGCGGCCGCCGGCCGATGACAAGATGGCCGGTTTTGTCTCGACCGTGCTGGCCGACACCGAAGACGTCTGGAAGGACGTGTTCGCCAAGGGCGGCAGCAGCTACCGGGAACCGTCGCTGGTGCTGTTTCGCGGCGCCACGCAGACGGCGTGCGGCCAGGGCCAGGCGGCCATGGGCCCGTTTTACTGCCCGGCCGACCAGAAGGTGTACATCGACCTCGGTTTTTACGAAACCCTGCAGAAAAGGCTGGGCGCGCCCGGCGATTTCGCCCAGGCCTACGTGATTGCACACGAGGTTGGCCATCACGTGCAGAACCTGCTGGGCATCACCGGCAAGATGGACCAGATGCGCGGCCAGGTCAGCAAGGTCGAATACAACGCGCTCAGTGTCCGGCTGGAACTGCAGGCCGACTGTTTTGCCGGTGTCTGGGCCAACCATGCGCAGCGTGCCCGCGCCATCCTCGAGCAGGGCGATGTCGAGGAAGCCATGAATGCGGCGGCCAAAATTGGTGACGACGCGCTGCAGGGCGGCAGCGGCAAGATCGTGCCGGAAAGTTTCACCCATGGCACCAGCGCCCAGCGTGCGCGCTGGTTCAACAATGGCCTGCAGCAGGGCAGCGTCAAGGCCTGCGACACCTTCAGTGCCCGGACTTTATAAGAAATATGGCCTCAGCCCATGTCCAGCAAGGGCCAACAGCTATTAAATTGATAGCGATTCGGTGCCGGTTGCAGCGTGGGCGAGGCCTGTCCGGCGCGCCGCACGGGGCTTGCAGGGTTTTGGCCGGGTCATTTCGCCCAAAGTGCGACAATAGGGGCTTGAGGAAGCACTGCACACGCCCGGCGATCCGTGATCGCAAACCGGCGCTTTGCGGCGCCACCTTGGCCACCAGCGCTGCTGTTGGCTCCCAACGCGCCCCGGCAAACCCGTCCCGGCCCGCGCGATCATCCGCATTGACCAACGCTGGAGTTACGTCGGGCTTTCCTTTATGACATCCTCTTTTTCCAACCTCTCGCTGGCCGAACCGCTGGCCCGCGCCGTCGCCGAGATGGGCTACGAAACCATGACCCCGATCCAGGAACAGGCCATCCCGGTCGTCCTGCAGGGCCGGGACGTGATGGGCGCGGCACAGACCGGCACCGGCAAAACCGCCGCGTTTGCCCTGCCGCTGCTGCAGCGCATGATGAAGCACGAGAACGCCTCCACCTCGCCGGCGCGCCACCCGGTGCGTGCGCTGGTGTTGCTGCCGACCCGCGAGCTGGCCGTGCAGGTGGCCGAGCAGGTCAAGTTCTACGCCAAATACACCAACCTGAACAGCGCGGTGGTGTTCGGCGGCATGGACATGAAGCCGCAAACCGCCGAGCTGAAAAAAGGCGTCGAGGTGCTGGTCGCCACGCCGGGCCGCCTGCTCGACCACATCGAAGCCAAAAACGCGG
>PNNC01000178.1 GCA_013824015.1 Polaromonas sp.
AATGACCGGCGCCAGGCCTTCGGAGATCTCGTCGAGCAGCAGCAGGCGGGCGCCGGTGCGCAGGATGCGCGCGACGGCCAGCATCTGCTGCTCGCCGCCGGACAGCCGGGTGCCGGGGCTGGAGGCACGCTCCTTCAGGTTGGGGAACATGTCGTAAATCTCGTCAATGCTCATGCCGCCCGGCCCCACGGTGGGCGGCAGCATCAGGTTTTCCTCGGCCGTCAGGCTGGCGAAAATGCCGCGTTCTTCCGGGCAATAACCGACGCCCAGTCGCGCGACCTTGTGAGGCGCCAGCTTGATGGTTTCCTCGCCCTGGATGCGGATCGAGCCCTTGCGCGTGCCGGTCAGGCCGACGATGGCGCGCATGGTGGTGGTGCGGCCGGCGCCGTTGCGGCCCAGCAGCGTGACCACTTCACCTTCGTGAACCGTCAGGTTGACGCCGTGCAGCACATGCGACTCGCCGTACCAGGCGTGCAGGTCCTCGATTTTCAGGAGTTCCTTGGTCATCAGTGCGCTCCCTGCAACTCGGTGTTGGCACTGCCCATGTAGGCTTCGATGACGAGCGGATTTTTCGACACCTCGGCATACGGCCCGTCGGCAATGATGGCGCCGCGTTGCAGCACCGTGATGCGGTCGGCAATCGAGGCCACCACGTTCATGTTGTGCTCCACCATCAGGATGGTGCGGCCGCTGGACACCTGCTTGATCAGCTGCGTCACGCGGTCCACGTCTTCGTGGCCCATGCCCTGGGTCGGCTCGTCGAGCAGCATCAGTTCGGGCTCCAGTGCCAGCGTGGTGGCCAGCTCCAGCGCACGCTTGCGGCCATAAGGCAGGTTGACGGTCAGCTCGTCGGCGAAGTCCTGCAGGTCCACCTCGGCCAGCAACTGGCGGGCGCGCTCGTGCAGGTGAAACAGCGTGCTTTCGGCTTTCCAGAAATGAAACGAGGTACCCAGGTTGCGCTGCAGGGCGGCGCGCACGTTTTCCAGCACCGTCATGTGCGGAAACACGGCCGAGATCTGGAAGGAGCGCACGATGCCGCGGCGTGCGGTCTGGGCCGGCTGCTCGGTGGTGATGTCGGTGCCGTTGAAAAGAATGGTGCCCGTGGTCGGGTGCAGGAATTTGGTCAGCAGGTTGAAGAAGGTGGTCTTGCCGGCGCCGTTGGGGCCGATCAGCGCGTGGATGTGTCCGCGCTGGACTTTCAGGTCCACCTGGTTGACGGCCACGAATCCCTTGAATTCCTTGGTCAGGCCCTGCGTTTCAAGAATGAACTCCGCTGACAAATTGCTCTCCGGCTATTTTGAGATGCATGGACGGACGCGCAGGCCCGCCACAAGAGGTTTGGATGCTATCGGCTTGCCATGGCCGGCACCAGCGGGTTAGGACTTAGGTAGTTTTACCTGCTGTGTTGCGGCGCAGCAAAGCGCCGGTGGGTCAGCGCGCGTGGGTCACGCCGCCGTCAACGACCAGCGTGGAGCCGACCACATAGTCGCCGGCGCGCGAGGCCAGGTAAATCGCCGCGCCGGCCATGTCGGCGTCTTCACCGACGCGACCCGCAGGCACACGGGCGGCGACCGCATCGCCGTGGTCACGCGCATCCTTGTTCATGTCGGAGGCAAAGGCCCCCGGTGCGATGGCCGTCACGACGATGTTGTCCTGGATCAGGCGCAGTGCCATGCGGCGCGTGAGCTGGATCAGGCCGGCCTTGCTGGCCGCGTACGAATAGGTTTCCATCGGATTGACCGAGATGCCGTCGATGGACGCGATGTTGATGACCTTGGCCGGCCGCTGCGCCGCCGCCTGGCGCAGCAGCGGCGCCAGCGCCTGCGTCAGGAAGAAGGGTGTTTTCAGGTTCAGGTCCACCACCTTGTCCCAGCCGTTTTCCGGGAAGTCGTCAAAAGGCGCGCCCCAGGCCGCGCCGGCGTTGTTGACCAGGATGTCGAGCTGGTTTTCGTGTTTTGAATAGGCGGCGACCAGGCTGGCGATGCCTTCCGGCGTGGAGACATCGGCCGGCAGCGAGACGCAGTGGCCCTGGCGGGAGAGTTCTTTCGCGGTCTGGTCGCAGGCGGCCGCTTTTCGCGCCGAAATGTAAACCCGCGCGCCCTGCGCCAGAAAACCGGCGGCAATCATGCGGCCTATGCCGCGTGAACCGCCGGTGATCAGTGCGGTTCGGCCCTGCAGGGAAAAAAGGTCGTTCATGGTGTGCTCCTTGTGTGTGGACGGCCGGATGCCGGCGCGATGCGGCGCAGCTTAGCGCGGATGGCGGGGCCGACGGGTCGCCTGCGTGTCTGCAGCGCACAGGCTGTTCTGCCGGGTCGCCTGCGCCTGTCCTGTTCAGAGATCTGGCAGGGCTCCAGCCCATGTCCAGCATGATTTATTTGCTATCAGAAAAGAAGCATTCGGGAGCTGTGCGAGCGCTGCGACGGAACCCCACATCGCGAGTGCGGGTTTGTCCTAGAGCGCCGGCCGCGTGACGGGTTAAGGTGGGTGTTCCAGCAAGCGTCAAGGAGCAAGCATGCGAGTGGATATCTACCGCCGGGCCGAATCGGGGCACCGTTATTCCTACCTGGCCGTGCCTGAGGGCCGGCTGATTCCCGAGGAGGCCACCAACACCGACTGGGAAACCGAGGCGCGCGGGCTCGAAGGCGGCGCCCAGGCCGAACAGCTGGACAAATACGCGATTGCCGGGCTGGAGCAGCAGATCAGCGAAAAGGGTTACGCCATCACCAGTATCAAGGACCGGGTGGACGCCCCGGACTGAGCAAGGCGACGCTCAGGCCGCGCCACCGCCGGTTTCCCGTGCAACTGCGGCGCGCAGCTTGTCTTTCTTGCTGGGGCGTTTGCCCTTGATGCCGCCAGTGGTCGGTGCAAGCGGCTCTGCGGGCGCGCTGGGCGTGGTTTGCAGGGGCTCGAAGCCCTCGACCTGCTCCAGCACCAGGGCCAGGCCCTGGCGCTTTTCGATCAGCCGGAAATGCGCTTCGGTGTCCGCGCTGACAAAACTCAGGGCCAGCCCGCTTTCACCGGCGCGCCCGGTGCGGCCGATACGGTGGATGTAGTCCTGCGCCGAGCGCGGCAAATCGTAGTTCACGACCACCGGCAATTGCGCGATGTCGATGCCGCGTGAGGCGACGTCGGTGGCGACCACCACCTTGAGCCGCGAGGCCTTGAAGTCGGCCAGCACCTGGGTGCGTTTGCCCTGGCTCAACTCGCCGTGGAAGGGCTCGGCATAAATCCTGGCCTTGCGCAATTTGTCGGCGACGATTTCGGCCGCGTGTTTGGTGGCGACAAACACCAGCACCCTTCGCCAGGCGTTTTGGGTGATCAGGTGCCGCAGCAACTGCGTGCGCCGGCCCGGGTCCACCGCGATCGCGCGCTGCGTGATGTCGGGCGCGCCCTCGGGCTCGGCCGGCGCATCGATGTGCACGGGTTCGCGCAGCAACTGCCCGGCCAGTGCCTGCACCGCCGGCGGAAAGGTCGCCGAGAAAAACAGGTTTTGTCGCCGCGCCGGCAGCAGCGCCAGGATGCGGCTCAGTTCCTCCGAAAACCCCAGGTCCAGCAGACGGTCGGCTTCGTCGAGCACCAGCGCGCTGACGCCCGACAGCACCACCGCGTTGTGGTCGGCCAGGTCCAGCAGCCGGCCCGGTGTGGCCACCACGATGTCGGCGCCGCCGCGCAGATTCATCATCTGCGGGTTGATGGACACGCCGCCGAACACCACGGCGATCTTCAGCGCCTGGGGCAGGTGCTGGCCGAGGCTGCGGATTTCCTCGCCGACCTGGGCAGCCAGCTCGCGCGTGGGCACCAGCACCAGCAGACGCACGCGGCGGGGCTTCTCGCCGGGTGCCTGCTGCAGCAATTGCAGCAGCGGCAGCGCAAAGGCGGCGGTTTTGCCCGAACCGGTCTGCGCCGAGGCCAGCACATCGCGGCCCTGCAGCACCGCCGGAATGGCAGCCGCCTGGATCGCGGTGGGCGTCAGGTAATCCCTGGCGCTGATGGCGCGCAGCAGGGCGGGGGACAAGCCCAGGGAGGTAAATGGCATGAACAGGGCTTTGTGAGGTGCAGGGGCCGGAGCGCGCCCTGCAAACGCCCAGTTTAAGCCCGCCAGCTCCGGCGCCCCGCAGGGCAAGCCGCATAATCGACAGATGGCGAACCGGCTCTTTTCAGGAGCCGGTCAACAATCGACTTCAAGGCATCCGTGAAAAAGACATTCAAGCTGGCCATCGAAGGCAAAAACCGGGACCGCGTGCTGGACGCGGTCAAACATGACATCCGCAAATACGTCAAGCGCCAGCGCCGCGTACCCCTGCCCGAGGGCGTCGACTTCTGGGACTTCGACTGCCGCTTCGGCAGCACCGAGGAAACCGCGGCGGTGGTGCATTTCGCGACCCTCCTGCCGCTGGTCGATGCCGCCGCCAAAGAAGGCGCCGACAGCTTTTACCTCGAGTTGCTGGCCAAGGAGGGCCGGCGCACGTATCGCCCGCGGCCGCTGGCGTCCGATAACGGCGGCGACGCGATGGCGCAGGATCCCGAACCCGGCGAATGAGCCTGCAATTCCTCGACTTCGACTACAGCGAGGATGGCCAGGGCTGCGGCACTTTTGAGGCCATGGCCTCGGTGCGGCCGGCACAGGTCGCTGCGGTGCGCGCTGAAATCGCCGGGGTGCTGGACTGGGCTGAGAGCACGTTTCCCGGACAGCGCGCGGCGCTGGACGAAGGCGGCGAGTGGGATGTCGATCTGCAGGAGCACAACGACGGGGCATCACCCCCCTGGCATGAGTTGACCCTGTCCATCAGCGGCAGCACGTCCTTCTGCGCGGCCTTCAGGCAGCGCTTCGGCCTGGCCGGCTAGGCCTCAGGCAAGCCCAGCGCGTCAAACACCCGCATCGCCGCCCAGGCGTCGTTGGCGGCGTAGACCAGCTGGCTGTCGCTGAGCTGGCGATTCGCCCAGTTGGAGGTGGTGGCTTTTTTTGATTTCAGAAAGCGGCGATTGAACAGCACCGCCACCGCACCCCGCACGCCGATTTCTTTCGCGTAACCCTTTTTGCGGAACACTACATTGAGGTCCAGCACATTGCGCGGCTCCACGCCCAGGGTGCGGCGGATCTGCGTGTGGTCGCCGGCCAGGCCGAAGCCGACCTTGGTGATGTGTTCGGCCTCGAGCACGGCCGCCACCACCTCGCGGCAGCGCGCATCAACAAGCTGGAACACCCAGGCCCGGTCCAGCGTGGACAGTTGCACCACATGCGGGCCCTCGGACACCTGGTCGCGAAAAAACGTGGGTTTGGATTCGGTGTCGAAGCCGAGGACCGGTCGGGCTGATAACAACCGCCAGGCGTCCTCGGCCTGCTGCGCCGTGGCGACCAGCACGATGTTGGCCAGGCCCAGACGCTCCAGCGGTTCCAGCAGCGCGAGTTCGTCGCGGGTGGGCGAAGCAAATTGCGGCATCTCGGCGCAAGCCCGGCTTCAGGCCGGCTCCACCACGCTGGGAATGGTCGTGGCCGGCGGGGTGTTGCGGCTGCGGCCGCAGCGCACGATGCCGTCGATCATCACCATGCCCACACCGGGAATATCGCCACGCTGGACGCTGTCGAGCAGGTCGCGGCCAGCCGTGTGCTGGGCGCGGTCCAAAAAGACGAAGTCGGCATCCCGGCCGACCTCGATCAGGCCGCAGTTGAGCTTGCGGATGCGCGCGGTGTTGCCGGTGGCAAAACAGAAGGCCAGCTCCGCCGGAATGTTGCCGAGGCTGGACAGCAGCGAGATCAGCCGCAACATGCCCAGTGGCTGTACACCCGAACCGGCGGGGCCGTCGGTGCCCAGGATCACGCGGTGCGGGCATTTGAGCTGCAGCGCGGCCTGGGCCGCTGCGATGGCAACCTTCTCGTTGCCGTTGTGCACGATCTCGATCGCGCGCGAGGATTTTTCGCAGAGTTCGCAGACATGCTGCTCCGACAGCGCCGTGTGTCCGCCGTTGATGTGGCCGATCACATCGGCATCGGCTTCCAGCACCACGTCCTTGTCGATCAGGCCCGAGCCCGGAATCGACGGCCCGCCGGTGTGGATGGTGCTCTGGATGCCGTATTTGCGCGCCCAGGCCACCATTTGCTGGGCTTCATAACCGGCCTTCACGGAACCCAGGCCGACCTCGCCGAGCAGGCTCACGCCGGCTTCGGCCAGTTCCTTGAAGTCCTGCTCGATCATGCCTTTTTCAATCACCGGCGCACCGGCCAGCACCTTGACACCACCGGGGCGGAAATTGTCAAAGGCGCGCTGCGCCGTGATGGCCAGCGCCTTCAGGCCGACGATGTCCCTGGGCCGGCCAGGCAGGTGCACCTCGCCGGCGGAAATCATCGTGGTCACGCCGCCGTGCATGGTCGAATCGATCCAGCCGATCTGGTTTTGCCGCGGCGTCCAGTCGCCGAACACCGGGTGCACATGGCTGTCAATCAGGCCGGGCGCGACACAGGTCTGGTGCGCGTCGATGGTGGTACGGGCGTGCGCCATGTCGCAGTCGCTGGCCTTGCCGACCGCCACGATCAGACCGTCGTTCACCACGATGGTGTCAGCGTCCAGGATCGGCTGGTCGATGTCGCCCGACAGCAGCAGGCCGATGTTGGTGATGACGACTTTGCCGGACTTGCCGCTTGCGGCTGCTTCTGCCATGGGAGTCTTTCGAAAAGTTCAGGGGTTCAGCATCACGGTGCGCAGCACCGTGCTGATGATGAAGGCTTGCCACTGCGCCAGCGCTTCCGGCGTCTGCAGATCCTCACCGAGGAAGGCCGACAGCGTGTGGCGGTTGGAAATGTAGAAGTAACCGGTCGCCGCGATCAGCAGGTAAACATTGCGCGCGGACACATCGGCGCGGAACACGCCCTTGGCCACGCCGCTTTCGAGCAACTGGCGGATGATGGCAATCGCCGGGGACGAGTATTCCCGGGCCCGCGCCGATTTGGAAATGTGTTTGCCGCGGTGCAGGTTTTCGGTGTTGAGCAACGTGATGAACTCGGGATTTTTGCTGTAGTAACCAACCACAAAATTGATCACGTCCTTGAGCGACTCCACCGGCTGCTCGAGATCCAGCGTCAGTTCCAGCTCGGCATCGTTCATGCGCCGGTACATGTCTTCGAGCACCTCGATGAACAGGCCTTCCTTGCTGCCGAAGTAGTAATAAATCATCCGGTCGAAGGATTTGGCCGACTGGGAGATTTTTTCCACGCTGCCGCCGTCGTAGCCGTAACGCGCAAACACCTTGGTCGCGGCCCGCAGGATGTTGTCGCGGGTGGTCTGCGCCGCCTGTTCGCGCACACCCGGCCGCTTCGCGGACCCGAGGCGGACTGCCGGCGTGCGGCTCCGCGGGGCCCTGGCGGTTTTCGCGGCCACGGCGGCGCTGGCAGGTCTGGCGGGTTTGGCAGTCTTGGCGGTCATGTCGTGGTCGGTGGTGGCCGGGGCTGGAGGCCGCGCCTTACTGGTCTGCGAAGGCCCGCTCAATCACGAAATCGCCGGGCTTGGAGGTATTGCCTTCATTGAAGCCTTTTTGTTCCAGCATGTGTTTGAGGTCCTTGAGCATGGCCGGACTGCCGCAGATCATCACGCGGTCGCTGGCCGGGTCCAGTGGTGGCAGCTTCAGGTCCTCAAACATCTTGCCGCTTTCCATCAGGTCCGTGACCCGGCCCATGTTGCGGTAGCTCTCGCGCGTGACCGTGGGGTAATACAGCAGCTGTTTGGAGATCAGCTCGCCAAGAAACTCGTGGTGCGGCAGGTGCTCGACCAGCAGGTCGTGGTACGCCAGTTCGTCCGCCTGGCGCACGCCATGCACCAGCACCACCTGCTCGAAGCGCTCGTAGGTTTCCGGGTCGCGGATGATGCTCATGAAAGGCGCCAGGCCGGTGCCGGTGGACAGCAGGTACAGACGTTTTCCGGGCAGCAGGTAATCGATCACCAGCGTGCCGGTCGGTTTGCGACCGACAATGATCTTGTCGCCGACCTGGATGTGTTGCAGGCGCGAGGTCAGCGGGCCGTCAGGCACCTTGATGCTGAGGAATTCCAGGTGTTCCTCATGGTTCGGGCTGACGATGCTGTAGGCACGCAGCAGCGGCTTGTCGTTGACACGCAGGCCGATCATGGTGAAGTGGCCGTTGCTGAAGCGCAGCGAGGTGTCTCGGGTGGTGGTGAACGTGAACAGCTTGTCGGTCCAGTGATGGACGGACAAAACAGTTTCTTCGTTGAAAGCGCTCATGGTGATGAAGGTTGGGAAGTTGGTGATCAGTTCGGAGGCGCCGGCAGTGCGGGACCCAGGTCCGCCCGCTTGCCGGTGTTACCCCGCCATTGTGCCGCCTCCGCGGCAGCGTCCACGGGCCCGGGCGGCAACCGCCAGCGCCGCGTCAGCAATCCGGGGTGTTCCGGGCAGGCGCCGGACCGGCCACAGGCTGTGGCGGGGTAGCTGGTGCAGCGGTTGGGCAAGGCGTCGGTCACAGCAGTCCTTAGGCGGCGCAGCCGGAGAAAACGCTCCGGCCAGTGCCAATGTGCCACATTAATGTAGCAAACACAACATTAAAGTTAAGCGATTGCAACATCGGGAAATAAATTTCGCGGCGGCCGTGCAAATCCTATTGCGCTGCAAATTTTCATGCGCTACATTGACTTCAAATGTAGTAAATGCAACATCCAGATTAAGCGTGCACTACATTGGTGTTGATGCACCACGATGGCATGCGACAAGAGGCGGACACGATGACGGAACACACCAAGACGGACGGCTTGCCGGGCATGGATGCGCCGGCCTTTGCCCAGGTGCTGGAAAAGGCCAGGCCGCGCAATGAGCGCATGAACAGCGAAAAAATCGAGTGCAATGCCTGTCCGGTGTTGTGCCAGATTTCCGATGGCCGCACCGGCGCCTGCGACCGTTACGCCAACCGCAGCGGCACCCTGGTCCGGGTTGATCCGGTACTGCTGCTGCGCCGCACCCTTTCCGAATCCGAGGCGAAGGTGGTGGCCTTTTCCGGCCGCGTGGCGCCTGCCGATGCGTCGCAGGCGCTTCCCGCGCCGGCATCATGGAGCGGCGACCTGCTGCTGGCCGACGAGGTGTTTGTGACGGGCGTCGGCTCCTCGACCACGTATCCCGACTACAAGCCCGCGCCCTTCATTGTTTCCTCGCAGGTGGATGGCGTGGACATGGTCACGGTGGTCACCGAGGGCATTTTCAGCTACTGCAGTCTCAAGGTGAAGATAGACACCGACCGTTTTCTGGGCGCCGAGCAGGCCAATGTGCGTTGCAAGGGCGAGGTGGTCGGCCATGTGACGACGGCGGAATACGGCTCGCAGATGTTGTCGCTTGGCGGCGTGCACCACCTGACCGGCGGCAGCAAGAAGGAAGGCCGCATCACCATGGACATGATGCAGTCGCTGGGCAACAAGAAGGCGGTGGAGTTCACCATCGACGGCGGCTCGCAGATCGTGATCCAGGCCGGCCGCGCGCCGATTGTCAATGGCGTCGAGGAGCAGCGCATGCGTGTGGGCTGCGGCTCGGCCACCATCGGCATTTTTGCGAAACAGCTGTTCGGCAAGGTTGACGAGGTGGTGGTGGTCGATGACCACATCACGGGTGTGCTGACCGAGCACCAGGCAGGCCGCTGCCTGGACATGCAGGCCTCGGGCATCCGGATGCGCGGACGCAAATCGACGCCCGGTCGCTACTTCCAGGTCGCCAACCCGGGCACTGGCTGGGGCGGCACCGACATTGCCGAGCCGCTGTCCATCATCGAGAGCTGGGAGGCCGGGGTGGCCTGGCCCGGGCTGCGTCTGCTGATGACGTCCACCACCGGGGAACATGCGGCCTGGTATGTGCTCAATGAAGACCTGGTGCCTGTGGAGCAGGACATGCCGCACGAGGTGCGCCTGGTCGTCGAGCGGATTGGCGAAAACTGCGAGCCTTCGCTGTCCACCGTGCTTTTTCTCGGCGGTGCCGGCGGCAGCCTGCGCGCCGGGGTGACCGAAAATCCGGTGCTGCTGACGCGGGCCATCAAGAATGCGCTGGTCAATGTCACTGTGGGCGGCGCGCCGGCCTATGTCTGGCCGGGCGGCGGCATCACTGTGATGGCCGACGTCATGCGTATGCCTGACAACAGCTTTGGCACCGTGCCCACGCCAGCCATCGTGGCGCCGATCGAGTTCAGCATGAAGCTGGAAGACTATCGCGCGCTCGGGGGCCACATGGACCATGTGCGCACGCTGGAAGAGGCGCTGTCACGCGGCGCCTGGCACAACGAAGGTGCGCCATCGTCCCTGGAATGGACCGGCCTGCCGGCCGCCAATCCCTGGCCACTGGCGCGCCCGCCGCTGCTGGGCTGAACAGGCCCTGGCCCCCATGGACGCGCAACGCACACGTTTGCCCGATGGCCGCTGGCATTTTCAGCATGGCCCCATCGACATCGTGATCGGCGCCCATGGCGATCCGGCGGCTGTGGAAGGCGCGCACGAGGACGCCTGGCTGCGTTTTCGCGGCATCCTGGGTGAACTGGTGCAGGAACTCCCCTTGCTGCGGCGCCCGGTGCAGGGCGTTTGCCCCTTGCAGGGCACGGTGGCGCGGCGCATGTGGAATGCCTGCCAGCCCTATAAAAACAGTTTCATCACGCCGATGGCGGCGGTGGCCGGGTCGGTGGCCCAGGAACTGATCAGCTGTTACTCGGGCAGCGGGGTGGGGCGGGCCTGGGTCAACAACGGCGGCGACATCGCCTTGCACCTGGCGCCATCGCAGTCGGTGCGTATCGGCCTGTATGCCGACCTGGCGCATCTGGACCTGAACGAGTTGCGCGGCGGTATCCGCACCGACGGCCAGTTTGAAATTTCCAGCCTGTTGCCGGTGCGCGGTGTCGCCACCAGCGGCTGGCGCGGCAGGAGTTTTTCACTCGGCATTGCCGACAGCGTGACGGTGCTGGCGCGCACGGCGTCCGAAGCCGACGCGGCTGCCACGGTGATTGCCAATGCGGTCAATCTGGCCGATCCCCGGATCCAGCGCCGTCCCGCGCGCGAGCTCAAGGACGATTCCGATCTGGGGGATTTGCCGGTCACCGTGGATGTTCCGCCGCTGGAGCCGGCGCTGGTGCAGCAGGCTTTGCGCGCAGGTCTCAAGCGTGCGCAGGCCTTGCGCGCGGCCGGCCTGATCTGGTCGGCCGCGCTGATTTGTCAAAATCAGATCGCCAGCACCGATACTTCGGCCATGGGAATGCTTGAACCGCACCGCAGCAGCCAGCAAGCTGGTTCGGTATTTGCTTAATGAAACAGATGGACGCACAGCGATGATTGAAATACGACGCATCTTCACGCACGTGGAGCAGATCCGGCACGAATTCGGGCCGGTGGCTCCGGTGCCCCTGTTGCGCGGCGCGATTGGCGTGGTGCTGACCAATCCCTTTGCCGGGCGTTATGAGCCCGAGATCCTGCCGATGATGGCCGCGCTGGACCCGGTGGGGCTGGACATGGCGCGCAAGCTGCTGGCGGCCATGGATGTGCCGGCCGAACGCATCGAGGGATATGGCAAGGGCGCCATCGTTGGTGCGGCCGGTGAACTCGAACACGGCGCGCTCTGGCATGTGCCGGGCGGCTATGCCATGCGCGAGTTGCTGGGCTGGAAGGGCGATGCCGCGGCCTATGCGAAGGGTCAGGGCGAGGAAAAAACCGGGCGGCCCGGCAATGCCCTGTCCATCGTGCCGTCCACCAAAAAAGTGGGTGGACCCGGCGCGGCACTGGACGTGCCGCTGACCCACATCAATGCCGCCTACGTGCGCAGCCATTTTGATGCGATCGAAATGCGGGTTCCCGGCGCGCCGCTGGCCGATGAAATCGTGTTTATCCTGGCGATGAGCACCGGCCCGCGCATCCATGCGCGTGTCGGCGGGCTTGCCGCGGGCGCGATCAGCAAGTGGGACGGCCTGCGCTGAGCGCACCGCCCTCACAACAGGTACAAGGAAAACACATGACAGCCAGCATCCGGAAAATCATTGTTCAGGTCGACGAAATCCACATGGAAATGGGCCAGCCGGTCACGCCGCCAACCCGCAGGGCGCTGGCCATGGCGGTGATCGCCAACCCGTTTGCCGGCCGCTACCAGGACAATCTCGACGAACTGGTTGCCATCGGTGAAGAACTCGGTGCGCTGCTCGGAAAGAAATGCGTGGACGCGCTGGGTATCTCCCCGGGCCAGGCGCAAAGTTACGGCAAGGCGGCCATCGTCGGTGAAGCTGGCGAACTCGAGCATGCTGCAGCCATCCTGCATCCCAAGCTGGGCGCGCCGCTGCGCCTGGCCGTGGAAAAAGGCGCTGCGCTGGTGCCTTCCAGCAAAAAGCGCGGCGGCCTCGGCACCGCGATCGACGTGCCGCTGGGGCACAAGGATGCGGCTTTTGTGCGCAGCCATTTCGACGCGATGGAAGCCCGTGTGGCCGACGCGCCGCGTGCCAACGAGATTGTGGTCGCTGTCGTTGTGACAGACAGTGGCCGGCCACTACCGCGCGTGGGCGGACTGCAGATCCACGAAATCAGGGGCGAAGACGGGCTCCGTTAAACCGGGGTTTTTTCAGCTTAATCCGATCCACGACAGGAGTTTTTATGAAAATGCAATACAGGGTGCTTGGCACCATGACTTATCTGGGTCTGCTGGCTTCGCTGGTGACAGCGCAGGCGCAAGGCGTGATCAAGATCGGTGAGGTCAACAGCTACAAGGCCCAGCCCGCCTTTCTCGAGCCCTACAAAAAAGGCATGGAACTGGCGGTGGAGGAAATCAATGCCGCCGGCGGTGTCAACGGCAAGAAGATCGAACTGATCACGCGTGACGACAACGCCAATCCGGGCGATGCCGTGCGGGTGGCCGAAGAGCTGATCTCGCGCGAAAAAATCGATGTGTTGACCGGCACCTTCCTGTCCAACACCGGACTGGCCGTGGCCGACTTTGCCAAGCAGAAGAAATTCTTTTTCCTGGCCGGTGAACCGCTGACCGACAAGATGACCTGGCAGGGTGGCAACCAGTACACCTTCCGCCTGCGTCCCGGCACCTACATGCAGGCCGCGATGCTGGTGCCCGAAGCGGTCAAGCTGAAGAAAAAGCGCTGGGCCGTGGTGTACCCCAACTACGAGTACGGTCAGTCGGCCGTCGCAGCGTTCAAGCAGCTGCTCAAGGCGGCGCAGCCCGATGTCGAGTTTGTGGCCGAGCAGGCGACGCCGCTGGGCCGGGTCGATGCCGGCAGCGTGGTGCAGGCGCTGGCAGATTCGAAACCCGATGCCATCTTCAATGTGCTGTTCGGTGCCGACCTGTCGAGGTTTGTGCGTGAAGGCAATACCCGCGGCCTGTTCAAGGACCGCACCGTGGTCAGCGTGCTGACCGGCGAACCCGAGTACCTGGATCCGCTCAAGGAAGAAACGCCCAATGGCTGGATCGTCACCGGCTACCCGTGGTACGGCGTCCAGACGCCCGAGCACAAGGCCTTTTTCCTCGCTTACCACGCCAGGTTCAAGGACTACCCGCGCCTGGGTTCGGTGGTCGGTTACGCGATGATCAAGTCGGTGGCCGCCGGCGCAGCCAAGGCCAAAAGCACGGAGTCGGCCAAAATGGTGGCTGCCTTCAAGGGTCTGCAGGTGGACACGCCTTTCGGCAAGATCACCTACCGTCCTGAAGACCACCAGTCGACCATGGGCGCATTTGTCGGCAAGACCAAAAACGACAACGGCAAGGGCGTCATGGTGGACTACACCTACTTCGATGGCGCCAAGTTCCAGCCGCCCGCCGCCGACGTGAAGAAGTCGCGCGCCACAGACTGAGCAAACCGGCCCGCACAAGGCAAGACGCTGCTTCGCGGCGTGTTGCACTGTGCCGGGCTCCAGAGGACCATTGAATGAGTTTTTCAGGCTTCATCGTTCAGTTGCTCAACGGACTGGCCGGCGCATCGTCGCTGTTTCTGGTGGCCGCGGGGCTGTCGCTGATTTTTGGCGTCACACGCATCGTCAACTTTGCGCACGGCTCGTTTTTCATGGTGGGCATCTATATCGCCTACACGCTGGTCGAAAAACTCGGCGGTGGCCTGGGTTTCTGGCCGGCGCTGCTGCTGGCCGCGGTGGCGACCGGCATCATCGGCGCGCTGATCGAGATGGTGCTGCTGCGGCGCATCTACAAGGCGCCCGAGCTGTTCCAGCTGCTGGCCACTTTTGCGCTGGTGCTGGTGATCAAGGACCTGGTCCTGTATTTGTGGGGCCCGGACGAATTGCTGGGGCCGCGCGCACCCGGCCTGGCCGGTTCGGTTGAAATCCTGGGTCGGCAGTTCCCGAGCTACGACCTGTTCCTGATTGTGGTGGGCCCGATGGTATTGGGCCTGCTGTGGTTGCTGTTGACCCGCACGCGCTGGGGCACGTTGGTGCGTGCCGCCACGCAGGACCGCGAGATGGTCAGTGCGCTCGGCGTCAACCAGGCCTGGCTGTTCACCGCGGTGTTTGCGCTCGGTGCCATGCTGGCCGGCCTCGGCGGCGCGCTGCAGCTGCCGCGCGAACCGGCCACGCTGGAGATGGACCTGCACACCATAGGCTCGGCCTTTGTGGTGGTCGTCGTTGGCGGCATGGGATCCATCCCCGGGGCCTATGCGGCCGCGCTGCTGATCTCCGAAATCAAGGCCATCTGCATCTGGCTCGGCGTGGTCGAGATTTTCGGCTACAGCATTTCCTTTTCCAAACTGACGCTGGTTGCTGATTTCCTGGTCATGGCCATCGTGCTGGTATGGCGGCCCTGGGGCCTGTTCGGACGGCCGCAGGCGCCCAGCCGGTATGTGGGCATGCAGGAAGAACCGCTGCGCAAGGGCAGCCGCGCCTACCTGGCGGCGGCGGCGGTGCTGGGGCTGGTGCTGGCTACCATGCCCCTGTTCACGGTGAACTCGCCGTACACCACGGTGCTGATGATTGACCTGCTGATTGCCGCGCTGTTTGCCGCCAGCCTGCATTTCATCATGGGCCCGGCCGGCATGCATTCCTTCGGTCATGCCGCCTACTTTGGCCTGGGGGCCTACGGCGCGGCCCTGCTGGTGCGCAGCAGCGGCCTGCCCATGGAAGCCGCGCTGGTGCTGGCGCCGCTGGTGGCCGCGCTGGGGGCTTTTGTCTATGGCTGGTTCGCGGTGCGACTGTCGGGCGTTTACCTCGCGATGCTGACGCTGGCCTTCGCGCAGATCACCTGGGCCATCACCTACCAGTGGGACTCCTTCACCGGCGGCAGCAATGGCCTGACCGGTGTCTGGCCGTCGGAATGGCTCTCTGACAAACGCATGTATTACTGGCTCACGCTGGCGCTGGTCGCCGGGGCCGTGTTGTGGTTGCGCCGCGTGCTGTTTTCACCCTTCGGTTATGCGCTGCGCGCCGGGCGCGATTCGGTGTTGCGTGCCGACGCCATCGGCATCGATGTCAAGCGCATGCAGTGGACCGCCTTTGTGATCGCCGGCGCTGCGGCCGGGCTGGCCGGTTCGCTCTACGCCTTTTCCAAGGGCAGCATTTCGCCCGAGAGCCTGAGTGTCGGCAAATCGGTGGATGGCCTGGTCATGGTGCTGCTCGGCGGCATCCAGACCCTGGCCGGCCCGGTGGTCGGCGCGGTGACCTTCACCTGGCTGCACGACACGGTAGCGCGCAACACCGATTACTGGCGCGCCATGCTGGGCGCCATCATTTTGCTGCTGGTATTGCTGTTTCCGCAAGGCATTGCGGGCTCGGCAAAATTGCTGTTTGACCGGCTGCGCCGCAAGGCTCCCCCTGCAAAAATCGAAGAGGTGAAAGCATGAGCGCCCCTTTGCTTCAGGTCAGCGGGCTCGGCAAGTCGTTTGGTGGCGTCAAGGCGGTCGACGGCATCAGTTTTGACCTGCATGCCGGAGAACTGCTGGCGCTGATCGGCCCCAACGGCGCCGGCAAGACCACCACCTTCAACATGGTCAACGGCCAGTTGCCGGCCGGACAGGGCTCCATCCTGCTGGACGGCCAGGAACTGGTGGGCCGCAAGCCGCGCGCGATCTGGCGCCTCGGTGTCGGCCGCACCTTCCAGATTGCCGAGACCTTTGCCTCGCTGACGGTGGTCGAGAACGTACAGATGGCCCTGCTGTCGCACGACGGCAAGCTGTTTTCGATGTGGCGCAGCGCAGGCGGCTACAAGCGCGACCAGGCGCTGGCGCTGCTGGAGCAGGTCGGCATGGCGCCGCAGGCGGACCGCCCCTGCAGCGAGCTGGCTTATGGCGACGTCAAACGTGTCGAGTTGGCGATTGCCATGGCCAACAGCCCCAAGCTGCTGCTAATGGACGAACCCACGGCCGGCATGGCGCCGCGCGAGCGCAATGCGCTGATGGCGCTGACCAAACAACTGGTGGTGGACCGCGGCATGGCGGTGCTGTTCACCGAACACAGCATGGACGTGGTGTTTGCCTATGCCGACCGCATGATCGTGCTGGCGCGCGGCCGGCTGATTGCCCAGGGTAAACCGCTGGAAATCCGCGACGACCCCAAGGTGCAGGAGGTGTACTTCGGCAGCGGAAAAACTTTCGAAAAAATTGCACAGAAGGCCGCTGTTGTCGCGGCTGTCACCGGAGATGCTGCATGAGCGCCGACATTCTGCTGGATGCCAGGGGCCTGGCGGCCTGGTACGGCGCAGCCCAGATTCTTTATGACGTGGATCTGCAGGTGCGTCGCGGCGAAGTCGTGGCCCTGATGGGGCGCAACGGCGCCGGCAAGTCCACCACGCTCAAGACCCTGATCGGCATGCTGGCCAAGCGCAAGGGCGCGGTGAGCTTTCTGGGCAAGGATATCTCCAGAAGCGAGCCGCATGTGGCGGCACGACTGGGCCTGGGTTTTGTGCCGGAAGACCGGCGCGTGTTCACCGATCTCACGGTGCTGGAAAACCTCGAGGTCGGCAAGCAGCCGGCGCGGCACTGGCCCGACGGCGCCGCCGCCCCGGTGTGGACGCCGGAGCGGCTTTTCAAGCTGTTTCCCAACCTGGGCGAAATGCCGGACCGGCCCGGCGGCCGCATGAGCGGTGGCGAGCAGCAGATGCTGACGGTGGCACGCACGCTGATGGGCAACCCCTATCTGGTGCTGCTCGATGAACCCTCCGAAGGTGTGGCGCCGGTCATCGTCGAGCAGATGGCGCTGATGATCCTCGAGCTCAAATCGCAGGGCGTCAGCATCCTGCTTTCAGAGCAGAACATGCATTTTGCGGAGCTGGTGTCGGACCGGGCCTATGTGCTCGAAAAAGGCCAGATCCGTTATGAGGGGACCATGGCCGACCTGTCGGCCAATGAAGAGGTCAGGCGCGCCTATCTCAGCGTCTAGCGTTTTGTCATTTACTTTCAGGAGATCGCATCATGCAGACAGCTCACCGCAGAACCCTGTTGAAAGCCCTGTACGGCGCCGGCCTGATGGCGGCGACCGCTTCCCTGTCCTTTGCCGCGGGCAAGATCAAGCCGGACGGCAAAAGCGCGCTGATCGTGGTCGACGTGCAGAACTGCTTCGTGACCGGCGGCACGCTGCCGGTCAAGGGTGGTGAAGAGGTGGTCCCGGTGATTAACAAGCTGTCCGCGGCTTTCGAGAACATTGTGGTCACCCAGGACTGGCACACCAAAGGCCACGCCTCCTTTGCCAGCACCCATGCCGGCAAGAAGCCGTTTGAAGTCAAGAAACTGGCTTACGGCAACCAGGTGCTCTGGCCCGATCACTGTGTGCAGGGCACCGAGGACGCGGCGCTGCACAAGGACCTGGCGCTGCCGACGGCGCAGGTGATTGTCCGCAAGGGCTACCACCAGGAGGTGGACAGTTATTCGGCGTTCACCGAAGCCGACGGCAAGACGCCGACAGGCCTGGGCGGCTACCTCAAGCAGCGCGGCATCAAAAAAGTATTTGTGACCGGGCTGGCGACTGACTTCTGCGTCGCATGGACGGCCATGGATGCGCGCAAAGCCGGCTTCGAGGTCTATGTGATCGAGGATGCGACCCGCGCGATCGACCTGAACGGCTCGCTGGCTGCGGCCTGGAAGCAGATGGGCGCGCGTGGCGTCAAGCGCATCCAGTCGGCCGATCTTGCCTGAGGCCCTGCCAGGACCCGGTTGGCACGTGTACCCATGAGTTCGCAGGTCGTCACCCTTCATGTCAACGGGGTGGGCCGGGATGTACCGGTTTCGGGCGCGGCCAGCCTGCTCACCGTGCTGCGCAACGACCTGTACCTGAACAGCCCCAAATACGGCTGCGGTCTCGGTGAGTGCGGCGCCTGCACGGTGCTGGTTGATGGGGTGGCGGCACGTTCCTGCGTGATTCCGGCCGGCGCCGTGGGGAGCCGGCAGATCACCACGCTGGAGGGCCTGGGCGCGCCCGGCCAGCTGCATCCGGTGCAGCAGGCCTTCATCGACGAACAGGCGGCCCAGTGCGGCTACTGCCTGAGCGGCATGATGGTGATGACTGTCGCGCTGCTCGCGCGCAACCCGGACCCGACCGACCAGGAGATACGCCGCGAGCTGTCCGGCAACCTGTGCCGTTGCGGCACCCATCTGGAAATCCTCAAGGCGGTGCGACGCGCGGCCGAACTGATGCGTGGCGCGGGGATGCCCTCGCCATGACACGCCGGGCGGATGGCCCGCTGACACGCGCTGGCTTGCGCGCGGCCGCCGGCGTGTTGCTGGTCACGCGTCAGCCACCGCCGCCGCCAGCACCCGCACCTGGCCAGCCGGCGCTGGTGTCGGCGAATCCGCTCGAAGGCGCGGAGATCCTGCTGGCGGTCTGGGACGACGGCAGTGTCACGGCGCTGAACGGTCATGTGGACCTGGGCACCGGCATACGCACGGCGCTGGGCCAGATCGTGGCGGAAGAA
>PNNC01000196.1 GCA_013824015.1 Polaromonas sp.
TCTGTGACCCCTGCCTCCATCCAGATCATCGCCGCCGTCATTTTTGCGGTGGCCCTGCTTCACACCTTTGCCGCCAAACAGTTCGAGCGGCTGTCCCATCGCTTTCCGCGCCATGCCGGCCTGTTTCATCTGCTTGGTGAGGTCGAGGTCGTCTTCGGCTTCTGGGCCATCGTGCTGGTGCTGACCATGGCGCTGCTGCTGGGCGGCAGCGAGGCGCTGGCCTATGCCGAGTCACGCAACTACACCGAGCCGCTGTTCGTGTTTGTGGTGATGGTGATCGCGGCCTCGCGGCCGGTGCTGCGCGCGGTGATGGCCTCGGTCAACACCGCCGCCCATTACATCCCGGTGCCCACGCCGATCGCCACCGCCTGGCTGGGCTTGGCCGCGGTGCCGCTGCTCGGCTCGCTGATCACCGAGCCGGCGGCCATGACGATTGCCGCGCTGATGCTGGCGCCGCAAATTTTCCGCACGGCCGTGCCCGAAGGCGTGAAGTACTTCGCGCTGGGTGTGCTGTTTGTCAATGTGTCCATCGGCGGCACCCTGACCGCTTATGCCGCGCCGCCGGTGCTGATGGTGGCGGCGGCCTGGCAATGGGACAGCGCCTTCATGGCCGCGACCTTCGGCTGGAAGGCGGCGGTCGCCGTCGTGATCAACGCCACCGCCGCGACCTTTGTGCTGCGGCGCCACCTGCGCACGCAGCCACCGGCACCGGGCGGGGAAGAGCGGGTGCCGCTGTCGGTGGTGGCCGTGCACATCGGGCTGCTCGCAGCCGTGGTGCTGATGGCGCACCACCCGGTGGCCTTCCTGGCGATCTTCCTGCTGTTCCTCGGTTTCACCCAGGCCTATGACAAACACCAGAGCCCGCTGATCATCAAGGAGGCGCTGCTGGTCGGCTTTTTCCTCGCCGGGCTGGTGGTGCTGGGCGGCATGCAGGCCTGGTGGCTGCAGCCGATTGTGTCCAGCCTGGAACCGCTGGCGCTGTTTGTGGGCGCGCTGGGCCTGACCGCCATCACCGACAACGCCGCGCTGACCTACCTGGGCTCGCTGATCGAAGGCATCTCCGACGAATCCAAATACATGCTGGTCGCCGGTGCGGTCGCCGGCGGCGGCCTGACCGTGATCGCCAACGCACCGAACCCGGCCGGCGTGGCCCTGCTCAAGCGCGGCTTCGCCGACGAAACCGTCGGCGCCGGCGGCCTGCTGCTGGGGGCACTGGGGCCGACGGCGGTGGCGGCGGCGGCGTTTTTGTTTCTCTAGGACCGGTTGTTGTCTGGATTTGCTATGGTATTCATAGCTGCTTGCGCCCACCAGCCAAGAGCTGGAAGCGATTGTTTCATCCGCAGGTAAAAAAACTTCGGTTCATCTTCTGTTGAGGTGATCCTGCTTTGCTCAGTGTCCCTATCTCTTCAAGGCGCATGAGACTGTTTGAGCCAGTCTTCCAAATACGAGTATTGCTGCGTCACAGAGAAAACCAAGGGTTTACTCAGTGAGACTTGCCCGGTTCTCTCACTATAGTCAGACACCGTGCTCACGCGGCCCGTGGGGAAATCTAGGAAACAAGAATGAAAAAAATACTGGCTATCGCCTTGCTGCTAGCTTCGGGCCTCGCAATGGCGCACTCAGGTGGCACCGATAAAGACGGTTGCCACAACGACCGCAAGGCCGGCACCAGACATTGCCATTAAGCATGGCGGGCGGCTGTGGTTCCATAGCTGCTTGCGCAACCGCTGCGTCGGCTCACGGTCAGGATGCGCTTGTTCTTGCAATCGTTGATACAGCAGGATCGGCTGCCCAAGGGAGCTGGAGCACGTGTTGGTTACATGAAAAAGCCCCCTAACCATCACAGTTAGGGGGCTTTCCATTTGGTGCCGGAGAGATGAATCGAACACCCGACCTTCTCATTACGAATGAGCTGCTCTACCGACTGAGCTACACCGGCGTTACCTGAAATACAGCCCGCAATTATAGCCGGGCTGAACTTCCGTCTTACTTGGCGTGGTAGCTGGTCACGCGCTCGACCTCGTTTTTCGAGCCCAGGATCACACTGACGCGCTCATGCAGCTTGGTCGGCTGGATGTCGAGGATGCGCTGCTTGCCGTTGGTGGCGGCGCCGCCGGCCTGCTCGATCAGCCAGCTCATCGGGTTGGCTTCGTACATCAGGCGCAGCTTGCCGGCTTTTTCGGGCTCGCGTTTGTCCCAGGGGTACATGAAGATGCCGCCGCGGCACAGAATGCGGTGCACGTCGGCCACCATGGCGGCCACCCAGCGCATGTTGAAGTCCTTGCCGCGCGGGCCGTCCTTGCCGGCCAGCAACTCGTCCACGTAACGTTTCACCGGTTCGTCCCAGTGCCGCATGTTGCTCATGTTGATGGCGAACTCCTTGGTGTCGGCCGGGATTTGCACGTTTTCCTCGATCAGCACAAACGAGCCCTGTTCGCGGTCCAGCGTGAACATCGCCACGCCGTCACCGACGGTCAGCACCAGCGTGGTCTGCGGGCCGTAGATGCAGTAGCCGGCGGCGACCTGCTGGCGGCCGGGCTGCAGGAAGTCGGATTCGTCCACGCCGCGGTCACCTTCGGGCATTTTCAGCACGCTGAAAATGGTGCCAATGCTGACGTTGATGTCGATGTTGCTGGAGCCGTCGAGCGGGTCGAACAGCAGCAGGTACTCGCCTTGCGGGTAGCGGTTCGGCACCACGTAAATGCCTTCCATTTCCTCGCTGGCCATGCCGGCCAGGTGACCGCCCCATTCGTTGGCCTCGATCAGCACTTCGTTGGCGATGATGTCCAGCTTTTTCTGGATCTCGCCCTGCACGTTTTCGCTCTCGGCGCTGCCCATCACACTGCCGAGCGCGCCCTTGTTGACGGCCTGGCTGATGCCCTTGCAGGCGCGTGCCACCACTTCCAGCAGCAGCCTGAGCTGCGAAGGAATGTGGCCGTCGATGCGCTGCTGCTCGACCAGGTAACGCGTCAATGAAATTTTTGAAGACATAAGAAGCTCCTCGTTGTTGTCATCCCGGACTTGATCCGGGATCCAGGTTGGTATGCCCGCAATGACAGCCTGGCTAGTCGGCCAAGGCGCGTGTCACGACCTCATGCGTGTCCTTGCTCAGGTCGGACTTGGCTGCCACGCGGGCAATCGCCTCGCGGGCGGCGCTGCGGTAGGGTTCGGCCAGCTTGCTCCAGCGGTCCAGCGCACGCGCCAGGCGGGCGGCGACCTGCGGGTTGATCGCGTCGAGTTCGATCACACGTTCGCTCCAGAACACATAACCGGCGGCATCGGCGCGGTGAAAGCCGGCCGGGTTGCCCTGGCAGAAGGTGCTGACCACGCTGCGTGCGCGGTTCGGATTGCGCAGGCTGAAGTCGGCGTGTTTCATCAGCTGCTTGACCGCCGGCAGGATGTTGCCGCCGCGGTCCGGCGCGCCAGCCTGCAGGCTGAACCACTTGTCGATGACCAGCGCCTCGTCCTTGAACATGGCGTGGAAGCGGGGCAGGGCTTCAGCGGCCAGCGGGTGGCCGCTGGACACCAGCGCCGCCAGCGCGTTGAAGCGGTCGGTCATGTTGCCGGCGTCCTTGAAACGCTGGAAGGTCTTGCCGGGCCAGACCGCATCACCGGTGACGGTGGCGGCGATACACAAATGCGTCAGCGCCATGCCGGCCAGCGCGCGCCGTCCGGAGGACAGCGGATCCGGCGTGTAGGCGCCGTTGTCCTGGTTGGCTTCATAAACCGTGGCCCAGTCTTCCGCGAGCGCGGTGGCGAGTTGTGTGCGCATGGCTTCACGCACCGCGTGGATGCGTTGCGGATCGACCACGTCCAGCTGCTCGGCGATGTAGGTCTCGCCCGGCAAGGTCAGCACCAGCTCCTTGAAGGCGGCGTCCAGCGCCGGGTCGCGCAGCACGCTGCGCATGGCTTCCACATAAGCATGGTTCAGCGGCTCAGCCCCTGCCGGATAAGCGCTGGCAGCTATGGATTTGATAGCGCTGCGCACCGCCAGGCGTTGTCCGGCTTCCCAGCGGTTGAAGGGGTCGATGTCCCTGGCCAGCAGGTGCAGCAGTTGTGCATCGCTGTAGTCGAACTCCAGCACCACCGGTGCGCTGAAACCGCGCAGGATGGACGGCACCGGTTCGGCATCGACGTTGACGAAGGTCAGCGTCTGGCTGGCCTCGGTCAGCACAAAGGTGCGCGGCGCAGCCACAGGCGCGGCTTCGCTGCCGAGTTGCAGCGGCAGGTCGGCGCCGTCGGCCCCCAGCAGGCCCAGGCCCACCGGGATCACAAACGGCTCCTTGACGGCCTGGCCGGCGGTCGGCGCGCAGCTTTGCGCGAGCGTGAGCGTGTAGCTGCGCGCGGCGGCGTCGTACACACCCGTGCCGTGTACACGCGGCGTGCCGGCCTGGCTGTACCAGCGCTTGAACTGCGGCAGCAGGCGCGCCAGGTCGGAGGCGGGATTGGCGTCGGCGATCGCCTGCGCGAAGTCGTCACAGGTCACGGCCTGGCCGTCGTGGCGCTCGAAGTAGAGCTTCATGCCCCGGGCAAAACCATCACGTCCTACCAGGGTCTGCATCATGCGGACGACTTCAGCGCCCTTTTCATAGATGGTGACGGTGTAGAAGTTGCTGATCTCGATGTAGCTGTCGGGCCGCACCGGGTGCGCCATCGGGCCGGCGTCTTCAGGGAACTGCGCGGTGCGCAGCACCCGCACGTCTTCAATCCGCTTGACGGCGCGGGCCGAGGCCTCGCCGCACAGGTCCTGTGAAAACTCCTGGTCGCGGAACACCGTCAGGCCTTCCTTGAGGCTCAACTGGAACCAGTCGCGGCAGGTGATGCGGTTGCCGGTCCAGTTGTGGAAGTACTCGTGGCCGACCACACTTTCGATGTTTGAATAATCGGTGTCGGTCGCGGTCGCCTGGTTGGCCAGCACGTACTTGGTGTTGAAGATGTTCAGGCCCTTGTTTTCCATCGCGCCCATGTTGAAGTCGCTGGTGGCGACGATCATGAAACGTTCCAGGTCTAGGCTGAGGCCAAACCGCGCTTCGTCCCAGGCCACCGAATGCATCAGCGAATTCATCGCGTGTTCGGTCTTGTCCAGGTCGCCGGGGCGCACATAGACCTGCAGCGTGTGTTCCTTGCCGGCGCGCGAGGTGATGCGCTGCTCGCGGCTCACCAGCTGGCCGGCCACCAGCGCAAACAGGTAGGCCGGTTTTTTGTGCGGGTCCACCCACTTCGCGAAGTGGCGGCCCTCGGCCAGCTCGCCCTGCTCGACCAGGTTGCCATTGGACAGCAGCACCGGGTACTTCGCCTTGTCGGCGCGCAGCGTGACGCTGTAGCTGGCCATCACGTCGGGACGGTCCAGGAAGTAGGTGATGCGGCGAAAGCCCTCGGCTTCACACTGCGTGAAGAAGGAGTCGTTGCTGACATACAGGCCCATCAGCTTGGTGTTCTTGACCGGCGCGCAGGTGGTGAAAATTTCCAGCTCGAAGGCGTCCGGCAGGTTGTCCAGCACCAGTTTTTCGCCTTCCATGCGGAAGGAGGCGCCCTGGCCGTTGACCAGCACGCGTGCCAGGTTGAGTTCCTCGCCGTCGAGCTTGAGCGCTTGCGCCGGTACGTCGGCATTGCGCCGCACCGTCATCTTGTTGAGCACACGCGTCTTGGCCGGGTCCAGGTCAAAGGACAGGTCGACGGTGTCTATCCAGTAGGCGGGTGCGATGTAGTCGGCGCGGTTGATCACCGCGGATTGGCCTTCACGCATCATGGCGGATTCCTAAGGTTGAGTCGGCATGGCAACGCGGCCGCTGGCCTGCGTTGCATGGATTGCGGGTCAGGCCCGCAAAAAGGGCAATGAAATTCATACGCCCTGCTTCAATGACGCTTCGATGAACTGGTCGAGGTCGCCGTCCAGCACTTTCTGGGTCGCCGAGGTCTCGTAGTTGGTACGCAAATCCTTGATGCGGCTGTTGTCCAGCACGTAGCTGCGGATCTGGTGGCCCCAGCCCACGTCGGTCTTGGTGTCTTCCAGCTTTTGCTGGGCTTCCTGTTGCTTGCGCAGCTCGAAGTCGTACAGCCGCGAGCGCAGGCGTTTCCACGCCACGTCGCGGTTGCTGTGCTGGCTGCGGCCGTCCTGGCACTGCACCACGATGCCGGTCGGGATGTGGGTCAGTCGCACCGCCGAGTCGGTCTTGTTGATGTGCTGGCCACCGGCGCCACTGGCACGGAAGGTGTCGGTGCGCACGTCGGACGGGTTGATCTCGATCTCGATCGAATCATCGATTTCGGGGTACACAAACACCGAGGCAAACGAGGTGTGGCGTCCACCCGACGAGTCAAACGGCGATTTGCGCACCAGGCGGTGCACGCCGGTTTCGGTGCGCAGCAGGCCGAAGGCGTATTCGCCCTCGATCTTGATGGTCGCGCCCTTGATGCCGGCGGTGTCGCCCGGGGTTTCGTCCTCGATGGTGGTCTTGAAACCCTTGCGTTCGGCGTACTTGAGGTACTGGCGCAGCAGCATGCTGGCCCAGTCGCAGGCTTCGGTGCCGCCGGCGCCGGCCTGGATGTCCAGGAAGCAGGGCAGGGGATCGGCCGGGTTGTTGAACATCCGGCGGAATTCCATCTTCTCGACCTCGGTCGCGACTTTGGCGGCTTCACCCTCGATCGAGGCCATGCCGGCGTCGTCGCCCTCGGCCCTGGACATCTCGAACAGCTCGGTGTTGTCGGCCAGTTCAGCGCTCAGGCGGTCGATGACGTGAACCACGTCCTCCAGCGACTTCTTTTCCTTGCCGAGTTCCTGCGCACGCTTGGGGTTGTCCCAGACTTTGGGGTCTTCCAGCGCGGCGTTGACTTCGTTTAACTTACGTTCCTTGGCAGGATAGTCAAAGATACCCCCTGAGCTCGTTGACCCGGTTGCTGAGGTCGGCGAGCTGGTTGGCGATGGTGTTGATGCGTTCTGCTTCCATGAGAAATCCTGTGTGGTCTGGGGTCAATACCGTATTTTCTCATGCCCCGCGAAACCTCAGCTTTTCGGGGCTGTCAGCGGTGGCGGCAGCGGCATCTGGCGCTGGCGCAGGACGTCGCGCAGGCGGTCCGGGTAGTCGGTGATCAGGCCGTCCACGCCCCAGCCGATCAGGCGTTCCATGTCGCTGGCCTGGTTGATGGTCCAGGGAATGACTTTCAGGCCCAGTGCCTGCGCTTGCTGCACCAGCGCCTGGGTGAGCGCACCGCCATTGGGCGACCAGACCATGCCGCCGGCGGCCTTGACCATGGCCGGCACGCTGGCATGGTCGGCCGCCTTGAAGCCCGCGGTCCAGGCGCCGCTGGCGATGTTGTTGCTGTTCGTGCCCTGGATGCTGAGGTAGACCGTCGGGATGGACGGTTCCAGCCGCTGCACGATCTGCAGCGTGCGCCAGTCGAAGCTCTGGATGCTGACCCGCGCCAGCATGCCGGCGTCGCGCACCACCTTGAGCAGCGCTGCGCTCATCTGCTCGGGGCTGGCGGTGTCGGCCGGCTGCTCCGGGTTGATCTTGGTTTCGATGTTGAAGCGCACACCGCTCGCGCCCAGCAGTTTCACGCGTTCGAACAGCGCGGCCAGCGTCGGGATGCGGGTGCCATCCTGTGGCTGCTGGTTGCCGAAGGTGGCGGCGTAGGGCGTGCCGGGCTGGATGCGGCCCACGTCGTAGGCCTGCAACTGCGCCAGACTCAGCGAACGGATCATCGGCCCTTTGCTGCCGGGCAGCCACTGGCCGCTGGCATCACGCGTGATCAGCGGGTTCAGGTAAGGGTCGTGCGCGATCACCACCACGCCGTCCGCCGTGAGACCCACGTCCAGTTCCAGCGTGCTGACGCCCAGGGCCAGCGCCCGCTCGAAGGCCGGCAGGGTGTTTTCTGGCGCCAGCCCGCGGGCGCCGCGGTGGCCCTGCAGGTCGAAGGCGGCAGCCGGTTGGGCCCCGATCGCCGCTGTGGCCAGAATGACAAGCCAGATTGGCCTCCAGCCCATGTCCAGCAAGCGCGAGCAGCTATCAAAAAAGGAGCGAATGACAGCCCGTCGGGGCGCCGGGACGGTGGGGCAGAAGGGGGTCATCGCTGCATTTTGCCGCGCCCGCGTGACAATAGGAAGATGAGTACCCGCTACCCCGTCAATCAGCATGATCTTTACCATGCGCATGTTTATTTTGATGCCGCCACCGTGGCGCAGGCGCGCACGCTGGTGGTGGCGGCGGGTCAGCAAGCCGGCGTGCAGGTCGGCCGGGTGCATGAAAAGGAAGTCGGCCCGCACCCGCGCTGGAGCTGCCAGCTGGCCTTTGGCCGCGACCAGTTCGACGCGGTGATCCCCTGGCTGGACGCGCACCGCGGCGGCCTCGATGTGTTTGTTCACGGTGTCAGCGGTAACCACCTGGCCGACCACACCACGCACGCCTACTGGTTGGGGCGCTCGTGGCCGCTCAGACTGGCCATGTTTGGGGGATAGGGTTCGCCGGTCCTCCTGGACTGGATCCGGGTCCATGTTTGGCTTCCTCGAGCCTTGAGGTGTGCCAGCAAGCCGGGTCTCGCCCCGGCGGGCGACTCACTTTCTCTTGCTTCGCCAAGAGAAAGTAAGCAAAGAGAAGGCGACCCGATGGTCTGGGTCCCTGCGCTTCGCTACGGGCAACCTGCGGTGCTCGACTCCGGCGGGGGTCGGCAGAACTCGCTTCGCTCGGACAACTGCCGCCCTGATCCCGCCTCCATCTGCGCTCCTCGGCCCAGCCCGACGGGTGGGGGACTGAATACGGATGCGGGGAGGCGGGGACGCGCAAAACGCGTCCCCGCCGGAGCCAGTACCCGAATCCGCTCCCGCTCCCGACCCCACCACCCTTCTGTATGCGCCGAGGAGCGCAGGGCCAGACGGATCAGGGATCGCGATTGTTTGAGCCGAAGGCGAGTTCGAGCGAGACCCCGGCTGGACCGAGCACCGCAGGTTGCCCTCCGCAGCGTCAGCGAAGGAGGGTCGCAGACAGCAGGGTCGCCTTTTGGTATTCGCGTAACTTCGGTTAGCGAAGTGAGCGAATCCCCACTGCGTGACCTTTGGTGACTTTCTTTTGGCGAGACAAAAGAAAGTTACTTGCCGCCGGGCAACCCCCGGCTTGATCGAAGATCCACCTCCGCACAATCTTGCACAGGCTTCGACAAGCTCAGCCCGAACGGCGGTGGTCATCGGACATGGATCCGGATCCAGTACGGGATGACTGGCAAAGAGGCCTCAGTCGGCGGCCGCCGGCTCGACAGGCGGCTGCAGCGGCAGCCGCACCGTGAACACCGAGCCTTCGCCGGGCTGGCTTTCCACCGAAATGCTGCCGCCGTGCGCCTGCACCAGCTGGTGCGTGATGTACAGGCCCAGGCCCAGGCCGCCGGTCTTGTCGCCTTCGCGCGAAACGGCGCGTTCGAACTGGCCGAAGATGCGTTTCTGGTCAGCTTGTGAAATGCCGCGGCCGCCGTCGCGCACGTCCACGCGAACGCCCTCGTCCAGCGGCGTCATGCGCACATCGACGGGTTTGCCCTCGCCGTAACGCAGCGCATTGGTCAGCAGGTTGATGACCACCTGTTCGATGCGGAACTCGTCCCAGAAGCCGACAACCGGCTGCTCGGCATGCAGCGTGATGCTGCAGCCGGCCGCGGCGGCCTGGTTGGCGAGGTTGCCGACCACACGCTCGAGCAGCGCCGGCAGGTTGACTTCGCTGGGGCGTATCGACAGGCGGTTGTTGCGCAGCCGGGTCACGTCCAGCATGTCATCGATCAGGCGCACCATGTTCTGCACCTGCAGCTTGTCGCGGGCCACCATCTTCTGCAGGTAGGCGGCGTCAAAAATCGCGGTGTTGCCGCGGTCCAGCTGCATCTTGCGCAGCTGCGCCTCGAGGAACAGGGTGTTGAGCGGCGTGCGCAGCTCGTGCGCCACCATGGACATGAAGTCGTCGCGCATGCGCACCGCGTTCTGCAACTCGCCCTGGGCCTGCTGCAGCTCCTGCACCAGCAACTCCTGCTCCTGGCGGCTTTTCTCGAGCGCCTGGACCTGGCGCCGCGTTTCGTTGCGCTGCAGGTAGAGTTCGACAAACACGTTGACCTTGCTCTTGACGGCCTCGATGTCCAGCGGCTTGTACAAGAAGTCCACCGCGCCGGTCTCGTACCCCTTGAAGGCGTAGTTCGATTCCTTGCCGGCGGCCGTGACAAACACGATCGGGATGTGACGGGTCTTGTCGGTGCTGCGCATCATCTCGGCGAGCTCGAAACCGTTCATGCCGGGCATCTGCACGTCGAGGATGGCCAGCGCAAAGTCATGCTCGAGCAGCAGGTTCAGCGCATCTTCGCCGCGCGAGGCCTGGAAGATGATGCGGTTGTCCTGGCGGATCAGCGCTTCGAGTGCCAGCAGGTTCTCGGGCAGGTCGTCCACGATCAGGAGCTTGGCGCTGTGGGGGTTCAGCATGAGTGTTGGTCCAGTTCAAGAAGCAGGTTGCGGATGCCGGACAGCGGCAAGATAAAACTGGGTTGCAGCTTGCGGATGGCTGCCTCCGGCATGGTGGGCACCTGCGCTTCGGCCGGGTCCTGTACCACGGTGAGCCCGCCTTGACGCCTGATTTTAGCCAGGCCGGCGGCGCCGTCGTAGTTGGCCCCGGTGAGCAAAATGCCGGCCAGTGCGGCACCCCAGGCATCGGCGGCCGACTCCATCAACACGTCGATCGAAGGGCGCGAATAATGCACCGGTGCCTCGCAACTCAGCGAGAAGGAGTGGTCGGTTTCCACCAGCAGGTGGTAGCCCGAACCGGCGAAATACACCGTGCCCGGCGCAACTGCTTCCTTGTCGGCGGCCTCGCGCACGGCAATCGGCAGCCGATGCTGGAAAATTTCAGCGAGCCGGCTGTCGCGATCCGGCGGCAGGTGCAGCACCGCAATGATGGGCAGCCGGAAATCCGCGGGCAAGCCGGTCAGCAGGTTCAGCAGCGCCTCGACGCCGCCGGCCGACGCACCGATCACGACGGCGCGGACCGGATGCTGCCTGGCAGTACTCAGGGTGTCCATGGCGGCGCTGCTACAGCTTGCGGAAAATCCGCTCGGGCTTGACCACCGGCTCGAAGCGGGTCGCATAGGCCGAAAAATCGATGCTTTCCTTGCTGCCCAGGCCCATGAAGCCGCGGCGGCTCAGCGAGTCGTGGAACAGGCCCAGCGCGCGGTCCTGCAGCTTCTTGTTGAAGTAGATCAGCACGTTTCGGCACAGCACCAGCTGGGTTTCGGAAAACACGCTGTCGGTGGCCAGGCTGTGGTCGGCGAAGGTGATGTTCTCACGCAGTGACTTGTCAAAAATCGCGGCGTTGTAGGCGGCGGTGTAATAGTCCGAAAACGCGCGCAGGCCGCCGGCTTTCTGGTAGTTGGCGGTGTGGCCCTGGATGCTGCCCATCGAAAAGATGCCCTGGCGCGCCTTCTCCAGCGACGCCGGGTTGATGTCGGTGGCGTAGATCAGCGCGCGGTCCAGCAAACCCTCTTCCCTGAGCAGGATGGCCAGCGAGTAGACCTCTTCGCCGGTGCTGCAACCGGCAATCCAGACCTTGAACGAGGGATAGGTGCGCAGCACCGGGATCACCTGCTGGCGCAGGGCGAGGAAGAAGCCCGGGTCGCGGAACATCTCGCTGACCGGGATCGTCAGGTACTGCAGCAACTGGTGGAACATGGTCGGGTCGTGCAGCACCCGCGCCTGCAAGGCCGAAACAGTGGGGCAGTCGAGCTGCGACAGGGCATGCAGCACCCGGCGTTTTTGCGAGGCGCCGGAATAGTCGCGGAAGTCGTAGCTGTACTTCAGGTAGATCGCTTCCATCAGAAGCGGCAGCTCGATGTCGAGGTTGCTGGGCTCGGGCGCGGCCGCGCCTGCTGCGCGTTTGGGCATCAGACGCGTTCCAGTGCGGGCATCCAGACGCGCAGCAGCGACATCAGGCGGTCCAGGTCCAGCGGCTTGGCCAGGTAGTCGTTGGTGCCGGCGGCCAGGCACTGGTCCTGGTCGTCCTTCATGGCCTTGGCGGTGACGGCAATGATGGGCAGTTTCTGGAAGCGCGGGTCGCGGCGGATGCGGCGCGTGGCCTCCAGGCCGTCCATGCCCGGCATCATCACATCCATCAGCACCAGGTCGATGTCGCTGATCTCGTCGAGCTTGCTGATGGCCTCAAACCCGTTGCGGCCGACTTCCACCTGCACGCCTTTTTGCTCCAGCGCGCTGGTCAGCGCGAAGATGTTGCGCACATCGTCGTCGACCACCATGATCTTGCGGCCCTCGAACACGCGGTCGCGGCTGCGCGAGGTTTGCAGCATGCTCTGGCGCTCGGCCGACAGCTCCGACTCGACCTTGTGCAGGAACAGCGTGACCTCATCGAGCAGGCGCTCGGGTGAGCGCGCACCCTTGATGATGATGGAGCGCGAGTAGCGCAGCAGCTCGGTCTCTTCCTCGCGCGTCAGGTTGCGGCCGGTGTAGACGATGACTGGCGGGAAGGAGCAGATGTCCTCGGTGGACATGCGCCGCAGCAGCTCGTTGCCCTGGATGTCGGGCAGCTTGAGGTCGATGATCATGCAGTCGAAGATGGTGGTGCCCAGCAGGGCCAGCGCCTCGGCGCCGGTCTCGACCGCGGTGATTTCCACGTCGTCATCACCAATCAATTGCGTCACGCTGTCGCGCTGGCGTGCATCGTCCTCGACCAGCAGCACCCGCTTGACCTTCTGCGTGAGTTTGTCCTCGAGCTTCTTGAACACTTCCTTGAGCTGTTCCCGCGTGGTCGGCTTGATCGCGTAACCGATCGCGCCCAGTTGCAGCGCGGCTTCGGTGCGCTCCTGGGCGGAGACCACATGCACCGGGATGTGGCGCGTTTTCGGGTTCTCCTTGAGCCGCTGCAACACCGACAGGCCGGAGCGGTCGGGCAGGTTCATGTCGAGCAGGATGGCGTCGGGCACGAACTGGGTGGCCAGTGAAAATCCGTCCTCGGCGCCATGCGCGATCAGGCAGCCGTACTGCAGCTCGTGGGCCAGGTCGTAGAGGATGCCCGCAAACACCGGGTCGTCCTCGATCGCCAGCACCAGCCGGCCGCCCGGCGCCTTGTGCCGGTCGTCGGCAAAGGTCGGCACATGCACCGGCAGGCTGGCCGGCAGGGTCGCCGGCGCCGGCGCGCTGCGCACCGGCGCGACGGCTTGCGGCGGCAGGTCCGGCTGGCGCCATTGCTGGGGCAGCACGAGCGTGAAGGTACTGCCCAGGCCTTCCGCGCTTTTGACGCTGATGCTGCCGCCCAGCAGCGCCGCCAGGTCGCGCGAGATCGACAGGCCCAGGCCGGTGCCGCCGTAACGCCGGCTGGTGGTGCCGTCGGCCTGCTGGAAGGCTTCAAAAATCAGTTGCTGCTGGTCGCTGCGGATGCCGATGCCGGAGTCCTGCACCGCAAACGCGAGCTGGCCGGTGCCATCGCCGGAGACGGTCAGGCTGACCTTGCCGGTTTCGGTGAACTTGATGGCGTTGGACAGCAGGTTTTTCAGGATCTGCTCGACACGCTGACGGTCGCTGAAGAAGCTGGCCGGGGTGCTGGCCTCGACCGTGACCTCGAAGGCCAGTTTTTTCTGGTTGGCAAGTGGTGAAAAGGTCGATTTCAGCGAATCGGCGAGTTTGCCGACCATGATGTTTTCGGGCGAGAGTTCGAGCTTGCCGGCCTCGACCTTGGAGATGTCCAGGATGTCGTTGATCAGGTTGAGCAGGTCGTTGCCGGCTGAATAGATCGACTGCGCGAACTTGACCTGCTCTTCACTGAGGTTGCCCTTGGAATTGTCCGACAGCAGTTTTGCGAGGATCAGCGAGCTGTTGAGCGGGGTGCGCAACTCGTGCGACATGTTGGCGAGGAACTCGGACTTGTAACGGCTGGCGCGCGTGAGTTCGGCCGCGCGTTCTTCCAGCGCCACCTGCGCCTCATTGAGGGCGCTGTTTTTCTGGTCCAGCTTGAGCGCCTGCTCGGCCAGTTGTTCGTTGGTCTGCTCGAGTTCGGCCTGCTGGTTCTCCAGGTTGGCCTGCGACTCCTTGAGCACGCGCGACTGCTCCTCGAGCTCCTCGTTGGCCGTGCGCAGTTCCTCCTGCTGGACCTGCAGTTCCTCGTTGAGCTGCTGGGTTTCGCCCAGCAGGTTCTGCACCCGTTCACGCACCATCGCGCCGTGGATCGCCGTGCCTATGCTGCCGGCCACCAGCTTGACGAATTCGACGTCGCGCTTGCTGAGTTCACGCAGAAAGGCCAGCTCGGCCACGCCATTGACCTGTCCGTCATGCAGCACCGGCACGATCAGCACATGGCGCGGCGCTGTCTGCCCCAGCCCGGAGGTCACGGTCAGGTAGTTGTCCGGCAAGTCGTCGAGCTGCAGCACGCGGTTTTCCAGGGCGGCCTGGCCGACCAGGCCGTCGGCACTGTAAAACGACTGCGGCTTGTCCTCAACCTCCTTGCTGAAGCCGTAGGCCGCGACCCGCTGCAGGCGGCCGGTGTCCTCGCGCACATACAGGGCCGCCACCGCGACGCCCAGGTAGTGCGCCAGGAAGTCGAGCGCGCTGCGGCCCAGCGGTCCCAGCGCCTGCTGGCCGATCATCTGCTCGGCCAGCCGGGTCTGGCCACTGCGCAGCCAGCCGACTTCCTGCAGCACATCGGCGTCCTCGGCCTGTTGCTTGAGCGCGACCCCGTAGGTCTCCGACAGGCGCAGCAACTCGCGCCGGCCGAAGAATGCCAACAAGCCGCTCAGGCCCAGCGTGAAGGCCAGATAGGCGGCCACGCTCCACTGCGTGGTGCTGCGCGCGTCGTCGCTGCGCTGCACCAGCAGCCGCTGCTCCATCGTGATGAAGCCGTTGAACTCACGGCGGATTTCATCGGTCAGGCCCTTGCCGCGTCCCAGGCGGATGTCCTGCTCGTAAGCCAGGTTGTTGCGGCGCTTGTCGATGACCTCGCGGGCGAACGCATTCCACTGCGTCTGCAACCCTTCGATGCGTTTGATGCGGTCCACCTGCGCCGGGTTGTCGGCGACCATCTCCCGGAGCCCGCTGAGCTCGGTCATCATGCGTGAGCGGGCGATCTCGTAGGGCTGCAGGAAACTTTCGTCGCCAGTGATCAGGAAGCCGCGCATGCCGGTTTCCATGTCTATGCTGAGCTTGGCAGTTTCGTTGGCGTTGCCGATCACGCGCTGGGTGTGGTCAACCAGGTTCAGCGTGGACAGCAGGAAAAAGATCAGGCCGACAAAAATCAGTGAGCTGAGGGCGCCTATGCCCAGTGGCAAGCTGATGTTGCGCTTGAGGATGTTGCGGAAGTTTTCCTGGTCGATGGAAGCGGTGACTGTCATCGGGGTCCTCTGATAGCGCTCAAAAAGCGTCAAGTTTGCCCTAAAACCGGCCTACTTCCTGTAGGCAATCATCCCGTCAGGAAACTTTCGATCAGGCTGGCGAGCTGTTCCGGCTGGTCATGGTGCAACATGTGGCCCGCGTCCTGCACCACCGCGGTCGCCAGTTGCGGCACGGCCTTGAGCCGTTCGTGGTATTCGGCCAGTGTGTATTTGCCCTGCCACCATTTGCCCAGCGAATCGTCCGAGGCTTCGATGGCCAGCGTCGGCGCGCTGATGTTGCGGTAGATCTCCAGCACCTCGTCGACGCGGTAAAGCTGCGCATTGGTGATCTTGTGGGCCGCGTCGCCGAGGATGTTCCATTGACCCTGCGCGTCGGGGGCGGCCCAGTGCCGGGCCAGCCAGTCGGCCTTGGCCTGCGTCAGGCGCGGATTGGTGCGCATCAGGCGCCTGGCCACACCGTCGGCATCCTTGTAAGGCTTGAGCGCCATCTCCCCCTTGTGCAGGCTCTTGAGCTCGTCCATCCATTTGGCGAAACGGCCTGGTGCCTGGCTGGCCCGGGTGGCTGGCATGCCGAAACCCTCGAGGTTGATCAGCTTGCGGATGCGGCCCGGACGCACGCCGGCGTACAACATGGCGACATTGCCGCCCATGCTGTGACCGACCAGGTCGACGGCCTGGTCGCCGACATAGTGGTCCAGCAGGAAATCGAGGTCGGCCAGGTAGTCGGGAAACCAGAAGTTGTCGGCCCCTGCGCTGCCGGTCTTGCCATAACCGCGCCAGTCGGGCGCGATGATGCTGCGGCCCTGGACAAAGGCATCGGACAGCGCGTCCACCACAAACTGGTAAGACGCGGACACATCCATCCAGCCATGCACCAGCACCAGTGGCGGCAAGGCGCTGGAGGCTTCGCCCCAGTGGCGCACGTGGTAATCAATGCCGCGTATAGGGACTAACTCGCTGCGGGAGATGCGCTTTTCTTTGTACATTGGGGTGATGATAAAGAGACTTTCTGCGCCCCACAGTCAAGGCAGGGACATCGCTGCCGCGCCATCACCGGATTTTTACGCCGCCCTGCACAGCACTTTCCGCTGGCGGGTTGATGAGTACTTCAACATCGCCGACGTCTGCTGCGCCCGCTGGGCGCAGTCCGAGGGCGCTGGAGTTGCTACAAAAAGAGTAGCTGTCCGCGCCCACAGGACAGGGGCTGCGACCCTTTTTTATACTTATTCCGAGCTGCAGCGCGCAGCCGACGCGCTGAGTCATGCGCTGGTCAAGCTTGGCGTGAAGCGCGGTGACCGCGTCGCCATCGTGATGCCGCAGCGTTTTGAAACCGCCGTGGCCTACATGGCGGTGTTCCAGATGGGCGCGGTGGCGATGCCGCTGTCCATGCTGTTCGGGCCGGAAGCGCTGGAATACCGGCTGCAGGACAGCGATGCGGTGCTGGCGATCTGCGATGAAAGCTCGATGGCCAACATCCAGGCGGTGCGCAGCCGCTGCCCGGCCCTGCGCACGGTGATGGCGGCCGGCGCGGCGGCGGGGCAGGGCGACCTGGATTATGAAACTGCGCTGGCCGGGCAGACACGGCCGTTTGACATGGTGAAAACCAAAGCCGACGATGCCGCCATCCTGATTTACACCAGCGGCACCACCGGCCCGCCCAAGGGCGCGCTGCTGGCGCACCGCGCGCTGATCGGCAACCTGCCGGGTTTTATTTGCAGCCAGAACTGGTTTGGTTTCCCCACTGACGGTGGCGTACCGACCCCCTCCCCCGCGCGGGGGAGGGGTCGGGAGGGGGCGAGCCTGAGAGGGGCGAAGCCCAGTCTGCCGGAGCCAGAAACGCAAAGCGTTTTCTGGTCACCGGCGGACTGGGCCTGGACCGGCGGCTTGATGGACGCAATGTTACCGACCCTGTACTTCGGCCGGCCCATCGTGGCCTTCAACGGCCGTTTCAGTCCCGAACTGGCCTTCAGCCTGATGGCCGAACAGGGTGTGACCCACACCTTTCTGTTTCCTACCGCGCTCAAAGCCATGATGAAGGCCTATCCGCATCCGCGCCAGCAGTTCAAATTGAAGCTTCAAGCCATGATGAGTGCCGGCGAGGCGGTCGGCGACGCGGTGTTTGCGTACTGCCGCGATGAACTCGGCGTCGTGGTCAACGAAATGTTCGGGCAGACCGAGATCAACTACGTGGTGGGCAACTGCTCGGCGCTGTGGCCGGCGCGGCCCGGCAGCATGGGCAAAGGCTACCCGGGTCACCGCGTGGCGGTGATCGATGATGAGGGCAGGGAGTGCCCTGTCGGCGTGCCTGGCGATGTCGCGGTGAACCGCTTCGACATCCACGGCGATCCCGACCCGATCTTCTTTCTCGGTTACTGGAAGAAGGACGCGGCCACCCAGGCCAAGTTCACCGGCGACTGGTGCCGCACCGGCGACCTGGCCACGCGCGACGAAGACGGCTACCTCTGGTACCAGGGGCGCGCCGACGATGTGTTCAAGGCGGCCGGTTACCGCATCGGCCCCGGTGAAATCGAAAACTGCCTGGTCAAGCACCCGGCGGTCGCAAACGCCGCGGTGGTGCCCAAGCCGGACCGCGAGCGCGGCGCCGTGGTCAAGGCCTATGTCGTGCTTGCTCCTGATTTCATAGCTGAACGCGCCTGCCAGACAGGGGCTGAGGGCCAGTTCGATGCTGAACTGGTGGCCCGGCTGCAAAACCATGTGAAGGGCCTGCTCGCGCCTTACGAATACCCCAAGGAGATCGAGTTCCTCGACGCCTTGCCCATGACCACCACTGGCAAGGTGCAGCGGCGGGTGCTGAGGCTGCAGGAAGAGGAGCGCTTTCGCAAGGCACACGGCGGCTGATGCGCTGGCAAGCCGCAGCACCCGGGTCTGCCTCAGACAGCAGGACTGAACTCCCCACTCCCACCCCTAGCCCCTCCCTCGCCCCGCTGGGCGATGGAGGGGGACTTCATGTGGCCGCGTGCGCTGCGCTCGCGTGCACACATGACCGCTCGTTGGGATTCCCGCAGTAGAAGCGCTGCGCGCTTCTACTGCTCCGGATTTTTGCCCCCGCATTGGTTTTCTCCCCCACCCGTCGGGCTGGGCCGAGGAGCGCAGATGGAGGCGGGATCAGGGCGGCAGTTGTCCGAGCGAAGCGAGTTCTGCCGACCCCCGC